>CAYJNV010000077.1:15906-16417 GCA_964370975.1 uncultured Caldilineaceae bacterium | reverse complement strand
CGCACGTCTACGGCCGCACGTGCACCTTCAGCGTCTTGCCCGCCTCGAAGCGATGGAAGCCATCGGCGAAGTGCGCCAGCGGCAGCGTGTCGCTGACCAGCGCCGAGACATCAACGGCACCGTGCGCCAGCATCTCAATCGCGGGCAAAAAGGTATAGCAGAGCGCGAAGGAGCCGTAGATTGTCCAGTCATTGTGAAAGATGTCGTAGGGGCTGACCTGCACCGTGGCCCCGTTGGGGGTAACGCCGAACTGGAGGTAGTGGCCGCGCGGGCGTAAATAGGCGAAAGCCCGCTCCACGACGGCGGGCACACCGGTGGCATCCACCACGCCGGGAAAGCCGCGCGGCGAGAGGTCGCGCAGTGCGGCGTCGGCGTCCGGCCCGGCCTGCACGGGGATGGCCCCAAAACGCGCCGCCAGCTCCAGCCGGTCGGATTGCTTGTCGACGACGACCACGCGCGCCGCACCATTGTTGCGCAGCGCCTGAATCAGCAGCAGGCCCATAGGCCCGGC
>CAYJNV010000077.1:0-15896 GCA_964370975.1 uncultured Caldilineaceae bacterium | reverse complement strand
GAGCAGCACCGAATCACCCGGGGCGGGGCGGAAACGCTTGAGCGCATGTACGACGCAGGCCAGCGGCTCAATGAACGAGGCCTGCTGGTCACTCATCCCCTCGGGCAGATGGTAGCAGGCGCGCGCCGGCGCCGCCACATATTGGGCGAAGCCGCCGCCGCGCGTAATGCCAATTCCCTGCCAATTGCTGCAGTGGTTGGCCTGCTCATTGCGGCAGAAGTCGCATTCCCCGCAGTAGAGGTTGGGGTCCACTGCAACGCGATCGCCCAGTTTGACGCCGCGCACGGCGCTGCCAATTTCCACCACCGTGCCTGCGAACTCGTGGCCGGGAATAAGCGGAAAGTCGGACATGTATTCGTTGTGGTAGATATGTACGTCCGTACCGCAGATGCCGCACGCCGCCACCTGCACAACCACCTCGTCAGGCGCGCAGACGGGGTCATCCACGCGCTCAATGCTTATCGTTTCGGCCTGGGGAAAGATGACTGCTTGCATGCAAGTCTCCCTTCGGTTGGGTGGGCGATGTGCAAGCATAAATTGATGACTGATAATTGATGACTGGTGTCGCACCACGTGCGACCACCCCACTTATCAATGATCAGTCATCAATTATGCTTTTCCTACCACGCGCAGTAGCCGCCGTCGATCACCATATCGTGGCCGGTCATGTAGTCGGAGACCTGCGCCGCAAGGTAGACGACCGCACCCTGCAGGTCGGTCACCTCGGCCATAATGCCCATGGGGGTCATGCCCATCCACTGCGGCAGCATGCTCTGGCCGATTGGGGTGGCGAGCAAATCTTCGACCAGCTTGGTGCGCGTATAGCCGGGGCTCATGCTGTTGACGCGGATGCCGCGCTTGGCCCACTCGGCGGCAAGGCTGCGTGTAAGGTGGAGCACGCCTGCCTTGGCGGTGTTGTAGGCGGCCTGGTTCTGCGGCGTATTGGAGATATGCGCCGACATGGAAGCGGTGTTGATGATTTTGCCGTAGCCTGCGGGGAGCATCACCTGCGCCTCGGCCTGCGCGCAGAGAAAGACCGAGTTGAGGTCCACATCAATCATCTTGAGCCAGTCCGTGTAGGCCATCTCCTCGGCGCTGACCCACATGCCGATGCCCGCGTTGTTGCAGGCAATGGTAAGTTCGCCCCAGGTATCGACCACCTTGCGCACCATGGCTTGCACCTGGTCGGGCTTGGTGACGTCGGTCTCGATGGCGAGCGAGCGAGCATCCTTGGCAGCGAGTTCGGCAGCCACTTCTTCTGCGAGGTCGCGGCGCAGATCGACCACGGCTACGGCTGCGCCGGCCTCGGCCAGTGCGTGGGCATAGGCGCGGCCAATGCCCTGGCCCGCGCCGGTGACAAGCGCCGTGCGTCCCGCGAGGCTGAAACGTTCGAGAATCGGTTTGACGGTGAGTACGGGATCGCTCATCTTTCCCTCAGTTCAAGTTTTGGGTAGATCAAAAGTTTAATAATCTAGCGGTTGTTTCGCAACCTATGAATGGACTGGGCTGGACGGGTGCGCCCTTCAATCAAGTTGCTTTTTGCGGGCAATTTGTGTGCCGGCCAGCAGTGCCGCAAGCATCAGTCCGAGCGTCAAGAGAAAGCCGTAGGTGGCGGCAAAGGGCATGGTCAAACCACTGCTAAAGGTTTCGTAGAACCCACCGACGGGTGTGAAGAATGGCCATAGAACAAAAACGTTCTTGGTGAGGTGGAATATGGAGCCGAAGATAACACCCAGGTAAAAGAGATAGAATAACTCGCCCACGGCCATACCATATCCGACATGGTAGAGGCTGTAACAGAGCGCCGCCAGAATGACGCCGGGGACGACACCGAAATCGTCCTGAAAGCGCTGCTGCAGCCAGCCGCGGAAGAAGATGGCCTCAAACAGACCGACCGCCAGCGACATGAGCACGAGCGGCACAACACCGGCCGTGAAGGCACGGTCCACGTTCATGAGCGTGCCGCGTGCCGTTTCTGCCCCCATCAAGAGACCCAGGAAGAGGCTGACGGGCAAGTTGGCTCGGGTGATGCCAAGGTCGGTCAAGGAATGCCGCCGCACCAGAATGGTGTAGAAAACAGGTACGGCCACACCCAACCCAGCCAGCGTAAGCGGACCAAAGGTAATGAACGCGGGGGCGATGCGCGTCCACGTGAAGACCTGCATTGCAACGTACAAACAGGCGACTACGCAAAGAAAACAGGCAACAGCCACTGCACTGTCTCGCGTTGGGCGCCAGCGCACACCAGTGAGAGACATACGCGGCGATAGCGCTTGCATTGACTCATTCTGCAACATGGAACCTCCCTGCCCTACAGGCAAAAAACGGAATTGGGTGACCCGACACAATGGCTATGCAGTCGCAATCGTGCTTCTGCATATGCTCTATTGTGTGCTTGATCGGGATCCACTTCCACTATCTTTTTGCCTATTGTTCGGCAAGCAGGGAGTATCCATCATGCCCAGGCGACGGCGCAGCCGGATGGCTGTGCACATGCCAAAGCAAGTCTCGGCATCGTCAAGCTACTCGTCAAACACAATCACCACCTTGCCGCTCTGTCCCTCGTCGGCCACGCGGTAGGCGTCGGCCGCCTGATCGAGCGTAAAGCGGTGACTGACGATCACCTCGGGCTTCAGGTCCCACTCAACCAGCTTCTCCACCAGGTCTTCCATGTGGCCCAGGCTGGTGACCCACGAGCCAAAGACAGTGATCTGGTTGTGGATGATGGTCTGGCTCACGTCAAAGCTGACCGTGTTGCCTTCGCCCACCATGGCGCTGCGCCCCCAGCGGCGCGTGCCCTGCAGCGCAAGGAGGCGACCTTGCGGCGAGCCGGAGCAATCCACAGAGACCTCGCAGCCGTAGCCGCCGGTAAGCGCCTTGATCTGGTCCACTGCATCCCCGGCATCGGCGCGCACGGCGTGGTCGATGGCGCCCACCTGGAGCGCGAAGTCGAGGCGCTCCTGCGAAATGTCGGCGCCGATGACCCTGCTTGCACCCATCTTCTTGGCCACAAGGCCTGCCGCCATACCCACAGGCCCCATGCCGGTGAGAAGCACGCGGTCTTCGCCCGAAACACGCACGCGGTTGAGCGCCTCGTAAACTGTGCCGAAGCCGCAGGCCACCAACGCGCCGTCCACGTAGGAGAGCGCATCGGGGAGGGCCACGCAGGTGCTCTCTTCTGCAAGGCAGTAGTCTGCGTGGCCGCCGTCGCGCTGCCAGCCGTAGGCGGCGCGCAGGTCGGAAGTGCAGGAGATCATGTAGCCTTCGCGGCAGTCGTTGCAGACGCCGCAGCCGGAGATATGGTAGAGGACGACGCGGTCGCCCTCCTTGAATTGCTTGCAGCCTGGTCCCACCTTGACGATTTGCCCGGCGGGTTCGTGGCCGGCGATGACACCCTGATAGCCTTCGGGGCCATGGCCCAAATGCTCGCGGTAGATGGCACGGATGTCGCTGCCACAGATCGACGACGCCTTCATTTTGATGAGCACCTGGCCGTGGCCGGGTTCTGGCACCGGGACTTCCACAAACTCAACCTTGCGCTGACCGGGTAGCTTGACGCCACGCATGTTCATTGAGGAGTTCTCTGCCTTCATTTTGGGTACGCGGACAAACACGGATTTTCGCGGATCCATCTGAATATCGGTGTTAATCCGTGTTCATCCGCGTACAAGTGACTATGTGAAGCCTACTGCGGCATTTCAATTTGCGCCTTGACGGAGGTGGGCGGCATGTCGACGGCGTAGTCAAACGCGCGCACGCTGTCGGCAAAGGCGAAGGTGTCGGTAATCAGCGGTTTGACGTCAAGCTTGCCGCTGCCCATGAGCGCAATTGCGCGTGGGTAGACGTGCGCATAGCGGAAGATCTGCTCCACATGCGCTTCTTTTACCATTGCGGATGCAACGTCGTAGGCAATGGGCTGAAGGGGAATACCCACGAAGACCACCGTGCCACCCGGCGCGAGCGGCCCGAAGACGCTTGCCGCCGCCCTCTCGTTGCCGCTGCACTCGAAGACGATGTCAGCGCCCCAGTCGTCGGTGAGTTTGTCCACCACTTCCTTGAGGTTCTGCTGTGCGATGTTGACGGGCAGAATGGGCCCCAGCGACGCAGCGAGTTCAAGTTTGGGCTGCACCACGTCGGTCATGATCACCTGGCTGCAGCCGCCGGCCAGCGCCGCCAGCGCCGTAAGCATCCCGATCGGCCCCGCACCCATGACGACGGCCACGTCGCCCGGCTTGATCCTGGCCTTGCTCGCCGCGTGCATGCCCACGGCCAGCGGCTCCACCATCGCGCCTTCGGCAAAGGAGACGTTGTCGGGCAGCTTGAAGGTGAAGGCTTCGGGGTGGATGACGGTGGGGCGCAGAATGCCATGAATTGGGGGTGTTGCCCAGAAGCGCACAGCCGGGTCCAGGTTGTACATACCCAGGCGGCTGGCCTTGCTGTTGGGGTCGGGGATGCCCGGTTCCATGCAAACGCGGTCGCCCACCTTGAGGTATTTGACGTCGCTGCCCACCTCGACCACGGTGCCGGCGGCTTCGTGGCCAAGCACCATGGGCGCGCGCACCACAAACTGGCCGATGGCCCCGTGTGTATAGTAGTGGACGTCGCTTCCGCAAATGCCCACGGTGTGCATCTTGATGCGCACATCGTGCGCGCCCACGGCTTCATCTTCGTCCAGGTGCATGTCGCGCAGCGACAGCTCGTTCTGGCGTTCCAGTACAAGCGCTTCCATTTGCCAACCTCCTCATATGCAAAAAGCGAAATTGTTTGCGGTCAATTTGACAGCTAAAGCGTACACGCAGGCGGCGAAAATAACAGTGTCATTCAACCTCAACAATCTGCCGCTCTGTCCGTACGCCGTCGGCGCAGTGTACTCATCCCGGCGCCACCTCATCGCGGCGAGGCGGCTGCTGCGCATTGGCTCCACCCGCGCGCGGCAGCCGGCCAGGCGCGTCAGCCCTTGCGCACAATAATGATTCCGAGGATGACGCACAGGATGGCGCCATAGGTCACATTGATGCCAAGCGATGGCTCAATGAAGCGCATCCAGAGCAGGCTAATGGCCACAAAGATGTAAACGCTGATGGAGATGCGGTCGAAGAGGTTGGTCTCCATGGGCAGGAAACCCTTGCGCCCCTTGTGCTCAACAACTGCCTGCACCGCTTTTGTGTGGTCGATCATGGCTACTCCTTCACGGCGCCGAATGTCAGACCCATTACGATATACTTCTGGATGAAGACCAGGAAGATCAGCGCAGGCAACAGCGAGATGGTTGCCACTGCGGCCATTTCACCCCAGTTTGTACCGGTGACTGTGACAAACTCCGCCAAACCGGTGGTGATCGTGCGCGCCCTGGTGCTGGTGAGCGCCGCAGCGAAGAGGTATTCATTCCACGCAAACATCCAGCAGAGGATGCCCGCAATGGCAAGGCCGGGCGCAGCCAGCGGCAGGATGACGCGGAAGAGGATCGTCCAGCGCCCCGCACCGTCAACAAGGGCCGCTTCGTCAAGCTCAATGGGGATGCCGTCGACAATGCCCTTGAGCAGCCAGATGGCGAAGGGCAGGTTGAAGATGCAATAGAGCAGAATCAGCCCAATGCGCGTATCAAACATCATGAAGTCGCCGACTTTGAAGGCGCGCGTGAAGAGCAGGAAGAGAGGGAGAATGAAGGCTGCGGCCGGGGCCATGCGGTTCGTGATCGTCCAGAAGAAGATGTTGTCGGCGCCGTTGAGCTTCCAGCGTGAGAGGCCGTAGGTGGCGAAAAGCGCCAGAATGATGACCAAAATCGCGTTCGATGTGGCAATGATGAGCGAGTTGGCAATGTAGCGCTGGAAGGCCGGACTTGTGAGTGGATTAATGTAGTTCTGGGCGAAGAAGGTGGTTTGCCAGAACTTGCCCGGGCTGAAAAGCTCGACGCGGCTGCGTGCAGAAACCACCACCATCCAGTAGATGGGCAGGAGTGTAAAGATGGACATCATTGTCCAGAGCACATACGTGCCAATCAGCCCGATACGGCTGCGCTTTGTACCCATGGCTCATTTCTCCGATGTGGACTGCTTGCCGAAGCGTGAGAGGACCGTGAAGAGCAGGAAGGCGAGGACGAGGGTCATATAGAGGATCAGCAGCGACATGGCCGATCCGTAACCATAGTTCGTCTGCGGGAAGACCACGCGCCAGATGAGAATGCCCACATAGCGCGTCGCATTCGCCGGCCCACCCCCTGTGAGGAGAAAGACCTCGTCCATCACGCGCAGCGCATCCATGATGCGGATGAAGAGCGTCGTGATAATGACTGGCATCATCATGGGGATTGTCAGGAAGCGCAGCACCTGAAACCGGTTCGCGCCGTCCACCTGCGCCTGCTCCAGCGGCTCCTTGGGTATGGCCGTGAGGCCGGCCAGCATCGTCAGCGTGACAAAGGGCGTCCAGTGCCACACATCCATGACGACGGTCGTCCAAAATGCCTGGCCCGAATGAGAGCCGAGCTGGTACTCAATTTCAAACCATTTGTCAAGATAGTAAGGCAAGAGGCCAAAACCGGGGATGGTGAGCAGTTTCCACGTCGCACCTACCGCAATGGGCGCAATCATGATGGGGAGTGCATAGATTGTGCGGAAGACCGCCTTGCCGGGGAAGTCGCGCACAAGTGTTTGCGCCAGCAAGAAGCCAAGGATCATTTCAATTGTGACGACGCTGAAGGTGAAGAGCAGTGTGCGTCCCACCGACCCGAGGAATTCTTCGTCAAAGACAAGGCGCCGGTAGTTGTCGGCCCCCGCAAATTGACGACCCACCTCTGCCGAGAAGACATTCCAGTCGAAGAAACCAACGTAGATTACATAGAAGAAGGGCAGCAGGCCAAAGATACCGAGAATGATCAGCGTTGGCGCCAACAACCCCCAGCCCATCCGATTAGAGTGCATGCTGGGTTCCTTTCGGAACGGTGAGGAGGAAAGGGGGGCGCTGCTGCGCGCCCCCCTTGAACGACAACCAGTGCCGGACTACTCGCCGTAGCCCAACTGCACCATGGTCTCTTCAGCCACGACGCATGCCTGGTCGAGCGCATCCGAGGCGCTCATGTCGCCTGCCAGCGCCTTCCAGATGAACGGGTCAATTGCACCACGGACCTGATTGTGGAAGGGGAACGGCGGCGCGCCACGATAGAGCGGGCCCTCTTCCTTCATCTTGGTGTAGTAGTTGTCGGCCTTGGCGTTGGCATCCTGAATCATCGGATCGTCGTAGGTGGATTCCATGACGATGCGGGAGCCGGCAATGGCCCAGGCGGGCTGCACGGACTCGAGGCCGATGAATTGCTGCCACAACAGCGCGGCTTCCTTGTTCTTGGAGGTCGTAGGAATGCCGAAGGCGCCACCGTCGTAGTAACCGATGTAGCCTTCACCGGAGGTGATCTGGTCCATCACGCCCTCGGAAACCGGCGGCAGGGCAACGCCGACGTTGCCGACGACCTGTGAGCGATCCGGGTCGAGTGCGATCCAGACCGTGTTCTCGCCATAGACAAAGCCCTGTGCGGCGCGGCCGGCAGCAAAGGTCGCTGCAACCTCGTCCCAGGTGCTCGCGGTCGATTCCGGCGGCGCGTACTGCAGCAGGTCAACACGCCACTGCAATGCATCCTTGGCCGGCTGGCTGTTCATCAAACCGCCATTGGCTTCGCATGCCTTCCAGGTGTCCATATCGATGCCCCAGTTGAAGACGCCAAAGGTCGGGGCAACCGTCTCGAAGTCCTCATAGGTGGAGGAGGCATGGCCGGTGTGGGCCTGGTTGGTCGTACCCCAGAGCTCCAGGTCGTTGGCCGTGCCATACTCGGTGAAGAACTTGGCAATGTCCATGTACTGCTCGTGTGTCGTGGCAGGAGCCAGGTCATAGCCATATTCAGCCTTGAAGGCTTCCATGATCGCCGGGTCGCTGAAGAGGTCAAGGCGATACAGGTACGGCTTGATGAAGGCTTCCATGGGCACGCCGTAGACGTTGCCGTCGGCGTCCTTGAAATTGTCGATGAACGAGGTGAACTTCGAGAGGTCAAAATCAGCCGACTTCAGCTGCGGGTTGTCCGCGAGAAGCTGAGTCAGATTGGTCATGAAGTCACGCGCCAGATACGAGTAAATGATGTCCTGCTCGATGTACACGAAGTCATAGATGCCGGTGCCGGCTTCCATGTCCTTGATGGGCTTGTTGTACATCTCGTCCCAGGACGTCACTTCGAAGTTGACGTTGATGCCAGTGAGGGCCGTGAATGCCGGTCCAAGCACTTCGGCGGAATAGCGCGAGGGCGGCGTGCTCTCGGAAATACCCGTGATCGTTACACCCTTGTACGGCTCGGCAGCCGTTGCCCACCAGGCGGGGTCCGACACAAGAGTGGTCGGATCGAGCGCACCAGCGACGGGCGCCGCAGGGGCTTCTGCAGCAGGTGCTGCCGGTGCTGCCACTGGCGCGGCGCAAGCTGTGAGCACCATGCTGAAAATCACCAGAATCCCAATTACCAGCGAAATGCTGCGAGACTGTCTACGCATACGTTCCTCCTCGGAAACTGCACTGTTGCCGTACGGATGAATGTTGGTATGGACGCTACTACTGGGGTTTGATGGTAGCAGTACATGGGGGCTAGGACCCGCTAGTGCGACGCTGTGAACAGGCACGTCTGCGCAACTCAGGTACACGCCACCTTTGGGCATCAGCGAATAGTCATCACCTCCTTATCAGGATGGAGCACGTGCGCTGGCTGACGACGCGTCGCATGAGAGTGACACGCGGTCCTGCAATGACCAGACGGCGTAGGGCGGGCGCTCAAATACGTCTACATGATGGCGCGCAATCGTCTGCGCAGTGCTGCGCAGTAGACTGGGCAGCCTGAACGCGCAAGGACACTTTTTCGGCCCACGCGGTGGGTTACGCGGAATAGCAGTAGTCAGGGAATACACTGGGAAGGACGCAAATGTGCTTCGGCGGTAAAGACATTGTCGCGCATTCAGCCACTTACGTCAAATCGATTTCGAGCACGCAATTTGGTGCGGCCGCCGCACTCTTGTGCAGACACACAAAATGGACCATCGACACAGAGGACACAGAGCGAACAGAGAAACACAGAGAGAACAGCAACTTCAGGGCTGGGTCACCAAGGTGGGTAGTCCTGAAGTTGCTGTTCTCTCTGTGTTTCTCTGTTCGCTCTGTGTCCTCTGTGTCGATGGTCTGTTTGCTACACGCCGACGCGGTTGCGGCGCAGCATCTCCTCTGCGCCGAAGTCGTCGCTCACCACGTGGCCGGGCAGCGGCAGCACGCGCTCGTGCACGGCATCCACAATCCACGATGCCTGCGGGAAGAAGGCCTCTTCCAGTTCGGCGGCGGGCGTAATCCAGTTGCGAGCGCCCACCACGGCAATCGGGCCGTCCAGCGCATCGAAGGCCAGCGCTGTGAGGTTGGAGGCGAGCGTGTGCATGAAGGAGCCGCGCTCGGAAGCGTCCGAGGCGAGCACGACCTTGCCCGTCTTCTTCACGGAATCGACCAGCGGCGTGTAGTTGAGCGGGTTCAGGAAGCGAACGTCGATGACCTCGGCCGAAACGCCGTATTTGCTTTGCATCGTCTCAGCGGCCTCGAGCGCACGGTAGAGGGTCGAGCCCACGGTGATGATTGTCAGGTCGGTGCCGCTGCGGCGCACGGCCGGTTCGCCCTCGGGCACCTCATAGTACTCCTTGGGCACGCCGCCCTGCACAAGCGTTTCCGGCTCGGAGTAGAGGCGCTGGCTCTCGAAGAAGACGACCGGGTCGGTGCCGCGCAGCGCGAGGTTGAGCATGCCCTTGGCGTCATACGCCGTTGCGGGGAAGTAGACCTTGAGGCCGGGAATGTGCGCGACAATCGACGTCCAGTCCTGCGAGTGCTGCGCGCCATACTTTGAGCCGACGGAAACGCGCAGCACCATAGGCATGGTGAGCACGTTGGCCGACATGCTCTGCCACTTGGCCATCTGGTTGAAGACCTCGTCACCGGCGCGGCCCATGAAGTCGTTGTACATGAGCTCGGCCACCACGCGCCCGCCGCTCATGGAATAGCCTACGGCCGTGCCCACAATCGCCGCTTCGGAGATGGGCGAGTTGAAGAGACGATGATAGGGGAGCATCTCGGTGAGGCCGCGGTAAACACTGAATGCACCACCCCAATCCCGGTTCTCCTCGCCATAGGCCACCATTGTGGGGTCGATGTAGAAGCGGTGCACCATGGCCTCGAAGAGCGCCTCGGCGTAGGTGAGGCACTTGAGCTTGGGCAGGGCCTTGCCGTTTTCGTCGAGGCCAAAGCGCAGCTTTTCCTGTGTCGTCTTCCAGCGGCTCTCTTCCATGGGGATGAGCACGTCGGGGCTGCGCCCCTCCTCCATGCTCTCGCGCGGTTGATTCGAGAACATCATGCCGCCGATGGTGTCGACAGAGACATCGACGCGCGGTGAGACATCGAGCGAGACGGCTGCTGCCGCGACGCTGCGCAGGCGCGCCATGACGTCTTCGGTGATGGAGTCGAGTTCATCGTCGCTCGCGTGGTCGTTCTCAAGCAGATATTCTCGATAGGCCACAATCGAGTCCTGCTGCTTCCAGAGGTCCACCTCGCTCTTGTCCCGGTAGGAGGAAGCGTCGGAGGGCGAGTGGCCGGAGAAGCGGTAGGTGACGGTGTCGAGCAACACGGGGCCTTCGCCCGCCTCGAGCAGCTTGCGCTTGCGCTCGATGGCGTCGGCCACGGCCAGCGGGTTGAAGCCGTCGATGCGTTCGGCGTGCATGGCCTGCGGGTTGACGCCCAGGCCAACGCGTGCGAGGATGCCGAAGCCCATCGTCTCGCCCACGGGTTGGCCGCCCATGCCGTAGAAGTTGTTCATCAAGTTGAAGAGGATGGGGGGCGCGCCGCCGGCTTCCTTGGGCCACAGCGTGCGGTATTGATCCATGGCCGAGAACATCATCGCCTCCCAAACAGGGCCGCAACCCATGGAGGCGTCGCCGATGTTGGCGATGACGATGCCGGGCTTCTTGTTGACGCGCTTGTAGAGTGCGCCGCCTACGGCGATGTCGGCCGAGCCGCCCACAATCGCGTTGTTGGGCATGACGCCAAAGGGCGGGAAGAAGGCGTGCATCGAGCCGCCCATGCCCTTGTTGAAGCCATTGGCGCGGCCAAATATCTCGGCCAGCGCGCCGTAGAGCAGGTAGTTGATGGCGATGGATTTGACGCCGCCGCTATTGCCGGCGGCACTCCCATTGCTGAAGCCCTCCACCACACGCAGCGCGCCGCCACCCATATACTGGCGCATGATCTTCTCGAGCGTGCCCTCATCGAGTTTGTCGATAGCCGAAAGCCCCTTGGCGAGGATGTCGCCGTGGCTGCGGTGCGAGCCGAAGATGAAGTCTTCGGGCGTGAGAGTGAGCGCCTGCCCCACCACTGCCGCCTCCTGGCCGATGCTCAGGTGAGCGGGCCCCTTGTGGTTGTACTCAATGCCCTCAAACGAGCCTTCGCGCTTGATGCGGTCGAGCATCGTCTCGAATTCGCGCACGAAGACCATGTCGCGGTAGATGCGCACGAGTGTGGGCGTGCCGTACTTCTCGGCTTCGCGGCGCGCGTCGGGCACGTAGGCGTTGAGTGGAATCTCGGGCGACACCAGCGTGCCGGGCTTGCGCACATCAGTAGGGTTGATCATGATGGACTTTGGCATAAAGGCAATATCCTTTGGCGTATAGGTTATTCACGCAGGGCGTCAGTTTGCCTGCTATCAGTATTCACTTATGGCCTCAGCGCACGACGCGCGCAAGCCAATTCTCAGGTGGTGAGAGCAACTCAAAGCCACCATAGCGCTGGTACAACTCGTGGGCGTCGCTCGTCGTCAGCATGAAACGGCGCACCACACCCAGTTCTGGCGCGTTGATGATGCTCTGCACGAGCCACTTGCCCAGGCCACGGCCCTGGTGCGCGGGGTCCACAAAGATGTCGCACAGGTAGGCGAAGACGGCGTAGTCGGTGACGATGCGGGCAAAGCCCACTTGTGTGCCCGTTTGGCCCGGCGCATAGATGCCGAAGCAGAGCGAGTGCGCGATAGCCGCCTCCATCACCGCGCGGCTGCGCCCCTTGGCCCAGTAGGACTGCTCGGCGATGTAGGCGTGGATGAAGTCCACATCCAGCAATGCCGGTTCGGTGTTAATCGTGTAGCCGTCGTCACGCTGCACCTGCACTGTGTCACCTTAATCCCTGGCGCCTCCCCATGCGCAGAGGGGCGCTGCGTAGCGGCGACTTCAGCCGCCGTATGTGTAGATCGCGCCGCGTCCTCGAGAACGGCAGTTGAAGCCGCCGCTACGCGGAGCGGTCGCGGCGCGCCGTCGTAATCACGCGGCCAGCAGCAGGTCAAAATCCGCAATCAGCCCCGCCAGCGTCTGCAGGAAGCGCGCGCCGGGCGCGCCATCCACCACCTGGTGGTTGATGGTTAGCGAGAGGCCCAGCTGCGGCACGAACTCAACGCCGCCCGCGCCCTGCACCGGCTTGAGCTGGATGTTGCTCACGCCCAAAATGGCCACCTGCGGCGGGTTGAGAATGGGCGTGAAGGACTCCACACCGAAGCCGCCCAGATTGGTCACCGTGAAGGTGGCGCCCACGAGGTCATCGGGGGCGGATTTGCCGTCGATGGCCGCCGTCGCCAGCCGCTTGGATTCGGCCGCAAGGTTGCGCAGCGACAGCGCCTGCGCGTCGCGGATGACGGGCACCATCAGGCCGCGCGCCGTGTCCACGGCGAAGCCCAGGTGAACGCGCTTGTATTGCGTGATGGTCATCTCGGCAAAGTGTGCGTTCAGGTCGGGGTGCTGCACCAGCGCGCGCGCGGTGGCAAAGAGCACAAGGTCGTTGATGGTGATGCCGCGCAGTCCCAATGCCTCGGGGCTCTGCTTGAGGCGCTGGCGGTAAGCCTGCAGCGCACGCGCATCGGCCGAACCATTCATGGTCAACTGCGCGGTCGTCTGCAGCGAGGCGAGCATGCGCTCGGCGATGACCTTGCGGATGCCCTTGACGGGGACTTGGGTGGTTTCGTCCTCGCTTACGGGCTGTGGGCTGGTTGATTGGTTGACTGGTTGACTGGTTGATTGAGGTGCGGGCTGCACTGCCCCTGCACCCTGCTGCACGAGGTCGCGCGAGGTGACGCGCCCGCCGGGGCCGGAACCCTGAGGCGGCACGGCGAAGCCACCATCCGCCACCATGGCCTTGGCCACCGGTGTGAGCTTGGGCTGCTGCGCGGCGGCGGCGAGCACGTCGCGCTCGATGATGCGTCCGCCGGGCCCGCTGCCCTGAAGCGCGCTGCTCGCAAGGCCCTTGCGCTCGGCCAAATGGCGGGCGCGGGGGGAGATGGGACTGGTTGACTGGTTGACTGGTTGACTGGGTAATTGGTGAATTGGTGAACTGGTCATTGGGACCGTCTGCTCGGGAGCTGTGGCTGCAGAATCCGCACCTGCGCGCGCTGGTGCGGCCTCAACCACCTCGCCGGGCTGGCCGATGATGGCAATCGGCGCGAGCACGGGCACTTCGTCACCTGCCTGCGCCAGGTGCGCCAGCACGACGCCTGTGGCGGTGGACTCGATTTCAAGTGTGGCCTTATCCGTCTCCACGTCGCAGAGGACGTCGCCCTCGGCAACAGCCTCGCCCACCTGCTTCTTCCACTCGACGATAATGCAACTTTCGACTGACTGCCCTTGCTTGGGCATTACTACTGTCGTCGCCATGTGAACCCCAATCAATACAAAGGCATAAATGGTAAGTGGTAATTCGTTATACGTCCGCGTTGCGTACAGATGCAACGGTCGATAGGACAATGCCATTCACACGTAATTTCTGAAGCGTCAGACGTTCTTTCGTGCTTGCCCTTACTCCTGCAGCAGGTCAGCGATCGAGTCGATCACGTGCGCGGGCTGGTAAGGGAAGCGCGCGACTTCGCCACGCTGCGTTACCCCTGTGAGCACGAGTATGGTCGAGACGCCGCTGCTCACGCCCGAGATGATGTCGGTGTCCATACGGTCGCCGATCATCACCGTCTCCTCCGAGTGGGCGTGCAGGTAGTTGAGCGCCGTGCGCATCATCAGTGCGTTGGGCTTGCCCACATAGAAGGGGGCCTCGCCCGTGGCCGCCTGGATCAGCGCCGCCATGGCTCCGCACGCGGGCACCAGCCCCGACTCGGAGGGACCCGAGGGATCGGGGTTCGTGGCCACAAAGCGCGAACCTGCAGCAATCAACCGAATGGCCTTGGTAATCTGTTCGAGATTGTAGCCGTGCGTCTCACCCAGCACCACGTAGTCAGGATTCTGGTCAGTCATGATGTAACCGACTTCATAAAGCGCGTTGGTGAGGCCGCTCTCGCCAATTGCGAAGGCGGTGCCTTCAGGGCGCTGCGCGTGCAGGAAGCGCGCCGTGGCCATGGCCGAGGTGAAGATGTTCTCCGGCGGCACATGCAGCCCCGCCGAATGGAGCCGGTAGGCCAGGTCGCGCGTGGTATACATGGGATTGTTTGTGAGCACCAGATAGGGGATATGGTTCTCGTTGAGGTGCGTAATCCACTTGTCGGCGCCGGGGATCGCGGTGCGCCCGCGCACGAGCACGCCGTCCATGTCCATCAGATAGTTCTTGAAATGGGGCACGCTCACTGGGTCGGCTCCTTATGCATTGTTGTTGTGGGTGGCGGCAAAGCGGTCATTGGCTGCCGCAAGGCGCGCGTAGAAAGGCTCCAGCGCACCGTACAGGTCCGTAAAGATGGCGGACAGTTCATCGTAGCGTTGTGCGTAGGCCGGGTTCGGGTCAATGACCTCAACCACCTGGCTGCGCGCGGCAGCAATCGACCAGTCGTACAGACCAACGCCTACCCCGGCGGCCACGGCCGCGCCCCAACTTGTGGCTTCGCCCTTGAGTTCGAGCATGTGAATGGGCAGCCCAAAGCAGTCGGCCAAAATCTGTTGCCAGAGGCGACTCTTGCCACCGCCGCCGATTAGCCGCAGCGCCTGGATGCCGGGCACCTGCTCGCGCAGTGCGTCAAGAATCTGGCGCAGGCCAAAGGCCACGCCCTCGAGCACGGCGCGCGCCATATCAGGTTTGCCGTGCGGCATAGCCAGCCCCACAAAGGCGCCGCGTGCCAGCGGGTTCCACCAGGGGCTGCGTTCGCCCATGAGGTAGGGCAGAAAGAGCAAGCCGCCGCTTCCGGGAGCCACCTGTGCGGCAGCGCTGTCCAGGTCCAGCGTCGCGTCGCCGGAGAAGGTTTTCCAGGCCCATTCGCGTGCGCCGCCCGCCAACTGCTGCACGCCCATGGGCGCATAGCGTTCAGGGTGAACGTGGTGGAAGGTCATCGTGCGCTGCTGCGGGTCGGGCACGGGTGCGTTGGTCGAGACGCTGATCCACGCCGACGTGCCGATTGTGCAATAGGCGGAGCCGGGATCGACCACACCCGCGCCAATACCAGCACAGGAGCCGTCGCCGCCACCCGCGACCACCGGCGTTCCGGCGCGCAGCCCAGTGGCCGCGGCCGCTGCAGGCGTCACAGTGCCCACGACGGCTGGCGACGGGAAGGGAAAGGGAAGTTGATCGACACTCAGTTCAAGCTCGCTGAGAATATCGTCGGCCCAGCGGCGCGTCATCAAATCAAAAAGCAGCGTGCCGGATGCGTCCGAGTAATCGGTGGCGCACTCGCCCGTGAGGCGGTGCACCATGTAGTCCTTGGGTACGAGGAATTTCGCGGCCCGTGCGTAGATTTCAGGTTGGTGATTGCGAATCCACAGAATCTTGGGCGCACAATAGGCGGGGCTTACGCGGTGGCCACAGCGCAGGTAGACCCGCTCCGCGCCACAGGTGGCCGCCATGGCGCGCGCCTCTGCCTGCGCGCGTTGGTCCGCCCAGATGATGCA
>CAYJNV010000076.1:0-16464 GCA_964370975.1 uncultured Caldilineaceae bacterium | reverse complement strand
TATTGAGCGCATTCAGTCCATGCGCACCATGGTGCCCTATCTCGAGGTGGAGAGCGACACCTCGCCCGCCGACGCAATGCTTGAGCATAGCCCGGTCAACAGTCCCGAATTTGAGGCGTGGGTGAAGGATGCGCTCAGTCACTATTGGGGTGGCCCCAAGCTTTCAGGCAGCCCTTTGCTGGGGCTGAATTCGGTCAATCGCACGCTGACGCGAGCTGACGATGATCCGACCAAAGCGCTGCGGCTGGTATTGGGTTCGGCGCTGGAGAAGCTGCGGCCTGAAGGCAAGCAGAACTTCACCGCTCCCGAATGGCTGCTTTACAATATCCTTGAAATGCGCTTTATTCAGGGCCGCAGGGTGCGCGAGATTGCCGACCGGCTGGCCATGAGCGAAAGCGACCTGTATCGCAAACAGCGCGTGGCGATTGGGCATCTGGCACGGGTGCTTGGCGAGATGGAAGCGGAGCAGATTGCGCACGCGCGTATCACGAACGGTGCATCGGGTGCGGCCGCCCAGTCCCGTCAGGCCGAGGCCGAGCGACAGCGCGTTGACGCGGCCAATGGCTCGTAGCGGGGGCATGTGCGCCGCTACCTTCCGGCAGCGGCCTGCTGGGTCGGCTGTGATGGCGTATGCTGCCGCCCACGTTTCGCCACACTCGCAACACGTCTCCATTTCGACCATTTCGACCATTCTGACCATACGCATTGGCACTCCGTTCATCACCGGCTCCCATCGTCGCCCTTTGCATAGCATCCGGCCCGCCCAATGCCCAAACAGAATCCACCCAGCAGCAAGTCCACAAGTAAAGCGAAGAGCAGCGGCTCGACCCGCAGCGGTTTGAGCGGCAGCCGTACACCGACCAAGCGCACGCCGCGCAGCAAGCCCGCGGGGGCAGGCAAGGGCACGCGCAATCCTCTGCGGCCGGGTGCTGCGCCCCCCATTATCTACCTGCGCCCGCGCACGTGGCTCCACGATACGCGCGCCTTCTTTGCGCGCTATGGGCGCGAGCTTGTTGCCGCCGCGTTGATTGTGGGTGGCCTGCTCATGCTGCTGACGCTTGCTGCGGAGCTGCCGTCATGGGGCGAACGCCTCTTCGGCTGGACGGCGCTGCTGGTGGCGCTCACCTTTGTGGCGGTGGGCGTGGTGTTGCTGCTCGGGTCGCGCGCCGGCTTCTGGAGCGCCGAGGCGCTGGTCGGGGCTGAACTTCTGCTCCTCGCGTTGCAGGCGGGCGCCTACGTGCGCATGCTCGACAGCCGCGCCGATATGATCTATGTGCGCGATGGCAGCGGCGGCGGCATTGTGGGTTGGGCGCTGGGCAGCCTGCTCATCAACGCACTGGGCTACTGGCTGGCGCTGCTGCTAATTGTACTGATTGGTGTTGCCGGTCTGCTCATGCTCCTGCGCTATACACCGGCGCTCTACGTCGTGGCGTCCGTTGCGCGCCGTATGGAGGCATGGCGTATGCGCCGCCGGCAGCGCGCCGCGTGGACTGCCGCATGGGACGCCTATTCCGCGTCCGAGGATGTGGAGGAAGCCGAAGCCGCCGAGGAGGCAGCGCTCATCGAGGCCGAGCCACGCGCACCACTGGCCAACGGGCCGCTGCCCGCCTTCCTTGCGACTCCGAGCTCGCGCGGCCCTTCTGCAGGTATGTCCGACCCGTCCAGCGCGTGGGCGGACAACCCGCCGCCTGCGCGCAAGATCGCAAAGCCCCCCAAACAGCCTGCGTCACGGCCTTCGCAGAGCGAGGCGCACCCTGTGCACCGCCCGCCTGCCGTGAAGCTGCCCTCAGTAGAGTTGCTGGCCAAAGACAAAGGTGTGTATACAGGCGGCAACGTGGATGAGTTGGCGCGGCGCATTGAGCAGACGCTCGATGATTTCGACGTGCCCGTCAAGGTTGTCCACACCGAATCCGGCCCCACGGTGACCCAATTCGGCGTGGAGCCGCTCTACGTTGAGCGCGCCGGTCAAAAACGCAAGGTGCGTGTCAGCCGCATTCTTTCGCTGGCGGATGACCTGGCGCTGGCGCTGGCGGCCCCCGCCGTGCGCATTGAGGCGCCCGTGCCCGGCCGCCCCTACGTGGGCATTGAAGTGCCCAATGTAGAGAAGTCGCTCGTAAGCTTGCGCGGCATCATCGAGACGGATGCGTTTCGCGAGAAGGCGGGCACGCTGCCGCTGCCTATGGGGCGAAACACCTCCGGCTCGCCGATTGTGCTGGACCTGGGACGCGCGCCCCATATGCTGATTGCAGGCGCAACGGGTTCGGGCAAATCGGTCTGCATCAACGCCATGATCATGGGGCTGCTCATGCGCCACAGCCCCGCCACGCTGCGCCTGCTGATGGTGGACCCCAAGCGCGTCGAACTCACCGGTTACAACGGCATCCCCCACCTCATCGGCAACGTCATCACTGATGTGGATCAGGTGATGGCCGCGCTCACCTGGCTGACGCTGCAGATGGATGACCGCTACCGCCTCTTCAACAGTCTGGGCGTGCGCAATATTGACGCATATAACGCGCTGCTTGACAATCCACTCGCCGTACCTGCGATCGGTGATGAAAGCACGCCGCGCGAACATCTCCCCTACATTGTGCTGATTGTGGATGAACTGGCCGACCTGATGATGACCGCCGCCGAAGATGTGGAAAAGCAGCTCTGCCGCCTGGCGCAGTTGTCGCGCGCTACAGGCATCCACCTTGTGCTGGCCACGCAGCGACCGAGTGTGGATGTCGTCACGGGTCAGATCAAGGCGAACTTTCCCACGCGCGTGGCCTTTGCCGTCTCCAGCGCGATTGACAGCCGCGTGATTCTGGACACGCCTGGCGCCGAGCGGTTGCTGGGGCGCGGCGACATGCTGCTTATGCGCCCCGACGCCGCCAAGCTGCTGCGCGTGCAGGGCTGCCTCGTTACCGACGACGAAATCGGTCATGTTGTGGACTTCTGGAAGGCGCAGGCGCCCGCCAGTTTGGGGCCGGTGCGGGTGCCGTGGGCGGGGCTGATTGGGATTGAGGACGACGGCCACGAGCTTGTGCAGCAGGCAGTTGACGCGCTGCAGGGCGTGCAGGTCTGCAGCACGAGTATGCTGCAACGAAAGTTGCGCATTGGCTACCCGCGCGCCGCGCGTTTGATGGAGCAGCTTGAGGACAAGGGGATTGTGGGCCCGGACCTCGGCGGCGGCCAGGGACGCGAGGTGATCCACAAGAGAGAGAACGACGAAGAGACTGAATCCCTCGACGTCGAAGACGCGTTTCCCTAGAGTCCAGTACCAAATTTCGGTACGCAGAAACAACGGCAACAAAGGAAACAACATGAAGAGTGCATTTCATGCTGTTTCCGTTGTTGCCGTTGTTTCTGCGTACCGAAATTTGTAACTGGACTCTCAGGGCAGGGTGGCGATGCGGGCGATGTATTCCTCGATGAAGGCTGCGGCATCCACCTCAAAGAGCATTCCTGTTTGCGGCGCGCGTCCCCAGTGGCCATTCCAGTCGGCCACGGTTTGGCCGCGCGTCAGTTCGCCCTTTGTCTCCACGTCCACGCAGATCTCGCGCACCGTGTAGATGTCGGGGCGCAGCAGCACCATGACGGCGTGGACGTCGTGCATGTGCATGCCCGATTCGCCCTTGTCGCGGTAGAACCTGAGATAGTGCTGTGATGCCGCGTGCAGGAAAATCCCTGCTTCGTTGCCCAGATCTTTCAGGCGATTGAGAAACGCCTCGCCCACGGGCACCTGGCGGGTGATGTCCAGGCCGGCCATGAGGATTGCAGGCCACGCGCCAAAGACGATTTTGGCAGCCTCAGGATCGTTGAGAATGTTGGATTCGGCGGTGGGTGTGGCATTGCCCGGCACCACGATGGCGCCGCCCATCATGCTGCAGTGGGGGACGAGCGTGGGCAGCTCAGGGCATCGCTCGAGGGCCAGCGCGAGGTTGGTGAGGGGCGCAAGCGTGATGAGTACATCAAGACCCGCGCGTGCGCGCCGCACAATCAGATCGGCGGCGCTTTCGGCCTCGGCATGGCGCGGCGAGGGCGCGATCTCGGCATCGCCCAGCGCGTTCTTGCCATGCACATGCGCGCCGACGGGCGGGCGGCGGTTGGTCAGCGCATGGCGCGCGCCCTCGGCCACGGGAATGTCCTCGCGTCCGGCCAGAGCCAGCAGGGCGAGCGCGTTGTGCGTCATCAGTGCCACATCGGGGTTGTTGCCCGCCACTGTGGTCACGGCGACAATATCCAGCTCGGGCGAAGCCACGGCCAGCAGCAGCGCCATCGCGTCATCGATGCCGGGGTCGGTGTCAATCAGTACGCGCTGTTTGGACGGCGCCATAGCTGCTTCTTTCTGGTGCGCGCCAACAACTATCGAGCGCGTGGGCGGATGGGATAGAATGCATGTGCCCCAATCTTAGTGCAGAGCCACCGATGGAACACCCTGCGGGGGTGAGAGGAGACAACGCATGGCCGATCTCAAGAGCGAATTCGAGGCTGCTGCCGCCGCCTCGAAGAGCCTTGCCGCAAAACCGGACAACGACACGCTGCTCAAGCTCTATGCGCTCTACAAGCAGGCCACGCAGGGCGACGCACAAGGCCAGCGCCCGGGCATGACCGACTTCGTGGGGCGCGCCAAGTTCGACGCCTGGGTCAGGATGAAGGGGACCTCCGCCGAGAGCGCGATGCAGGCGTATGTTGACCTGGTACACTCGCTGAAGTAACAGCCAACCTCGACGCAAAGCTAACCTCGACGCAAAGGCGCAAAGGTACGCAAAGAAGAGCAAGGACAAGGAAAGGCAAATGGCAGGTGTTTGCTATCCCTTGTCCTTGCTGTTCTTTGCGTACCTTTGCGTCTTTGCGCCTTTGCGTCAAGGCTGTCTGTTCAGGCTCATCTCCTCGGCGAAGCGGCGCATGGCGGCGAGGTGGGCATCGGCCCCCTGCAGCCCCAGGCGCATGGTGTTGAGCGTCATGTGTGTGGCGCCGGCGGCGCGCCAGCCGTCGATGAGCGTGTGCCATTCAGTGGGATTGCCGGCGCCGTAGCTCAGACGTGGCTCGATGCCGATGTCGGCGCGCATGCGGCCGTGCGCGGCAAGCTGCGCGTCAAGCGTGGCCAGTGCGGAGCCGGCAGCCGCAGCCGTGGCGTAGTTGGGCAGCCAGCCATCGCCCCAGCGCGCCACGCGCGCGAGCACGGCGTCGGCATGGCCCCCGAACCAGAGGGGAATGGGGCGCTGCAGCGGCAGCGGGTTGATGCCCGCCTTGTCCACTGTGTGCCACTTGCCCTCAAAAGAGACGAGAGGCTCTGTCCACAACTGGCGAAGCAGCGCTGCCTGTTCTTCGCTGCGACGGCCACGCGTGGCAAAGTCGGCGCCCAGCGCCTGGTACTCCACCTCGTTCCAGCCAACCCCCACCCCCACGCGCAGCCGTCCGCCGCAGAGCACGTCGAGCGTGGCCGCCTGCTTGGCCACGAGGGCTGTCTGCCGCTGTGGCAGCACAATCACGCCGGTGACAAAGCCAATCCTCTCCACCAACCCAGCCAGATAGGCGAAGAGGACAAAGGGCTCATGGAAGCTTTCGCGATAGGTGTACGGCCCCTTCCAGCCGCCGGGGCGGTCAGGGTCGGCCCCCAACACGTGATCGTAGGCGAGGATGTGGCTGTACCTCAGCGCCTCGGCCTGCTGCGCAAAGGCGCGTGCCGCGCCGGCATCGGTTGGGTATTCAGTTTGGGGATAGACGATGCCGATTTGCATCGAAGTCACGAGTCACTTGGTTGAAGACCTGCGAGAAAAGTAATTGGTAAGTGGTAAATGGAAATGGCCTCGTGCTCGGCAAGCGCCACCAATTACCAATTACCACTTGCCAATCATGTTGCTCGCATTATGTTGTTCACAGCCCGCTCAGCGCCTCTTCCTCGCGGTCCAGTTCGCGCATTTCGCCGGTGACCATGTAGATGGTGCGCTCGCAGATGTTGGTGGAGCGGTCGGCGGTGCGCTCTATATTGTGCGCCGCCCAACTGTACAGATTGGCAAGCCCGGTCATTTTCGGGTTTTCCACAATCATCTCCACCAGCTCCTGATTGGCCTGGTTGTAAAGCGCATCCACATCATCATCTTCTATTGGAATGGCGCGTGCGCTCTCCACATCCCCGGCGATGAAGGCGGTTACGCTGCGGCGCAGCATGGAGAGCGCCTTGTCGGCCATCTCGCCCAGGCGCGGCGGCATCACCAGCCCCGAATCGACGCCAAGCATGAGCACAATGCGGCTGATGCCCTTGCCGTAGTCGCCAATGCGCTCAAGCTCGGAAATAATCTCCAGCGCGCCGGCGAGAAAGCGCATGTCGCCCGCCATAGGCGCCTGCGTCGCAATGATGGTGAGCGTCTGGTCTTCCAAGGTGAAGCGGCGGCGATTGATCTCCATGTCCTGCGCTATCACACGCCGGGCCAAGTCCAAATTGCTCGTGCGCAAGGCAGTCACCGCATCAGTCAACTGCTGATAAACCATGCTCGCCATGATCAAGATGTCGTCGCGAAGCTGCTGCAATTCCTGTGTAAAGTAGCTGCGTGGCATGGGTCAGTAATCCCTTCTGGCGCCGTCGGTATGTGCGCATGGAGCCTGCAACAGCGCGCGGCGATGCGTAGCGCGTCAGGCTGTATGGGGCAAATAGTCTATCACATCGTGACCAATCCGCCTGCTTGCGCACGAGGATGAGTCACAAATCAGCGGCCAACCTAAATGGTGACCGCGCCTTAGCCAAAGCGGCCGGTGATGTAGTCCTCGGTGCGCTTGTCTCTGGGGTTGGTAAAGAGCTGGCGCGTGGGGCCATACTCCACAAGGTGGCCGGTGCGCTTCTGATCTACCATGAAGAAGGCGGTAAAGTCGGACACGCGCGCCGCCTGCTGCATGTTGTGTGTCACAATCATGATTGTGTACTTCTCGACAAGTTCCTTCATCAGGTCCTCAATCGCCAGCGTGGCAATTGGGTCCAGGGCGGAGCAGGGCTCATCCATGAGGATGATTTCGGGCTTGATGGCAATTGCGCGTGCAATGCACAGGCGCTGCTGCTGGCCGCCGGAGAGGCTGTAGCCGCTCTGCGTGAGCTTGTCCTTCACCTCGTCCCACAGCGCGGCATTGCGCAGCGACTGCTCCACCAGGCCATCCATATCGCCCTTGAAGCCATTCACCTTGGCGCCCCACGCGACGTTGTCGTAGATCGACTTGGGGAAGGGGTTTGGCTTCTGAAAGACCATGCCAATGCGCCTGCGCACCTCGACGGCGTCGACTTCAGGGGCGTAGATGTTTCGCCCGTTGAAGAGCACCTCACCCTCGACCCGTGCCGAGGCCACCAGGTCGTTCATGCGGTTGAAGGAGCGCAGCACGGTGCTCTTGCCGCAGCCCGAAGGGCCAATCAGCGCCGTAATCTTGCGTGGCTCCACCTGCAAATTGATGTCGCGCACGGCCTGGAAGTTGCCGTAGAAGATGTTCATGTTGCGCGCCTCAATTGCCAGCGGGCCGTCATGCGTGCGGGTGACAGGCGCTGTCGCGCCGCCGCTGGGCATGTCCGCGAGAGGCGAGGCGCTGCTGCTGCGCATCCCCGCACCCATCTTGGTTTGAATTGCCATAGCGTACAGACTCCTGTAGTGATACCGCGATGAGAACTACATCTGTTGTTTGGGAACAGGGAACAGGGAGCGCATCACCGTTCCCTGTTCGCCGTTCCCTGTTGCCCTCACCGAGGCTGCGTTATTCATTTTCAATTCGCTCTAGAGCGTCTTGCTGAAACGGTTACGCAGGTAAATGGCTGAGCCGTTGAGAAGCAACAGCAGCGCCAGCAGCACGAGGCTGGCCGCCGCCGCAATGTGCTTGAACTCCGCCTGCGGCCGGCTGGTCCACTGGTATATCTGCATGGGCAGGACAGTGAACTTTGAGTAGGGTCCCGTTGGGTCCTGCGTAATGAAGGTGGATGCGCCAATGACGATCAGCGGGGCAGTTTCGCCCAGGGCGCGCGACATGGCCAGGATTGTACCCGTAAAGATGCCCGGGAGCGCATTGGCCAGTACATGCGTCCACGTGACTTGCCACTTGGTTGCACCAAGCCCATAGCCCGCTTCACGCAGCGATTTGGGTACGGCGCGTATGGCCTCCTGGGCGTTGATGATGACCACGGGCAGCACCAGCAGCGCCAGCGTGAGACCGGCCGAGAGCACAGTGCGCCCATTGGCGGTGGTTGGATCGCTGACTCCCAGCGCCGAACCGCTCGTGATTGCCTCCAGTGCACGCACGAAAATCGCCAGGCCGAGGATGCCATAGATGATGGAAGGCACGCCCGCCAGATTGTCGATGTTGGTCTGGATGATGCGGTGCAGCCCGCTGTGGCTTGCGTATTCCTCCAGGTAGATCGCTGTGCCAATGCCAATCGGCACAGCCACCAGAATCGTGATGAGCACCACCCAGATTGAGCCCAGAATTGCCGTGCGCGCACCGGCTTGCTCGGGAACGCTGGACTGCGGCTCTGTCAGAAAGTCCATGCTCAGCCAGCGATACCAGATGAGGTTGGCCTCTGGATGCTGCGTGAGCGCTTCCAGCTCGATTTCGTCGCGCCGCAGGAGCGAGGCAGTCAGACTCCAGCTTGCCAACACGCTCGGCTGGATAACGCGCTCTTCGAGGATTCGGTAAATATCGGACTGGCTGCGTTCGGCAAAGGGCAGTTCGCTCTCAAAACGACGGAAGACTCCTTTGGAGACATTCGATTGAATCAGCGGCACCATCTCGGCAGGAGAGAGTTCTTCGGGTGTGCCGCGCACAATCCTGCTCGCCATGAAGTCGAGCGTGCCGCTGTCGGCGCCGGGAATCACGCGCTCAATCGGCTCGTCCGGCCAGGCTGCGTTGACATCGGACCAGCGCTCGGCGCCGCTGAAGATTTGCTCCAGCTCGGCAGCGGCAATGTCCGTCAGGAAAGTGTTCTGCTTGCTGACGATCACGGCCACCGCGTCCGTGCCGATCCGCAGTTCGATGGGGTCAACGCGCAGGTCATCGCACGCAGTCAGTTCCTGGCGGGTCATCGCGCGGCTGGAGCCAACGATGTCGACGTCCTGCGCATCACACAGGCGCGCATAGCCTTCCTTGGTGCCTGTGCTGTCCACCACAATGGCACCCTTGTATCCCTCGATATCCCTGAAGTCGCCGGCAATCTGCAGCGTAAGCGGGTGGACGGTGGAACTGCCTGCAATTGTGGTCTTCTCACTTCCAATCGCTGCCGGTGCGGCGCCCCCGGCAGCTTTTTCAAGCAGAGTCTGCGCGCCGCCAAGCGTTTCGGCAGTGGCAGAGAAGTAGCCTACATCACCGATCACATCATTCACATGACGCAGGTAGTAGTCAAGAAAAGCTGCGACCTCGGGCTTGTTGGCAATGCTCTTTTCATTCGCGTAGAGGAAGAGGGGGCGTGCAAGTGGGTATGCGCCGCTCTCAACGGTGGACGCGTCAGGTGCAATACCGTCTACGTTCAAAACGTTAAGCGTGTCCAAGTGATTGCCGTAGTACGAATAGCCGAAGAAGCCAATCGCGTAGGGATTTGCGGCCACTGCGATGGCGATCTCCTCGTCATCCTCGGAGCTCGTGGTGTTGGGCGCTGCGAGCATGCGCTGCTCCTGTACACCTGCCATGAGCTGGTTCGGATCGACGGCGTTCTCAACTGCGGCCAGGCCAAAGCTGTCGTTGACGATACTGTAGAGCAGCGCAATCAGCGCCACAATTGCCACGACCAAAGCCAATTGAAAGACGGCCATCCACGTGCGTGCGCGGCGATTGCGCCGGCTCACCTGGGAATGCTGCTCGTTGCCTTCGGGCATGTCGTAGCCGTTATGCCGATCGTGTGCAACTTCGCTATTGATAGCCATAAGCTATTGATACTCCTGGCGGAAGCGGCGCATGAGCCAACGGCTGAAGATGTTGAGGCCGAGCGTCATGAGGAAGAGCACCAGCGCGAGTGCGAAGATGCTTTCGTAGTCGATTGAGTCGTAGCTCAGGTCGCCACCACTGATGCGCGCAATGTGGCCGGTAATCGTCTCGGCCCCTGCAAAGGGGTTGGCCGTGAGTTTGGGCCCGGCGCCGGCTGCCAGTGCGACAACCATTGTCTCGCCCACGGCGCGCGCCACGGCCACAATGAAGGCGGCGGTAATGCCCGACAACGCTGCGGGCAGCACAATCTGCGTGGCCGTCTCGAATTTGGTGCCGCCCAGCCCATACGCAGCCTCGCGCAGTGCAGTGGGTACGGCGCGCAGCGCATCTTCGGACATGGAGGCTACGAGTGGAATAATCAAAATGCCGATGACGATGCCCGCCGAGGCGGTGTTGTAGATTTCGACGATGTCTTTGCCCAGGATGGCGCGCAGCAACGGCGTCATGAAAGTCAGAGCAAAATAGCCGTAAACCACAGTGGGAATGCCCGCAAGCAATTCCAGCAATGGCTTGAGCGTTGCGCGTGTGCGTGCGGTGGCGTATTCACTCAGGTAGATAGCGGCCATTAGCCCCAGCGGCAGCGCCACCAACATGGCAATGGCACTCGTCATGAGCGTGGCGCTCAGGAGCGGCAGCATGCCAAATTCGCGAATGCGCGGCTGCCACACGGTGTTTGTGATGAACTCCCACAGCGTTACCTCGGGCAAGCGAAAGAAGCGCCACGACTCAACGCCCAGGACAATGACAATGCCGATTGTCGTGAGAATCGACAAGATTCCGCACGCAACCAGCACTGTATGAATAATCGACTCACCCATGCGGAAATGGCGCTTGAGTCCGTCGCCGCCATCTCCATCTGTGGCCGTCAGCTCGGCCGCCCCCAAAGAGGTGCTGGGATACGCCATGCTCGCCTCCGCAGCGATGGCCGACCTGTCAGCCGGGTATGGATTTTTCGCCCTTTTGCTTGTCACAGGAGCTCTCCGCTTGCCTGCCGCAATCGTCCACTCACTCTGTACACCGGAAACAGCAAACCGCACTGGGGAGGCAGGACTCATCCCCCCAGTGCGACTCATGTCAGACCCTAAACTGGTCTGGTTGTGGCGGACTACTGGGCCAGCGAGTCAGCCAATGCCTGGCGTGCTGCATCCAGTGTGGCGTCAGGGGCCGGGAAGTAGCCCACGCGGATGATCTCTTCATTCACATAGGTCAGGTAGAAGTTGATGAAGGAGCCAACCTGCGGCTTTTCGGCGATGATGTTGGCCGCTGAGTAGATGAAGAGCGGGCGGGCCAGCGGGTACTCACCGGCGTCCACGGATGCGGCCGAGGGATCAACACCTTCGATTGCAATGGCGCGCAGCAGGTCGTCATTCTCTTCAAAGTAGGCGAAGCCGAAATAGCCGATGGCGTTCGGGCTGCCTTCAACGCCCTGCACCAGCACGTTGTCGTCCTCGGAGAGCTGGAGATTGCCGGACTTGAGGAGGGCCTCTTCACCCTTGCCCTCGTCGGCCGCTGCGTCCACCACGAAGTGCGGGTCCATTACGGCCTCGATGAAGTAATCATAGGTGCCGCTGTCCGTGCCGGGGCTGAAGCGCAGGATATCCTGGGCGGGCCACGTGGGGTCAATGTCCGACCACTGGGTCGTCTGGTCCGAGAAGGCCAGCGCCAACTGCTCGAGCGTCATGCCCTCGGCAGGAATCCAGGTGTTCTCGGGGCTGACGACAACGGCCAGGGCGTCTGTGCCGACGCGAAACTCAATCGGGTCGCGACCAATGGCCTTGCAAGATTCGATTTCCGAATCCTTGATGGCGCGGCTGGCGTTGGCGATGTCGGTTTCGCCGGCCTTGCAGAAGCGTTCGAAACCGGCGCCCGAGCCAATGCTGTCAATCGTGATGTTGCCGGCGTAGCCTTCGTCAATGAAGCGCTCGGCCATGGCTTCGCTCAGGGGATAGACGGTAGAGCTTCCGGCTGTCACAATGTCGCCGGTAACCTCCAGCGGGTTCACTTCGAGCAATGCATTGCCAGCGGCGCCGGAGGCTTCGCCGGCAAGTGCTTCAGCAGCAGGTGCTTCCGCGGCGGCAGGGGCGTCGACGGCCGCGGCAGGTGCCGCCGGAGTCGACTCGGTTTTGGCGCCACCACCACACGCGGCCAACAGCAATACAAGCAGCAACAGCGACGGAATGACAAAACGACGCATAGGTTTTCCCTCTTCAGGTATTGTTAGCCAAAAGGCAAGTGAGCAATTCAGGAGCATCTCAGATTGCGCTGCAGGAGACGGGCCTGCGGTTGACTCGCGGCACAGTTTGCCGCGCGACGCCTTCCCTCAATTTAGCAGTTGAAGTTTAAGGCGCCGACCGGCTTGGGTTAACAGATGGCTAAGGAATTGTTAACGGGGTGTTAACAAGAAGGTGCAGAAGTCAAGACGCGGATGGCGCCGTCGCGGCTGCGTCGGCAAGGGCAGTGGCTGCCGAAGCATCCTCGCCAGTCTCTGTGGGCAAAGTGAAGTAGACGGTTGAGCCTTCGCCTTCCCGGCTTGTTACCCATATTGTGCCGCCGTGGGCCAGCACGGTGTGTTTGGCAATCGCAAGCCCCAGCCCCGTGCCGCCGCCTGAGCGTGCGCGGTCGGCTTTGTAGAAGCGCTCAAAGATACGCGACAGGTTGGCCGCGGGGATGCCCACGCCCGTGTCGCGTACGCAGACGACCAGCATGCCGGGGCGCGCGGTATCCTGCGCTGCGCTGATGGTGATGCTGCCGCCGCTGGGCGTGAACTTGATCGCGTTGTGTATCAGGTTGATCATCACCTGCTGCATGCGCTCGCTGTCAACCATCACAGAGGGCAGCCCGGCCGGCAACTCAACTTGCACGCTGAGTTCGGCACGCTCGGCCTGCGTTGCCAGGCGATCGACGGCGGGGTTGACGATCTGCTGCACCGACGTGGGGCTCAAACGCAGCGGCAACTGCCCCGATTCGACGCGTGACAGTTCGAGCAACTCCTGCACCATCTGCGTCATCTTGTCTACCTCGACCTCCATGCGGTCGAGAAAGCGCTGCGCCGCGGGTGGGTCATCGAGCGCACCATCGCGCAAGGTGTCAACCAGTGCCGCCAGCGAAGCCAGTGGCGTGCGCAGTTAATGCGAGACATTGCTGATGAAGTCGCGCCGCACCTTCTCCAGCCGGCGCACGGCCGATAGGTCCTGCAAAATGACGAGGTAGCCGGCGGCGTCACCGCCCAGAAAAGGGGTGACCGTGACGCGCACAAACTGGTCGCTGCTCAGTTCAATCGACTCTGTCTCCTCGGCGCGACTCTGCTGGCCGCGCTGCCACACTTCGATAATGCGGTGATCCCAGACCACCTGCGCAAACGACTTGCGCATGGCCTCGTCGGGCGTGGTGCGCAGGATCTCGGCGGCGGCGGGGTTGATGAGACGGACGCGCCCGGCTTCGCTGAGGATGAGCGCACCATTCGACATATGCATCAGGATCGTGTGCAGCCGGTCTCTTTCGCGCGCGCGCCGCTTGCTTGCCTTGCGGTATTTGTCGACAAGCCGGTTCGTGGCCTGTGTCAGCCGCTCCAGTTCGCCTGTGCGGCCCTCGAGCACGTGCCCCTCGAAGTCCTGCGTCAAGGCCCGTTCCACCATTTCGGTGAGGCGCAACTGCATGGCAGCGTTGCGCTCGCGCGCAAGCAGCATGAGGCCAATGAGCAGCAGCGCTGCGAGCGCTATTGCGGTCGCCACGGCAATTTCGAGGCTGCGCATCTCGGCGCTGACCACGCCAAAAGGAACCGCCCAACGAAGCACGCCCAGCGGGGCATCCGGCGCGCCCACCGGCAGCGCAACGTAGAGCGTACGCGCATTGTTGGGCCCGTCTCTACGCACGGCGCGGCCAAAGCCATGTGTGATGGCCTGGCGAATCTCGGCCGCGCTTGCGCCCGAGCCGCCGCCATCCAGCGCAGGATCGGTTGTCGCAATGCGTGCGCCCTCGGGCGAGAAAGCTTCCACACGCCCGTTGGTGGCGCTGGACCAGCGCGTAATCAGCGCCTGTATGGTTGCGCTGTCTCCCTGCTGCCATGCTTCAATTAGCCCGGGGTCCGACGCTGTGACAGCGGCCTGGGCGCGCGCGAATTGCTCGATCGAGCGCGTCGCGAAGCGTTCGACAAGCCAGGCAATCGAAGCGAAGAGCAGGAGCGCTATGAAGAGGATGATGAGGGCGGAGAGCAACGACATCCGCCCGCGCGCACGACGGGTTTCGAGCATGCGGATCTGCTTTGCCTTTGCGCGCAAGCGGCGCGCGCTCGCGTCCAGCGTGTGAGAGCGTGTGCGACGGTCGAATAGCTTGCCTGCGTCGGCGCCGGCCATGGCGCGCATCCTAAGGCGGTTGCCGGCCTCCGCAGGTCAATGTGCGGAAAGCGGCGCTGGAGCCGTTCCCCGCAGCATCGCGTACGCAGGTTTTCAACTGGTATTCTGATTGTTAACGAATGGTAAGCGCATGCGATTCAATCAACCGCGCTGCCCACTCAGCCCTCGAAGCGATACCCCACACCACGGACGGTGACGATTCGTGTGGGGCTCGAGGGCTCCTTCTCGAGTTTTTCACGCAGCCAGCGGACGTGGACGTCCACCGTGCGGCTGCCGCCGTCGTACTCCCAGCCCCAGACGCGTTCGAGCGCCAAATCGCGCGTGAGCACAATGCCGCGATTGCGGGCAAGGAAGACAAGCAGCTCGAATTCCTTGGGCTTGAGGTGGATCACCTGTTCGCGCAGACGCACCTCGCGGCGGCCCAGGTCCACCACCAGGTCACCAAAATTCATGCGTTCGCTGGGGACGTCGGGCAGGGGTGCGGTGGCGCCGGCTGCGGCCAGTTCCTCGCGCGTAAGGCGCACGCGCCGCAGCAGCGCCTTGACGCGTGCTGTGAGTTCACGCATGCCAAAGGGCTTGGTCATGTAGTCGTCGGCGCCCACTTCGAGTCCCACCACCTTGTCCACCTCATCGGAGCGGGCAGTGAGCATGAGGATGGGCACACTCATTTCCTGGCGCAGGACGCGACAGACTTCGTAGCCGTCGAGGCGCGGCAACATGACGTCGAGCACGATGATGTCGGGTTTCTCACGACGCGCCGTTTCGAGCGCAGCCATGCCGTCCATGGCCACGGAGACATCGTAGCCCTGGCGACGCAGGCTATACTCGAGCGTCTCCACGAGGGCAGGTTCATCCTCGACGACAAGCACTTTGGGTTTTACGGTTTCTTCGCTCATCAGGGTTGCTTCAGGGACTTGACCTCTGGAAATGCTTGGCAGCTTTTGCGCAGTATGCCCGTGCGTTCCCCAAACTGCAAAGCAGAAAAGGGCAATAGCGCCACATCCCCGGTCCCTCGTCACGCCAGAGGGAACTCATGTCCGGCCAATCATCAATTGTCAATTATCAATCAAACAGTGCTCTAGCACGCTGTCATCCAAGATCAACTCACCACATCCACCTCGCGGCCGGTCTGCGCCGAGCGGGCAATGGCGTCCACAATCTGCACGGAGATGAGCGCCTGCGATGGCGTGACAATCTCGGCCGTGGGGTCACCCTCGAGGTGGCGCACGAGATTCTTTACCAGTACGGCATAGGAGAGCGCGGGCACAGCAGGCGGGGGCACCTGAATGACGGCGTCGGCCCCGTTGACGGTGGCGTAGAATTCGACCTTGTTGCGCTCATCAATCAGCGCGCCGCCCTCTGTACCGAAAAGCTCGGTCGTCCAGAAGTCGGGGAAGTTGGCCGCCCAGGCAACCTGAAGCATGAGCACGGCCCCCGTGTCAAAGCGCACAAAGGCCCATGCCATGTCATCTACATCAAAGCGGCGCTGTTCCACAGGCACGGGCTGGAGTGAATCCATGCCCCAACCGCCCATGCCGCGCCCGCGCGAGCCGAGTTCGGCAAAGACCGCACCACTCACCGTGATCGGCGTGGGGTAGTCCATGATGTAGAGTGCGCGGTCGAGCGCGTGCACGCCCAGGTCCAGCAGGACGCCTCCCGCCGCAAGCGCGCGGTTGGTGAACCAGCCGCCGAAGCCGGGGATGCCTGAGCGTCGATGCCAGGTGCTGCGCGAGGCGTAGATTTTGCCGAAGAAGCCGGCGTCGGCCTGGCGCCGGGCAATCTGCGTGTTGTCGTTGAAGCGCATGTGTGAGCCGACGGTGAGGACGCGGCCGGCGGCGCGCGCGGCGTCAAACATTTCTGCTGCTTCAGCGTAGGTGGGCGCGAGGGGCTTTTCGCAGAGCACGTGCGAGCCGGCCTCGAGCGCCGCAATCGACATCTCGCGGTGGAAGACGTTGGGCGTGGCAACCACCGTAATGTCGGGCTGCACCTCTGCCAGCATCTTGCGATAATCGGCGTAGACTGCGGAAGTCTTCATTTCGGCGGCCAGCGCCTGCGCGCGTGCTTCATTCACATCGCAAATGGCGACGTTCTCGACATTGGGCAGCGCACTAAAATTGGGAATGTGGGCATACTTGACGATGGAACCTGCGCCAATGTAGGCAACGCGCCAGGTGCGGGG
>CAYJNV010000075.1:0-16877 GCA_964370975.1 uncultured Caldilineaceae bacterium | reverse complement strand
AACTGCGAGCCCAACCAGCGTAGCAACGAGCATCGGTAGACTGGCTTGCATGTGTGTCTTTCCCTAGACTTTGATGTCGAGTATCTTCTGGATCATCACGAACGCGACGAACATCATCCCCAATGCAACACCAGGCATAATACGCACCCAGCCCGGCTCGAAGAAGGGAGTGAAGTAGCTCGGCTGCATGAGCATGATGATGACCGCAAGGCCTATCGGCAGGAATGCCAGAACATAGCCCGTCATCCGCTGCTGAGAGGTGAGCACACGCACCTCACGCAGAATGCGTATCCGCTCGCGTATGGTGTGGCTGATATTCTCAAGAACATTTGTCAGGTTGCCGCCCACCTCGTACTGCACACTGATGGCGGTGACCAGCAGGTCCATATCATCGCTGTGGGCACGTTTGGCCATATCATCCAGCGCCTTTGGCAACGATGACCCCAGTGCAGTTGCACGCAACACGCGTCCAAATTCATCGGCCGATGGCTGCGGTCCCTCTTCAACAACCACGCCAATTGCCTGGGCAAGGCCAAAGCCGGCACGCAGCGCACCGGTGACCAGCGTCAGCACCTCGGGCAATTGATTCACGAGGCTGCTGCAACGCTTGTTGCGTTTACGTTTGACCCACATCACTGGCAAATAGCCTGCAACAGCCGCAATTCCCAACCCGGCCAGCAAGTTGATGCGCCATGTCCCCAGCGCCAGCCCCGCGCCTGCCGCCACGCATATAAAGAGCAAGAACTCGCCGGGTGTAACGGGAACGTCCGCCTGCGCCAGCAGCCCTGCCAAACGCGTGGCCGAGCGGGTGCGCCCCAGGCGCCGCGCAAGCCATTTTTCCTGCTTGTGGTCGACTACAGGGGCGGCAACGCTGGCGCCGGCGTAGGCGCCCAACCGCTCGCGCAAATCGTCGCCGCGGCGAGCCAGCCGCTGCATACCGGCGAAGCCAAGCAGCACGAGGAGTGCAACCAGAATGCCGACAACAATTGGTGTTCCAAGGAGCGCCATGGTCAAAGCTCCACTTCGTGCGGGCGCCGCATCCAGCGCGAGAATGGGTTCACACGCGGCGCAGCAAATGCTGCGGGGACTGCCTCGGGCACTGCAACCTTATTCTCATTCAACAATTCCGCGGCAATGCCCTTGACTGCCCGGGCCACAGCACTGCGCTCCTCGTTGACCATAAGTGGCACACCGCGGTTGACGCTCTGGCTTACAAGCGCCTGATCATCGGGCACGGTGGTGTGGATGCGCACGCGCAGGCGCCCCTCGATGTCGTTGCGGGATATCCCCGAAGGCATCGTTGCGCGGTTGAGGATGAGCCAAAGCTTCTCCTCACCGTGCCCATGCGCCTGCAACTGGTCGATCATGAGACGCGTGTTGCGCAGCCCCACCATCTCGGGAATGACGGTCATGATGATCAGATCGGAACTGTCGATGAACGCGTAGGCCGTATCGTTCAGGGGCAGGCCCAGGTCAACCACAACCCAGGCAAACATGCTGCGCAAGCTGGTGATGATCTGCTGCACCTTGGGCAGGCTGATGTCGGTGATCTGGCCCGGCGGCGGCGCGAGCAAGACACGCAGCCCTGATGAGTGCTCGGCGAGAACCCCGTTGATCAACTCAGGGTCCAGCCCTGCGGCGCGCGTGAGCAGGTGGGTAAGGTCGCGGTTGTCATGCACATTGAGCACGACATCCAGCGCCGGCGCCGCAAAGTCGGCATCAACCATCACAACATTGGCGCCACCCGCCTTGCGCAGCGCCAGCGCCAAGTTCGTGGCAATCATCGTGCGCCCGGTGCCGCCCTTTGGTCCTACAAAGACGATGACCTTGCCGCTCGCCTCCGGCCTGTGCGTATCGCGCCCTGTTTGGGAGGCCGAACTCATTACCTGGCGAATCGTTGCCCAGGCGTCTTCGTCAACGAGCGGTTTGGTAATGAAACCGCGAGCGCCGGCAAGAACAGCTTCGCGCGCGGTGCCCAGGCCATTTTCGTGTACCACAGCCAACACGGCCGTACCTGGGACATTGGCAATGATGGCCTTGACGGCACGTGTGAGTGGCGCCGCGCCAAAGCTGTCATCAAGGAGAGCAACGTGGGGCAGCACTTCCATGGCACGGCGCGCAGCAAGGTCCGGCTGCGCGACCCAGTAGAGCGCATGGTCGCCGGCATAACGCCGCAACAAGGTCGCAAATTCATTGCGTAGCGTCTCTTGTTCTGCAACCAGTAGCACACGCAGCGTACCACTCGGCCGTAGCGAATTCGTCATGAGAGCACTTTCACGGGGTTAGCTACCCGGCTCCAGTGGCAGGTCGTAGCGTTTGTCCAGATAATCGGCATCAACCGCGTCTGTTTCATAAGGACGATCAACACCCGGTGCACGCAGCACAAGGTCGAGCATGCCACCTGCATCGACCACATACTTGAGTGTGAGTGCGTCTTGCGGCGAAAGCGTGAGCAGCACGGCGTCGGGGACGCTGGCAAGCGCGTCGGTATCAATCACATCTTCAACGCCGCCCGCAGGGGGCGCCGAGATGCTGTTGCCCACCAACCCGGCGATGACGACGTTCTGCAACAGGTCGAAGGTCGTCTGGACGTCCTTCTCATTTCCTTCAGTGCCGGGCACCTGGACAGAAAAGGTGAGAGATGTCAGCACATCTACGTGGTCACCCGGTTTCAGAACGCGCACGCGCGTCAGCAACTGGTCGCCGGGCAGTGCCACGAGAACTTCATCCTCCACCATCATCAGGGCCATGCGACCATCGGGCGAGACGACCGTCGGGTCGAGCAGACGATGTGACAGCAACACCTCACCTTCAAAGAGATCGGCGGTGGTGAGTTTCCCTGTTGCCTTGTCAAGCGAGGTAACGGCGCCTGCGGGCACTGCCGGCGCCGGCACCGAAATCACGCGCAGGTCGCCGGCCAGGAGCTGTGTGCGTACGGGCACATCATGGGTGGTGACAACCACATCCACCTGTGCGCCAACGTTCATGGCCACACCGTCGACCGAGTCGATGGTGGTCGCACGGCTCATGCCTTGAAATGCCAGCAGTCCCGCAAGGCCAGCGAGGAAGAGGCCGGCGACCAACCAGAGGAGACCACGAGTCCTGCCCATCTTTCGCTCATTCCGTGTGTTTGTACCGGATGACTATTCCCGACGCATGGTAGCGGTCGACTGCAGCGTAAAAGCAGTCGTGAGGCCGGAGACAGCCATGACGGGAATTGTCATGAGGTGGGTTGAGTAGCTCACTGCGACGCGCACCTGGGTGGTGTTGGGGTGGGTGGCTGCGACAGTGAGGTGCGCCGGATTCAGGCCGGCGGCAGCGGCAAACGTGTTGGCCGCTGCCGCGGCCTTGCCATCTACGCATGCGAGGTCGCATGAAGTCGTAATTGGGAGGATTCCGGCACGTGCACCCTCGCGTGCTGCGTTTGTAATTGTGTTGTACTGCAAGAAGAGATAGCCAAACTCGACAATGCCTAGAACCAAGAGCAGAAAGAGCGGCAAGACGAGTGCGTATTCAACCAGATCCTGTCCATCTTCCTTATGCCAGGTTGGTCGCATATCTCCCTCCTGCCGCTGCATTTCCGCAAAAACCGGTACGCTATCAGTTGTGAAGGCTCGGATTTCCGCTTTAGGATCAGCCGCCGATTGCGCCGCCGAGCGTGCCGGTGATGCTGCTCCAGATGCCTGCAATCTGGTCTCCCAGGAGCGACATGCCAACGATGCCTGCAATCACGATCAAGGCAATAATCAAGGCATACTCGATGAAGTCCTGGCCATCGTCCCGGTCCAGGTAGGCAAACAGGGCACTCATGTACACAGTGATCATGTTCAACATTAGGGGGGTTCCCTCCTCGGGGTGTGGAAAAGGTGTTGAGTGGCACTACGATATAAGAAACGGCAGATGCCGGATCTCGCGCATTGGGTGGGCGCCGTCGAGGATTCGGCGAGCGCTGGCGTAAGCGCGTGTGACTCGGATTAGGCTCGGCAATGCGGCTTTTTGCCTGCGCCGGTACGTCGTCCTGGTCACACACTCAGTGTAACGCCGTAAGTCGACCGTAAGTTCACCAAAACAGCGCTTGTTTCGAATTTTGCTAAAATTGGTTTACACACAGGGATAAGTGCGTGGTGCGGCCGGCCGTGCATGTCACGCCGATGCAGGGCTGCGCAGGGGAAGGCATCTCTCGTAGTGCAACGGGGGAAGCGGTCACCTATCTTTACGCCAAGGCATTGGCTAGCGTTCGTCCTGGTTTATGGTGCGCAGCGCTGTTCGAATTTGTACCGCTTGCATCGGGGACGATCGTGATGGCCGCAGTAGCTAGACCGTCTGCGGGCTCGGCGCGCCCGCCCGAACCGAAGTGATGCCGGCTGGCGGCGTTACTTGCCGTTCCTGTGCTACCGATGGTCTGGAACGGCCTTACACTCGCGCTCGTGCGCGCCCGGAAGTGCGGCGCACCCCTGTTGCCGGCTGGGGAGGCGGCACACAGAGCGCGGGCATGTGTCGCCTCCAGCCAGCTTCAAACAGAAGCGAGGCAACCCACCTGGGTTGCCTCGCCTGCGACTGCTTCGCAACATAGTCTACGCCTTCAATACACAGTCAAACGGCGCAGGGCCGCGCCTGCAACGCCTGCTGCCCCTCAATTCTCAACCCACGTCAATAAACACCTTCATGCTGCGCTCGCCTTCGGCCTCAATATAGTGGTAGGCGTCAAGGTAGTCATCAAACTTGAAGTGCGTCGACATGAGTGGCTGCGTGACCACAGCGCCGGAGGCAATCAGCTCGATCGCTCGTTCATAATCCGCGCGCTTGTACATGAGCGTGCCGCGCAGGTTCAGTTCGCGATCCTGCACCAGACCCAGGTCAACGCGCGGCTTTTCGCCAAAGACACCCACGACAATCAGGGTGCCGCCCTTGGCCAGGTTCTCAATTGCAGCCGTAATCGTCGGCTCGACGCCCACGCACTCCAACGCCACATCGAAGCCATCCGCACCAAAGACGCGCGCCGAGGCCGCACTGAGTGTCTCCTCGCGCCCGTTGCTCGTGTGTTCCAGGCCGCACTGTCTGGCAATCCCAAGGCGATGCGCGCTCAAATCCACGATCAGCACCTTGGCCTGCTCGGCACGCGCCACCTGCGCCACCAGGTTGCCGATTGGCCCGGCGCCAAAGACGACCACGCGCCGCCCAAGCAGTTTCCGGCCTGCGGGCGCATTCGGATCGACGGCGCGGCCCACCGCATGCACTGCCACGGAGACCGGCTCCACCAGCGCACCCTGCTCGTAGCTGAACTCTTCGGGCAGAGGAAGCACTGTGCTCGCGTCCGTTACCCACAACTCCTGCGCGCAGCCCGGCGCCTGGAAGCCCTGCACCTTGAGTTTGTCGCAAATGTGGTAATCGCCGCGCTTGCAAGGCGCACACTCGCCGCACACAATCTGCGGCATGGAGGTCACCTTCATGCCGGGGCGCAGATGCGTGACGCCCTCGCCCACGGCCTCTACGGAAGCCGAAAACTCGTGCCCTTGCACCACGGGATAGCCCGTATAGGGGTGCTTACCGTGGTAAACGTGGACGTCGGAGCCGCATACCCCAATGCGCTGAATGCGTAACTGCACCTCGCCGGGGCCGGGCTGAGGCGCATCAATCTCCTGAATCGTTATGGCCCCGGGGGCCGTCATCACTGCCTGTTTCATGGTTGTGTCTCCCCTACAATTGCACGCGCGCGATGCGGATTGAGCGCCGGTTTGATCCGCGTTCAATCCGCGAATTCCGCGTACAAAAACTGTTCATGCCGTTTCCAAGTCTTGCAACGTTCCAGCGCCCACGCTTTGGCTTTACCTACGCCACCACATTCAGCCAGCCGCCGTCCACAAAGTAAGTGGAGCCGACCGAGTAACTTGCAAGCGGCGAACAGAGGAATACGAAGAAGTGCGCCATTTCTTCGGGCGAGGCGAAACGACCAATCGGCGCTGCATCCTTGGCAATCTTGTCAAGATATTGCTCGGCCGTCTGCTCCGTCCCGGCGGTTAGCTGCGTGGCTGTCTTCATCCAGTCCGGCGTGAGCACCAGGCCGGGATTGATGGCGTTGACGCGTATGTTGTCCGGAATCAGTTCATTGGAGAGGCACTTGGAGAACATCACCAGTGCCGCCTTGCTTGTGTTGTAGATCGGCTCATAGCCCAGCGGCTGCTTGGCGCAAATCGAGCCGTTCATGATGATGACGCCGCCGCCGCGAGCACGCATGGCTGGGACGAAGCCGCGTGACATGCGCACAGCGGCCATTACATGCAAATCCCAGTAGTACTGCCACTTGTCATCGGGCGCGTCCATCACGGTCTCGTTGCTGCCCGTGCCGGCGTTGTTGATGAGGATGTCGACGCCGTCGAAGTACGCGAGAATCTCGCGAACTGCGCGGTCACAGTCGTCGGCGCGGCTCACATCGGCGGCAACACCGAATGTGCGCACGCCGTACTCAGCGTTAATCTCCGCCGCGCGCTCGCTGGCGCGTGCACCGTCGCGAGCAATCAGTCCAATATGCACGCCCTCGGCGGCCAGGCCCTTGGCAACGGCGAGACCAATGCCCACGCTGCCGCCCGTAATGACTGCAATTTTGCCCTTCAGTTGTGTGTCCATGGTTCGTCCCATTGCTTTGTGTGGGTTGCGCGTCAGCAGTTCTCGAGGTCGGCCCACTCCGTGAAGAGGGGTTCAAGCGCTGCATAAGCTCGGTTGAAGAGGGAATAGCTGCGCGCGTAGGTGGCCTGGTTGGCCGCGATCGGCGCAGTGCTCTCTACAATTTGCACCAGTTTTTCAGCAACGCCAAAATTGGGGAAGATGCCTACGCCCACGCCGCCTGCGAGCGCTGCACCCAGCGACGTTGCCTCTTCCAGCAGCGCGGGGCGCAGCACAGGCATACCGTAGATGTCGGCCATGATCTGCCGCCACGCCGCACCGCGCGCACCGCCGCCGATTACACGCATTGCGTCGATACGCGCACCCTGCTCGCGGAAGGCATCGAGGATCACGCACAGGTTGAGGGTGATGCCTTCCAGTGCGGCGCGGATCATGTCGGCGCGGGTGTGTTGCATCGTCAACCCCACGAAGCCGCCACGCGCCTGTGGATTCCAGCGCGGGCTGCGCTCGCCCAGAAGGTAGGGCAAGAAGATCAGGCCTTTTGCACCCGGCGGGCTCTTCTGCACCTGCAAATTGAGCAGTTCGTATGCGCTCAGCCCCATGGCCCCGGCGGCCGACTTCTCGGGCAAACCCAACTGGTCGCGCACCCACTGATAGGAACCACCCGCCGCCTGCATGGTGCCGCAGGGGCTGTACATGCCGGGCACCAGGTGCGCCCAGGTGAAGGTGCGCATCGTTGGGTCATAGATCGGGTCGGCGGAGGCTATCGCAATCCACGAGGAGGAGCCTACATAGTTGTAGGCGCTGCCTTCTCGCACCACGCCCGCACCCGTGGCGGCGCAGCAACCGTCGCCGCCACCAATGACCACGGGGGTGCCTGCGCGCAGCCCGAGCTCTGCTGCTGCAGCAGTTGTCACCTCACCCACCACATCGGTCGAGGCGTGCAATGCGGGGAGCAAGGCCACGTCAAGCTTGATCGCGTCGAGGATCGGCGCCGACCAATCATAGGCGCGCAAGTCGTACAGGTTCATGCCCGACGCATCGGAGTAGTCCGTGACGAAATTGCCGGTGAGGCGCGCGACGATGAAGTCCTTTGCGTGGAGGAATTTGTGAGTCTGCGCAAAGATCTCGGGCTGGTGGTCGCGAATCCACAGAATTTTGGCGCCGGAGTACGATGAACTGGGGCGATGGCCGGTAATGCGATACGCCTCCTCGAAGCCAACGCCGTCGATAATGGCCTGCGCCTGGGTCACGGCGCGCTGGTCCGCCCAGATGATCGCGTTGCGCAGCGGGCGTGCGTTGGCATCGACGGCCACACAGCCCATCATCTGCCCGCTGAAGGAGATGCAGGCGATGTCGTCGGGCGCGACGTGTGCGGCAGCCAGCAATTCGCGCGTGGAGACGCAGACCGCCTGCCACCAATCCTCGGGATTCTGCTCAGCCCAGGAGGTGCGCGCATACTCCACGCCGTAGCCAAATAAAGCGCTGGCGCGCACCTGGCCGTCTCCGTCGTAGAGCGACGCCTTGTTGCCGGTTGTGCCCAAATCATGCGCCAGGATCAGCCGCTCTGCCACAAACTGCCCCCTCTCACCCTGCAATGATCAATGATCAATGATCAATGATCATTGATCAACACCCTTTATCGACTGTCATCAATCAGAAGCGGAGCAGCGTCTTGAGCGGCTTGCCGGTGGCGGCGTTTTCCAACGCGGCGTTGATCTCCTCAATCGGATACTCGGCCGAGAGGAATTCGTCGGCGCGCAGCGTGCCCTCGCGTATCCACGCACACAGCGGCTCCTGCGCGGCCGCCTCGCGGAAGCGCGTGGGCCACTGGTGAATGAGCAGGTTGAAGTTGTAGGGCCCCAGCGCCTTTTCCAGCAGCACAGTCGGCTTGTCGATCACGCCATAGACGCACACCGAGCCCGCCATCTTGATCAGCGGCAGCGCCATGTTGATGATGCTCTCGCGGCCCACGGCGTCCACCACCGCGTCGAGCAGCCCTATCGTTTGCGGCAGATCGCGCAGTGCAGGGTCATCAGGTGCAAAGGTCGCGTCGGCGCCCATTGCCAACGCGGTCTGGCGCTTCTCGGGGAGGATGTCCACGAGCCCAATCCAGCCCAGCCCCAACAGTCTGCCGAATTTGGCGAAGCTCATACCAACGGGGCCGCCACCCACAATCAGCACCTTGTCACCTGCCTTGAGGCCAAAATCGCCAAACGCGGCGTAGACCTCGCGCCACGTGCAGAGCAACACGGCGGCTTCGGGCGGAATGTCCGCATCCACCTTGCGCATGATTTCGTTGACTTCGGCCCAGCCGTGGTTGGCGTCGGCCACGCCATCCGCCACCATCGCGGCATGGTCGCGCGCGATCAAATAATCGGAGAAGCCGCCCCAACCGCTGAAATACGCGCTGTCAGTCGGCGTCAGCAGCAGTGCGCCGATGACACGGTCGCCCAGCTTGAAGGAGCGCACCTTGTCGCCAACCGCCTCCACGATGCCCGCGGTCTCGTGGCCAAGGGTCAACGGGTAGTGCTCCACGCCAGGGAAGTGCCCTTCCACCAATTTGCGGTCGGTGGCGTTGCACAGGCAGGCCACCTCGGTGCGCACCAGCGCATCATAGGGACCAGGGGAGGGTTTGGGGAGCTCGACGAGCTCGCCGCGGCCGGGTTCAGTTACGACTATGGATCGCACAGCAGCACCTCCAGTTGAAACGGACTCTACTTGATGATTGTGATACGGCTGCGGTCAATCGTCAGAGCAACGGCCAGAATGATGATGGCGCCGTAGATTGCTTGCTGGAACCACGGGTTGACGCCGATCATGTTCATGCCCACGTCGAGCACCATGACGATGAGCGCACCGATGACCGTGCGCATGACGCCGCCAATGCCGCCGCTGATGGCTGTGCCGCCCAACACGACGATCGCGATTGACTTCATCTGAAAGCCGTCGGCCATACGCGCAGAGCCGCCCGCCATGCGCGCTGAGAGCATCACGCCTGCCAGTCCGGCAAGCGTGCCCGCGAGCACAAAGGCCAGCGTCTTGTATTTGTCTATGTTCACGCCCGATACTGCCGACGCGCGCTCACCCGCGCCAATCGCCTTGACGAAGCGGCCGAATGGGGTGTAGGCCTCGAGAACGTAAGTGATTGCAAGCACAGTGACCGCAATGTAAACCGTGTTGGGCAGGCCCAGCGTGTCGCCGCGTACCCACTCGAGAAAGTGAATGTCGGCGCTCGCCACCGAAATCGGCGTCGCATTGGAGACGAGGAAGGCGACGCCTGTCCACAGGCCCGATATGCCCAGCGTGGCAATGAAGGAGGGAATGCGCGCTTTGGTGTGGATGAGCCCCGTCATCAGCCCCGAAAAGACGCCGAAGCCGGCGCCTACAAAGAAGGCACCATAGCCCAGAGTGGGAATCAGCATCGCCGTCAGGATGGTGCTCATGGCCGCTACAGAGGCCAGCGTCAAGTCGATGGAGCCGAGCAGAATCACAAAGGTTTGGCCCACGCCCAGGATCAGCAGCGTCGAGCTCTGGTCCACGAGGTTGACGAGGTTTTGGGGCAGAATAAAGCGTGGGCTGCCAATCGTCATGATAATCATGAGCGTAATCAGGGCAATCACTGGCATTGCGCTAACCAGGTTGCGCGAGTCGCGCATACGGCTCCAACGCGAATGCGTATCGGCAACCGGCGCGGGCTGTGCGGGCGTGGCAGGTGGCGCAGATGGCGATGCAGACATGGAATCCTCGCAGTCAACGAAAAGCGGTGGAGTCGCCGGCGCTTGCGCAGGCAGCCGCTGCGACTACATCATGTACTCAATCAGGTCAAGCGGCATGGGTTTGCTGTCGGCCGGGGCGTCAAAAATCTTCGTCACGACGCCATCCTTCATGGCATAGACCACATTGGAAAGGCCAATCGTTTCTTCCAGCGTGTCGGCAATTAGAAGGAAGGCAATCCCCTGATTGGCCAACTCGCGAATCAACTCGTAGACCTCTTCCTTGGCGCCCACGTCGATGCCGCGCGTGGGATGGTCCAGCACCATGATCTTGACGGTGGCCGCGAGCCACTTGCTGAGGACGACCTTCTGCTGGTTGCCGCCGCTCAGGTTCAAGCAGAGCTGATTTGGCCCCGGCGTCTTGATTGACATGCGATTGATCCACTTGATGGCCTGGTCGCGCTCGCGTTTGCGGCTGAGCATCCCACGGCGCACCACAGCGCCAATGTTGGGCAGCGAAATGTTCTGCGCAATATTGAGGTAGAGAACCAGCCCCTCTACGCCGCGATCCTGCGGCACATAGCCTACGCCTGAATCGATCGCGTGCGCAGGCGAGCCCAGCGAAAGCGGTTTGCCGTCGATCAGGATACGCCCCGTATCAGGTTTCTCTACCCCGGCCACCGCGCGGCAGATTGATTCACGCCCCGATCCTAGAACGCCGGCAAATCCGATGATCTCGCCCTTGTGAAGCGTGAAGCTGACATCCTCGTATTCGCCTGCCTTGCAGAGGTTTTCAACATTGAGGACTTCCTCGGAGCGCGGCGTAGCCTGCTTGGCCATGCGGTAGTACTCGCCCTGCAACTCGCGTCCGACCATCAGCCGGTGAAGTTTGCTTTCTGTCACTTCCGTGGTATCCATCTCGGCCACGTTGGCCCCATCCTTGAAGACGTAGACGCGGTCCGTAATCTCCATGATTTCGTCGAGGTGGTGCGTGACAAAGATGATCGAGGCACGCTCGCGCAGGCTGCGCAGCCGCGAGAAGAGCATCTCCACCTCGCCGGCGTCAAGCACAGTAGTCGGCTCATCCAGAATGATGATCGGCTCATGATGGGTGCGGTCCTCGATGGTGAGGACTCTGGCCAACTCCACCATCTGGCGGGTGGCAAAGCTGAGGTCCTGCACAGCCGTACCGGGGTCGAGTTTGAGCTCCACTTTATCCAACTGGTGCACTGCCGAGTTGTTCAACTTTTTCCAGTCGATAATGCCGTAACGCACGAAGGCTGTTTCGTGGCCCAGATAGATGTTCTCACCCACCGTCATGTTGGCAAGCACCGACTGTTCCTGGAAGACCATGGCCAGTCCAAGCTTGGCGGCATCCTTGATGCTGTTGATCTGCACCGGCTGGCCGCGCACCTTGATCTCGCCCTGATCGGGTTGATAGGCGCCAATCAGAATCTTGAGCAGTGTCGACTTGCCCGCACCGTTCTCACCCACCAACCCCACGATCTCGTGGGGGCGAATCTCCAACGACACATCCTTGAGAGCCTTGACGCCCGGAAAGCTCTTGGAGACATTACGAACTTCGAGGACTGGTTCACTCATTTCAACACCCCGGCTAAGTTCGGATTCTGCGCGACGCAACTACTTGACGAAAGGCAGCTTGCTGCGGTCGAGCGTGAGGATGACGGCAATGGTGATGATTGTGCCCTGCACGGCTACGAGAGCAATGCTGGGCACGCCCGCCAGGATCATGCCGTTGCTGATGGCCGTGACAATGAGCGCACCGATGATTGACTGCACGATCCCGCCGCGACCACCAGTCAGCGCCGTGCCGCCAACCGCCACGGCCGTGATTGCAGCGAAGAGCATGAGCGCGCCGGCCTGGGCCGCGCCTGCGCCCATGCGTGCGGTGTTGAGCACGCCGCCCACGCCAAAGAAGAAGCCGGCAATGGTGAAAGCCATTACCTTGTAGCGATTGATGGGCACGCCCGCGAGCTTGGCGCGATCTTCGGCGCCGCCGATTGCCATCACATAGCGTCCAAAACGCGTATAGCGCTCGAGCACCAGACCAAGCATTGACATGCCGATGCCAAAGAAGAGCAAATTTGGGATCGAGAATGTTGTGCCGCGCGCCCAGGAGAGAATCATCGGGTCCTGCAGGGGCAAGTTCATACCTTTGGCTAGCCACGTGCCAATGCCCATGCCCACGTAGAGCATGCCCAGTGTCGCCATAAAGGCCGGAATGCGCAGGCGCGTGTGCAACATGCCGCAGGTGAAGCCAAATACGGTGGCTGCAGAGATGGCCAGAATAACCGCCAACATCCCATAGTCATTGTCATTGAAGTAGTTGGCTGCCAGCAGGCCAATGATGACCGAACTGACCGCCATGTTGCCTTCCACCGAAAGATCGATGCTGCCCAGCAGAATAATGAAGGTCTCGCCAATCGCCAGGATCGCAAGAATGGAGGCCTGGCGGGCAAGATTCTGCATATTGACCGCGCTCAGAAAGAGCGGGTTTAGCATTGTCATGCCGGTGACGATTACAGCCAGCACGGCAAGTGGACCCAGGGTCGCCGGCAGCCGGCGGCGCTTAACGACGGGTTTCAGGACAGGGAGAATTGGCGCCTGTGCAGCCATATGGCCCTCCAGATTCGTTAGGAAGTCCCTCCCCCAGGTTCGGGTATCCCTGGGGGAGGGCAGCAGTGCTGCAAGTCAATCAACGAGCGGCGGCGCCAGCTATGCCTGGACGCGGCCCCACAGGTCGTTCCAGTCGTACTCGGGTGCGCCTTCGATGTAGGTAGCCTTGATTTCGGCGGCGTTGGCCATGTTCACATAGACGGGCTCAAAGTAGAACTCGCGGTGACCGTGGTCTTCCTTAGCCGGATCGAATGTCCCCATCATCGCACTGTACGGCAACGAAAGACCCATACCGCCCTGCCACATCGGGTCGTTGTTGACGGTGGCGGCGAATTCCTTGTTGATTGTGGCTTCGATGGCCTCACTGGTGCCGTCGATACCGACAACCAGAATTTCGCCGTTCTTGCCTGCAGTGCGCAGGGCTTCGAGTGCACCCAGGCCCATGTTGTCATTGGCTGCCCAGATGCCCGTGATGTCGGGGTAGGCGGCCAGGAAGGCCTCTGTAACGCCGACTGCCTTGCCGCGGTCCCACTCGGCTGTCTGGTCGGCCATAAGCTCGATGTCGGGGAATTCGGCCAGCGCCTGCTTCATGCCTTCGAAGCGCTGAATGGCGGGAACATTGGCCAGCAAGCCCTGCAGCGCAACGATTTTGCCCTTGCCGCCCATGGCGGTGAAGAGCTCCTTGGCGACGTAGTAACCCGAGGGCACGCCGTCGACGCCCATGTGAGCAACCCAGAAGGGGTCGTAATCCCACGGGTGCAGGTCATCCGGCTTGTTCCACTGCGTCAGGAAATAGACACCATTCTCAGCGCAGAGGTCGGCAATCGCGCGCGCGTCGGGGGCTTCGTTCGGGTCAATGTTGAAGATGACGTTCTTGCCGCCCTCCTGGATGAGCGCCTTCATCAGCGTCAACTGCTTTTCGCTTTCACCTTCACAGTGGAGGCCGCGATGGTTTGCGCCCTGGCCCACCGCATCGGCGAACATCTGGCCACCCTTGAACCATGAGGCATGGTACTCATTGGCCAGCGTGCGAATGACAGTGCCCATGAAAATCTTGTCGGCAGCGGCAGGTGCAGCACCAGCAGCAGCGCCTGCTGCTGGGGCTGCGCCCGGGGCGACCGGGGCCACACAGCCGGCCAGCGCAACTGCGCCGGTGGCGCCTGCAACGAACTTGAGGAAATCGCGGCGATTGATGGTCTGTTTCACCTGGTGTTCCTGCCTTTCGTGGTGGCTTGAAGAACCTGTAACAAGGGTGAATCGCAAACGAAGGAAAAAATCAACGTCGGTTGAACGTTACGGCCGAAAGCGGGAAGGCACTGGAAGTCGGTTGTGGGGTTGAGTGATGCGCCTCTCCTTTCCTTGCATGCCCATACGCCGAAGTGCGACAGCGTGCCCCGCCATGAAGCCAGGACTTTCCGCCTGCCTACCCTACCAGCATTTTCTGCACAAGGCGCTGGGTCTCCACGGCGTCGAGTTCGCGCTGCGCGGCGCGCAGGGCCTGGCGGTCCAACCGCGCAAGCAGCGCGTAGCAGGTGTTGAGCATCTCAATGCTGCGCGTGCAGCCGGCTGTGGCGGATTCCTGCCTGGGCACAATGTCGAGAGTAATCCAGCCGTCATAGCCTCCGTTGCTTGCATCCGTTCCCACATCTTCAATGGCCATGAGGAACTCAAGCAGCGCCCAGAAATTCACCGTACCCACCATAAGGTCGTCATCGGCAACAGCGAAGTTGTCGTTGACATGAACACCCATGAGGCGCCTGGCGTTGGCCAACAGAACCACGCTCTCGGCAGCCACTTCGCGCGCCATCAGCGCATGGCCAAAGTCCAGATAGGCGCCCACGTTGGGCAGACCCAGCATCATGCCCAGCAGCGCAGCCTTGCCTGCGTTGCTCACCAACTGATGGGTACGCGGCTCCTCAACCTTGTACTCAATGCCAATGAGCGTCTCCGGGTCATACTCGGCAATTTCGCGCACGCCCTGGCTCGTCCACTCCCACAGGTCGCGGTAGTCAGCCTGGAAGAGGTAGTCAAAGCCATCCTCGCCCGGCCACAGGTCCATGCGGCGGCAGCCCAGCACCTGGCCGATCTCAACCGCTTCCTTGGCGCGGTCCACTGCGGCGCGGCGCACCTGCGGGTCAGGCGAAGTGAGTGCGCCCCGCTTCCACTGCGGCTCCGTCCACACATAGGGATTGACGGAGACCGCCTTGAGGTCGGCATCCTCGAGCATGGCCTTGACTTCGCGCACTGTGGACATGCTGACGTGCAGCGGCGAGATGAGTTCAACGCCCTTGAGGCCGGGCACGGAGGCAGCAGCGGCAATCTGCTCGCGTACCGTCCACGCGCTGTTGTAGCCCCCGAATTTTTCCTCCGATTGGGCAAAGACCCACAGGCCAGCGGCAAACGTTTCACGGGGCATGTTGAGGACCTCCTGGCGCGGGGACGCGCCACAGCGTGGAATGCGCCAGCCTATATGGCGCTGGGCTGGATGACTCGCAGGAGTTCTGCATCAAAGCGGGAGCGGTCGCCCCTGTGCAGGGCGTGGTAGTACTCGACAGGGGCGCCGTCTTCGAGAACGCAGACGCTGTTAAGCAACATAAGGGGCGCACCCACGGGCACCTGTAGCAGTTCCGACTCACGTGGGGTCGCGGCCACCGCCTCCAGCGTACGTCGCCCGCGGGCGATCACCAGGCCGTACTCCCGCTCCATCCACGTGTAGAGAGACTGGCGGGTGAGATCGGCTTCCAGCAGTTTGGGACAGAGCGCGTAGGGCACATAGGTGGTCACAAGCACAAGCGGTTCTTCGTTGATGTAGCGCAGTCGTTCAATCTCGACCAGCTGCGTGGCAACGGGCACATTTAGATAGCCGGCCACCTTCTCAACGGCGCCCACGATTTGCTGGCGCAAAACTCGGCTGACGGGCGGGTTGCCGCGGCTGGCCATGTCCTCATAGAAGCCGGTGAGGCGCTGCGCCAGGCTCTCGGTGATCTTGGGCTCGGCGACGAAGGTGCCTTTGCCCTTTTCGCGCACAATCAACCCCTCGAAGACCAGTTCCATGAGCGCCTGGCGAATGACCGTGCGGCTGACACCGAAAATCTGGCAGAGCTCCGGTTCGCCCGGAATTTGCTCGCCCGGGCGCCACTCGCCCCGCTCAATTTGCTCGCGCAGCGCTTCCTTCACCTGCGCGTAATAGGGCATTGGGCTGCTGTGATTGACAGCCGCAGTTGACGGGAGATGGGCGCTTGTGGCGCTGCCGGACGGTGGGGACATGACCGCCTGCTCTTTCGGTGACAGCGCGCAGTGGTAAGCGGCGCGCTAACCGATGGATACGTGGCTGGACGGACCGTGCGAGGCTCTTGTTATGCTGTAATACCATGATGATGGGATGATGCAAGGATAATATACCCGATTGCAGCGGTTGTCAATGCTGATTTCATAACAACGCAATTCTTGCATTAAATAAAGGCGGGGAAATCCCCATTGGGAAGCCCCGCCTCACCGCAAACACTCTCAATTGCGAACCGTGCAGCCTGCCTACTGTTTGAGCACGCCCACGTCGCGTTGCGATGACTCGGTCGCATCGCCCTCAAAAGGAAGGGCCGCTTGCGCAGCCACGTCGCTCTCCACGTCACGCGCCGCCGATGCCACCGCCCACGCAATCAAAAACCAGATGCCGCCGCCCAGTGCAAGTGCAACGGCAATGCTGGCCGGCTGCGCCGGCACCTCGCCTCGGACTACGCCTACAACCGTCAACAGTATGCCGATGGCCCCAAAGATGAAGCCAACGCCCAGAGGCCGTGCGAAGAATTTCATGGTGTTATGCTCACCCGTAATGATGCTGAACTGGTGTCGAGAGGCGCTGTGCTTGCAGACATAATCGTACCATGTCACGCGGCGGCCATTGCC
>CAYJNV010000074.1:12583-16887 GCA_964370975.1 uncultured Caldilineaceae bacterium | reverse complement strand
CCGGCCAAGGCCGCAAGCAAGAGTGCGACGGCCAGGAAAAGTACAGCCGCCAAGAAGACAACGAACTCAAAAGCAAAGCCGGCCACAAAGAAGTCAGCCACGGCCACCAAGCGGGCGCCTGCAAAGCGGAGCAAAGCCGCTACCGAAAGCGCCGCCTAGCGCCTGGCGGAGGCGCGCTCCAGATTCGGCCGGCAATGGAGAGGATAGGGACGCAGGCTGCGAATGAACACGCGTCCGTCTGCATCTACATTCCGCCTGGGCAACCCGCCCGCGCATCCAGTTCCTGACAGCAGTTGAGCGGGTTGCGCCAGGCGTTGCGCCTGGTTCTGACTTGCGGCGCAGAATGATGTACGCGCAATTGCTTAGAATGTCTTGCAAAATACCTACGAATTCCTTACAGCCTATTGCGTTTTTGTCAGGATGATCGTATAATGTCGGGCAAGAGCTTGCGTTGTATTCCTCATTGTGATCCCCACGCTCTCATTGCGCTGATTGATCGTATGCGCAGGGCGGGCGTCTCTCGTGTGCCTGTGCTCCGGTAAGAACCATATTCCATCCTTTCGAATAACCGAGGTCATCCGCTAACCGGGAAGCGTCGTTTCGACCATTCCCAAACACCGTGCTTTACGAATCCAATACAGGAAACAGCGAACATGCATGCAATCCCCCCTGCAATGCATCACACGGCAGTCGCCTGCGTGACCAATGATGTGAACGCCGCGTCGCGTTTTGCGACAATGTCCGCCGCATTCGCCGAAAGATATGGCGCACTTCCCACGCACTGGTCCCGAGCACCCGGCCGTATCGATTTGATGGGCAGCCACACTGATTACAATCAGGGTTGGGTGCTCACGATGAATATCGATCGCGACACCTGGGTGGCCGGCCGCACAACGCCTGGAGACTCCTCGGCACACCTCGAAGTCAAGTCCCTGAACGCGCCCGGCTCCTATTCATTTGACCTGAAGCGCCTCGAGCGCTTCGTCACGCCCACATGGCCCAACTATGTGGGCGGCATGGCGTGGGTGCTTGCCGAAGCTGGCTGCCCGCTGCAGCCGGCGCAGGTGCTCGTTCACTCGACGGCGCCGCTGGGCATCGGCCTTGGTTCTTCGGCCGCCCTCGAAATGGCCACAAGCGCACTCATGGAAGCCATGTGCAGCGTCCAGCTGGACGCGCCACGACGCGCCGTACTGGGGCAGCGCGCCGAAAACCACTTCGTGGGCGTCGACTGCGGCATAACAGACCAGTACAGCGTGAGTGCCGGGCGCGCCGGCCATATCCTTATGGTAGACTCACGCTCGCTGCACAGCTTCAATCTGAAGCTCGCACAAGGGCTGCAGGTGATGGTCTGCAACACCAACGCACCACGTCGCCCGGTGGATTCGCTTGCAAGCGTGCGGCGCAGCCAATGTCAGGAAGTTGTGCAGGCACTGCGCGGCAAGGTGCCCGGCATTCGCTCGCTGCGCGACCTGCAGCGCGCCACCTTTGAGGCCCTCGCGCCCGATCTTTCACCCGAACTTGCCAAACGTGCGCGCTTTGTGATTGAGGAGAGCGGGCGCGTCGTGTGCATGGCTGAGGCTCTGGAGATGGGTGACCGCAAGGCCATTCGCAAGCTGATGTCTGCTTCGTATCGTGGCGCAGGCCATCTGTACAACATTACCGTGCCCGAAATGGACGCGATGGTGCACGCCGCGAACCATGCGCCCGGCATCATCGGCGTGCGCCAAACCGGTGCGGGCTTCGGCGGTTCGATGGTCGCAGTGATCGAAAAGGAAGAAGTCGACGCGTTTATCAAATCCACAGGTGAGCACTACCTGATGGAAACCGGCATTGTGGCCGATATCTTTCCCGTCGAGCCCGTACAGGGCGCAGGGATGTTCGAGAGCTAGCCACATTTAGGCGCATTGAGTCCCCGGTACGCCAGAAGAGCGGATACAGCAGAGAAAGAGCATTCCTGCCCTTTCCTGCTCTATCCGCTCTTTCTGCGTTCCGGCTCATTGCGCCTGCGTGTGGCTATGCGGCGGGCGCTTCGGGTGTGGGGCCAAAGTGCTTGAGCATAACGATGGGATCGGCGCCGCTGGGGTTCGCAATCGTCACACCGGCCTGCGCGGCCTGCGCCGACACGAAGTACTCGTCATGGGTCAGTTGACCAAAGCGAATCAGCGCGGGGGTCTCGATGGCGTGCTTGTTGAGCGTGCCGTGGCCCTGCAGCACGATGAAGCCGTACGGTCCGGAGTCCTTGATTGTAACCGTACGCCCAGGCATCACCGTCAGTTCCTTGGCAGCGAAGAATTCGTTGCCATAGGTGATCCAGTTCTCCTGGTAGCCTGCGTCTGCCATCTCCTTCACGCCCTTCACCGGCACCGGCGGGCGGAAGTAGACTTCCTTGATGTTGGGCACGATGTTGGCGTCCCAGTCGACCATGGAAACCAGGTAATCGTAGTCGTACTTCTTGTCCTCAGGCACGGCCTTGACGCACAGTTCCCAAGGAATTGGCACTTCGGCGACCAGCGACTGGAACATGGAGAAGACGTCGCTCGCCCACTGCGGCTCATAGGTGCAGAGACTGCCCGGGGCGTGGAGCAGCCCGGCGGGGACATACCAGCCCGTGCCCGGCTCCAGGCGCATGGCCTTGGAGAGGTTGGTGATCTTGTTGTCGCCCTCGCTCCAGACTTCCAGTGAGTGACGCACCTGCTGCTTTGTGGTGCCCGGCTCCAGGCCGAAGAAAGTGTGTGGGAAGCTGCCGCCGTGATTGTTCAATTGAGGCGGAAAGAAGTAGGCCTCGGGCTTGGGCTCCATGCCCACGGCGTGGGCGTGCTCTTCGCGCTGGTGCAGGTGGTGCGGCAGCGGGTCGCGGTTGTCAAAGAACTTGGAATAGATGGGCCACTTGCCGAAGTCGTTCCACAGTCTGTCGCCCAGCAGCGCAGCGCCCAGTTCGGCCACGGCGTCGATGAGCAACACCTTTTCCACGCTACCGCCCTGCTCAAGGACCACGTAGCTCAAGCCCTCGTCAGGCGTGGTGAGGGGGCCGTTGTCTGCCTTGGTGGTGGAGGAGAACCATCGCTCGTCGATACCGCCGCGATGGGCGCCGAACGAGTAGTAGTCGCGCGGGTCAAGCTTGATGCGCCGGCCCGGAATGCAAAAAGAGCGCGGCACCCATGTGGGGGCCAGGCGCATGACGCCTTCGCCGGCATCAAACGCACGCTGGACGGTTGAAGTTGAAGTCTGAACAGCCATGATCTTTTCTCCCTTCATGAGGCCCATGCGGCTCCCATGAGTTTGCATTTTGCGCAAGCGGCGGTGGACGTCAAGCGCCTTCCGCGGTGCTTTTTGGGCCTATCATCGATCGGAGGGGCGGCGTTTGCCGCCCCTCCTGAAGTTCGTACACTAGAGGACAAAGTCGTCCTTGTCCTGCAACGATAAATCTACAGACCAGCCTCGGCAGCGCGCTCGCCCTCGCTCAGGTTGTCCTTGGTGATCAACTTGGGCGCAAGGAAGATCGAGTCACTCTCGGGCGCCGTGCCGTCGGCAATGAAGGCCAGCACAGTGCGCAGTGCGGTGGCCGACTGCTCGCCGGGGAACTGCTCGACGGTGCCGTACAGGTCGCCGCTGTCCACTGCCTGGAGTGCTTCGGGCAGGGCATCGAAACCGATGACGGGGATTGCCAGACCGGCTGCCTTGGCGGCCTCGACGGCGCCCAGTGCCATATCATCATTTGCCGCGACGATCGCCTTCGCATCCGGGTTTGCCGTCAGGCAGTTCTCGGTGACGCTCAGGCCGTCTGCACGGTTGAAGTTGCCCGTCTGCTGGCAAACGACTTCGATGCTGCTGACGGGGTCAATCACGTTGTGGAGACCTGCGCTGCGGTTGATCGCGGGCGAGGCGCCTGGGGTGCCAAGCAGTTCAATGATCTTTGCGCCGTCAGGGAAGAGGCTCACAATCGCCTCACCCTGCTGCTCGCCGCCGAGAACGTTGTCTGCGCCGACATGAGCCAGGATGCCCGTTACGCCTTCGACCTGCCGGTCGACGCTGACGACGGGAATGCCGGCGTCAATCGCCTGCTGAATGACGGCCGAGAGGCCGTCCGTTGTGCGCGGGCTGATGACGATGCCATCGACACCCTGCGCAATGGCGGTCTCAATGCCTGCCACCTGGGTCGCAGTGTTGTCCTGGCCATCGAGGGTAAGGACTTCGATGCCGCCGATTTCTTCGGCCGCGGCGCGGAACTGCTTCTCCATGTGGACGAAGAAGGGGAAATTCATGCCGGGGAGCGAAAAGGCGATCTGCAGGGCCTCGTCGGCGGC
>CAYJNV010000074.1:0-12483 GCA_964370975.1 uncultured Caldilineaceae bacterium | reverse complement strand
TCGGCGGCAGGTGCTTCGGCGGGAGCCTCAGTGGCTGCCGCTTCGGCGGCCGGTGCTTCGGCAGCCGGTGCTTCGACAGCCGGTGCTTCGGCGGCCGGTGCTTCGGCGGCCGGTGCTTCGGCGGCCGGTGCTTCGGCAGCGGGCGCTGCCGGCGCCGCAGGGGCGCCACAGGCGACCAGCATCATCAAGACGACCATCAATGTGAAAAACAGCGGCATTCTGGTACGCATTTGTTCCACTCTCCTGTCGGTATGGTTGGTTGGCTTGCAAAACATCTTTGAACGGAGTGACCGAGACAAAACGTGATAATACAGGGTAGCCGGTGCGAAGCTAGTGACTAGCCACGCCGGCGCTTGACAACCTGGTCGAAGAAGACTGCGAAAACGATGATCAAGCCGGTCAGGATCTGCTGGAAATAGGGCGAGACGTTCATCAGGGTCAGCCCGTTGCTGAGCACGCCAATTAACACGACACCGAGCACAGTGCCCGGGATGTTGCCGGAGCCGCCCGACATGCTGGTGCCGCCAATTACCACGCCGGCGATCACCGTCAGTTCGTAGCCGACTCCTGCATTGGGCTCGGCGGAATTGAGGCGCGAGGAGAGCAGGAAGCCTGAGAGGCCCGCGAGAAAGCCGCTGATCACATAGACGCTCATGGTAACGCGGCTGCTGTTGAGACCCGAGAGGCGAGCGGCTTCGGCATTGCCGCCCACGGCGTAGACATGGCGTCCATAGCGTGTATAGCGCAGGATGGCCCATCCAACGACGGCAAGCGTTACAAAGACCAGCACGAGAACCGGAAGGGGGCCAATCGAATCACGTCCCCACCATTTATAGGTGTCGTCAAAATTGCTGACGGGGGCGCTGTTGGAGAGCAGCAGCGTAAGACCGCGAAAGGCCGTAAAGCCGCCCAGGGTGGCAATGAAGGGCGGAACTTTGAGGCCGATTACCGCGCCACCTTGCAGAAATCCTGCCGCAAGCCCGACAAGAAGTGCGGCGCCGACTGCGGCGAATAGGCCGTAGCCCCGGCTTTCGCCTGCGGCCATCAGGCCAAAGCCTCCCTTGTAGACGGCGCCGGCGATCAGCCCCGCCAGTGCCAGCACGGCGCCCACGGAGAGATCAATACCTCCAGTGAGGATGACGAATGTCATGCCGATGGCGAGAATCCCGTAGATCGAAACCTGGCGCAAAATGTTGAGCAGATTGGGGGTAGTCAGAAACGCTTCCTCGCGACTGGCAAAGAAGAGGCTTATCAGAATGAGGACAAGCAAGGCCCCAAACTGGCCGGCAAAGGCCACCCAGTCGCGGCCCTTGGCTTTGGGAGGGGCACTAATCGTGTTGGCCGTCACAGCAATTCTCCTCTGCGCAGATCAGATTTCCTTGACGATCGCGTGCTCGCGCATCGTGCAGTAATGCATTAAGGCTTCCAGGGTTGCCTCGCGCCGGGAAAGTTCGCCGGTGACTCGGCCTTCAGTCATGCAGACAATGCGGTCGCACATCGCCAGCAGTTCAGGAAACTCCGACGAGATCATCAGGATGCTGATGCCCTGCATCACCAACTGGCGCATGAGATCATAGATTTCCGACTTGGCGCTTACATCGATGCCGCGCGTCGGTTCGTCCATGATCAGGATTTTGGGTTTCACCATCAGCCATTTGCTGATAACAACCTTCTGCTGGTTTCCGCCTGAGAGGTTGACAATGGTTTGTTCCTGGCTCGGGGTGCGGATGGTGAGCCGCCGGATGAACTCGCTCACTTGCACGCGTTCCTGGCCGCTGCGCACAATGCCAAATTGCGTCAGCGCACGCAAGTTGGCAAGCGTCATGTTGGCGCGTACAGTTTGCCCCAGGACCAGCCCCTGACCCTTGCGGTCTTCCGGCACAAGACCAATGCCGTAGCTGATGCCATCCTGCGGTGAGTGAATATTCGCGAGCTCGCCATTGATGAAGATCTCGCCTGCCTGACGCTTGTCGGCTCCAAAAATCGTGCGCACGAGTTCGGTGCGTCCGGCGCCGACGAGCCCTGCCAGCCCCAAAATCTCGCCGCGCCGCAGGGAAAAGTTGATCCCCTTCAAAACTTCCGCTTTGGGGTCCAGCGAATTGCCTTGCCGCCACAGATTCCGAACTTCAAGAACGACATCGGCGGCAGTCGCAGAGGTGGCTTCCTCTTCGTGGAAGAATGTCTCGAGCGACCGGCCAACCATCATGCGAATCAGGTCATCCTTGCTTACGTCGCGAATGTCTGCATCACCGACATGGCGCCCGTCACGCAGCACCGTGACACGGTGGCAGACATGGAGCACCTCTTCGAGGCGATGCGAGATGAAGATAACGCCGATCCCCTGCTGCCTGAGGTCGTCGATCACGCCGAAGAGTGTTTGTACTTCGGTGTCGCTCAAGGACGACGTGGGCTCGTCCATAATGATGACTTTAACCTTGCGCGAGATGGCCTTGGCAATTTCGACCATCTGCTGCTCGGCGACGGAGAGCGTGCGGACGATGGCGGTGGGCTTCAGGGTTAGTTTGAGACGATCGAGAAGTTCCTGGGCGGCAGCCTCGCAGGCGCGACGCGAGAAGTACACGGGCGGCCCCGGCTCGCGCCCGATGAAGATGTTCTCCATGACGGAGAGGTTGGGCATCAAATTGAGTTCCTGATAGATGATGGAGATGCCCAACTGTTGTGCGTGGTGGGGATTGTGAATCTGGGTGGGTACGCCTTCGAGGTAGATCGTACCCTCGTCAATCGAGTAGACGCCCGAGAGTATCTTCATCAGCGTGGACTTGCCCGCGCCGTTCTGCCCGATCAGGCCAAGGATTTCGCCCGCGTTAACGTGCAGGCTCACATTGTCGAGGGCCTTGACGCCAGGGAAAGTCTTGCTGACGTTTTCCATCCAGAGCAGGGCGTTCGCCTTGTCCATGCAAACACGCAGCCTTCGGTTGCACGCGCTATCGGATATTGGTTGGGAGGTGTGGAGCCAGCAGTCTGTATTGTACACCCACAGGCGGGTGAACCGATCAGCATACTCCGCCACGGAGAGCTGGGGCGACGCATGCAGGTTGTCAAGCGGGAGCACCAGCAGCAGGCGCCGGCGAGCGAATATGATCGGTCATATGATCGATAAACTTATAGCATGCGTGGGGCGCAATGTCAAGGTGGCGCAAACGGGCAATACCATATTCGCGGCCCCTCCCTCACCGAGGTGGGGAGGTCCCATTTCATGCCACCATCGCGGCGGCAGGTGTTGAAACCGGGCCGGTAATTCAGTGCGTCCGAGTCAGTTACTGTGCGCCGCCTATGTCGCCCGCAAGCGCGAGCAGTGCGGCCACACCTGCAATGGCGGCCGTTTCGGCGCGCAAAATGCGCGGGCCAAGCGATATCACCTGCCAGCCCGCCGCCTGCGCCGCAGCGACTTCGTCATCAGCCAGGCCGCCCTCCGGGCCGATGAGCAGGCTGACCTTCGCGACGCCCGCCGGTGGCAGCAGCGGTGCGCCACCTGCGGCAGCCTCCTCCCACGGCAGCAGCCGCAGCCCTTGCGCCAGCTCAATCGCCTGACCATAATCAAGCGCCGGGGCCAGCGTAGGCAGGATGGCGCGGTGTGACTGCTCCGCGGCCTCGCGAATGACTGCCTGCCAGCGTTCGGCCTTGAGGCCCAACGCGGCGGTCGGGCGCACAATGCTGCGCTTGCTCACTACGGGCACAAAGCGCACCACGCCCAATTCCGTGCACTTCTGCAGCACCCACGCGAACTTTTCGCCTTTGAGGCTGCACATGTAGAGCGTAATCTGCAGGCGGGGTTCCGTGAGGCACGGCCGGGGCGCGCCCACGGCCGCCGCGGCGTGTTTGGCGCTCACCGCGGTAAGCGTTGCGGGATACTCGTGGCCGCTGCCGTCAAGCAGCAAAATGCCATCGCCCGCCTGCAACCGCAGAACAGTGTGCAGTTGGTGCGCGTGGCTGTCCAGCGCCACGGTTGCGCCGCTCGTCAACATGTCCGGCGCGACAAAGAAGCGGTGCATAGGCAAGTTCAAGGGTTCAAGAGTTCAAGGGTTCAAGAGTTCACGGGTTCGTGTTCGCACAGGTCGCCCCATTCACGATGAGACTCGATTGCGCCGAACCTTGAACGCTTGAACCTTTGAACCCGCGTTACAGGGGTCGCTGCGCCACCAACGCCACCCAGTCGCCCTCCTGCAGGCGGCCGGTAAGGGTGAGGCCATGACGCTGGGCGGCAGCCTCCACGAGCAGGGCGCGGTCGGCCAGTATGCCCGAGAGGATGATGTGGCCGCCGGGCGCCAGTGGCTCTGCCAGGGGGGTATTGTCATAGGCGCCGTCAAAGAGTTTGGCCAGCACCTCGGCCAGAATATTGGCCACCACCACCTGGAAGCCGCCCGCCACGCCCGCAGGCACGCTCCCCTGGCGAATCTCCAGCGGCGCGCCTGATCCCGTGGCCACGGCGTTGAGCGCGGCGTTCTCGTGCGCCACGCGCACGGCCAACGGGTCAATGTCCGTTGCCAGCACAGAGGTCGCACCCAGGCGCAGCGCCACCACCGCGAGCACGCCGCTGCCCGTGCCCACGTCAAGCACGCGGTCGCCCGGCTGCACGGTCTCCTCGAGGGCGGCTATGCAGAGGCGCGTGGTGGGGTGCATCCCCGTGCCGAAGGCCATGCCGGGATCAAGGTGGATGATCAGGTCGCCCGGCTTCTCTTCCCACGTTTCCCAGGTGGGTTTGAGAACGACGCGCTTACCAATGCGCAGCGGCTTGTAAAACTGCTTCCACGCGTTGGCCCAGTCCTCCTCGCGCACCTCACGAATTTGCGCTTCGGGGATGGGGTAGAGCAGCGAGAGCCGCCACAGCCCCTCTTCGATTGCGCGCCGAATCTCAACGCCGCGCGCGCCCGGCTTGATGAAGGTCTTGACGACAATCCGGTGCGCCGTGGGCACGAGTTGGTCGTCGTCATTGTCGAAGCCCGTGGCCTCAATGACGGCTCCGCCGCCTGCGGCCTCGCCCGCCTCGTTCTCCTCGTCGTAGCCGCCACCATTGAAGCGGTTGAAGAGTTCGCTCACCGCTTCGGCGGCCTCGGGGTCACACTCCACCGCCAGTTCCAGCAACGCGTCTGCCGCAAACTCGGCCATGACCCACCTCCGGACTCACAAGCACCCAGCCGCATGACTGGGTGCTAAAAACTGCAATGGGCAAATCCGCAAGAAGGGCGGAAACAACGGGAACAGCCGGAAAAGCGGTCCCCTATATGTCGTTTCCCTTGACTCCGCCCTGGTTGCGGACGATCTTTCAGTACGCGGCGCCCTGGTAAAATCGCATCAGGCGCCAAAAATGCGATCAAAAAAACCTTTGTTCTGCTGAATCGACTCGTCACCAAGGGTCTTGGCAAGTTGCTGGAGCAGGCTGCGTTGCTCGGGGTTCAGGTCAGTGGGAGTCACAACGCGCGCCGTAATCAGCATGTCGCCCCGCCCCTGCCGCTGCAGTTTGGGGATGCCATAGCCGCGCTTGCGGAAGACCTTGCCCGTTTGCGTGCCTGCAGGGACTTCAAGCAACTCCTCCTTGCCATCGACCGTGGGAATGCGCACGCTGGCCCCCAGCGCCGCCTGCGCCATGTTGAGGGGCAGTTCCATCTGCACATCAAACTCGTTGCGCACGAAGATGGGATGGGGCTCCACCGTAACGACCACGTAGAGGTTGCCGGGGGGGCCGCCCAGAATGCCTGCTTCACCCTCGCCGGCAAGGCGAATGCGTGTGCCTTCGTCCACACCCGCGGGAATCTTGACGCTGAGTTTGCGGCTCACGCGCACGCGCTTTTGCCCGTTGCACTTCTTGCAGGGCGACGGAATCACCTCGCCCGCGCCGTTGCAGGTGGGGCACGTATTGGAGGTCACCACCGTGCCGAAGAGGGGGCTTTGCTGGCGGCGCTGCACCTCACCCGTGCCATTGCACATTGCGCAGGCCACGGGCTGCGTGGGCGGCTCGGCGCCGTTACCGGCGCAGCGGTCGCACAACTCCTGGCGGGGAATCTCCAGCTCACGGTCGCTGCCGAAGGCCGCCTCTTCAAAGCTGAGGTGCACATCGGCGCGCAGGTCCGCCCCGCGGCGCGGTTGGCGGCGGTTGGAGCGCTGCGCCTGCTGCCCGCCAAAGCCGGCAAAGATTTCCTCGAAGATGGTGCTGAAATCGCCAAAGCCGCCAAAGTCGGGTGCACCTGCTCCGGGCCCCTGAACGCCGGCGTGGCCATAACGGTCGTACGCGCCCCGCTTCTGGTCATCACTCAGGATCTGGTAGGCCTCATTGACTTCCTTGAAGCTCGCCTCGGCCTCGGGCGAACGGTTCACGTCGGGGTGGTACTTCTGCGCGAGGCGACGGAATGCCTTTTTGATGGCCTCCTTGTCGGCGCTGCGCTCCACACCCAATACTTCGTAATAATCACGCTTGGACATGCACAATTCTCCGCTAGGAAATCACAATGGCTCCCACGTTGCCGTGTGTGCAGTATATGCGAATGTGCTTTCGCAGCCATATGTTCGCCGTCGTGATATGCGGACTATCCAGCATGTCGGGTGCGTCGTTGTTGGGTTGCGCCATATCCTGGGCTAGCTGACCTGCTCAAGGGAAGACCCGAGGATGCTGCCCATGAACAGACGGGCGGTCTCCCCCGCCTTGGAACTTGCGGAGCAGACCGCCCGGAATGTGGCGAAGCAAGTCCAGCCACAGGCATTTGGACTCTGTTGCAATTCCGACCGGACGTTTTGGCTCCCGTCACTCGCCAAGCCGATGTAGATTCCATTCAGGAATCACATGTGGACACGCGATCCCTCTGCAACCCTCTTTGTCGAGCAAGCAGCCTATTTCCCAAAGGGCTTCGTGACCATTTGTGTGAACTGGCGCACCTGTGCGGTGATTGCGCGCTCCACAGGCAACCTCTCCATACTTGTTGCGCCATAGAAGCCGTTGACGCCCGGCATGCGCTGCAGTGCGGACGCCACGTTTTCGGGCTCATCAAAGGGGCCCCCATGGCAGATGACAAGGACGTCGCTGCGGATTTCTCGAGAGGCAGCCGCAATGCGGTTTGTCACATCAATCGCCTCGTCAAGCGTCATCGCGGCCGCCGCGCCAATTGTGCCCCCCGTCGTCAGTCCCACATGCGCCACAATCAAATCTGCACCTGCGCGCACCATTTCCTGTGCCTCGCGCTCGTTGAAGACGTAGGGCGTGGTAAGCAGGTCCATCTGGTGTGCAAGGGCAACCATATCGACCTCTTTGTCGTAGCCAAGGCCCGTCGCCTCCATATTGGCACGCATGATGCCGTCAAAGAGACCCACCGTTGGGAAATTCTGCACGCCGGAAAAACCTGTCTCGGCGACCTGCTTGAGGAAGACGGGCATGAGGCGGAAGGGATCGGTGGCGTTCACGCCCGCGATGACAGGCACATGCTTGATAACCGGCAGAACCTCGTTGGCCATCTCCATCATGATGGCGTTCGCATCGCCGTAGGCAAAGAGACCTGTAATCGAGACACGTCCGGCCATGCGGTAGCGTCCCGTATTGTAGAGAACGATCAAGTCAATTCCGCCCGCCTCTTCGCATTTGGCCGAGATGCCCGTGCCGGCGCCGCCGCCAATGATTGGCTGGCCGGCTTTGGCCTTGGCATAGAGCTTGTTGAGAATCTCCTTGCGTGGAACAGCCATTCTTGAGTCCTCCTAATCGGTGGGAAGCATTGCAAGCAACGCTTCGGCGGCGCGCGCCGAGAACGCCGGATCGTTCACATCTGTGTCGATGATTTCTACCGCAATGTCCTGGCGAAGGTGCCGGCGAAGCGCATCGACGAACGCCTGGTCGGCCTCCGGCCACCAGAATGGCCCGTCAGGCACATCGATTTCGGAGAAGCCGCCCATCGGCACAAGCACCATGACCGGCCCATGCGCCTGGTTCAGTTTGTCGGCGAAGATTTGGCCGAGCTGTGCGTTCTCCTCAGGCGTTGTGCGCATGAGCGTGACGTTCGGATTCCAGTGGTAGAAGAGGCGCTGCCGATAGCGATCGGGTATCGTCTCCGGGGCCCAGAAGTTGCACATATCCAGGCAGGCGGGCACAACAACCTGGGGGACGCCGGCTTTCGCCGCCGCTTCGAGCCGCGTGGGGCCCGCGCTCAGCACGCCGCCGCAGAGTTCGTCGGCCCACTCCGTCGTTGTCATGTCGAGCACGCCGGCAAAGTAGCCTTCGGAGGTCAATTTCTCCATCATGCGGCCGCCCGTGCCGGTGGCATGAAAGACGAGGACCTCGTAGCCGGCACGTTCGAGGATGTCGCGTGCGTGCGTGACAGCGCGCGTGGTATTGCCAAATTGGGAAACGGCGATAAGGGGTTTGTCGGTGTCTTTGCTTTCTTGAACTTCGCTGCTGGTGACCATGCCGCAAATGGCGGCCGCAGCATTGCTGTAAATGATACGGCTAATGCGATTCACACCGGCCACGTCCACTATCGAGGGCATCATCACGATGTCGCTCGTGCCCACATAGGGGGCGGTGTCGCCGGCAGCAATGGTGGAGACCATCAGCTTTGGCACGCCAATGGGAAGTACACGCATGGAGCTGGTGCCCAAAGCTGTACCGCCACCACCACCCATGGCAATGATTCCATGAAAGCGGCCCGCCTCGTACAACCGTCGTGCCAGAACGGCCGCTCCCTGCGTCATCACATCCAGCGCTTTGCCACGATCGTGCGCCGTCACCAGGTCCGCCAGTGATGCGCCCGCCGCCTGCGCGACTTCGTCTGCACTAATGTCCGGCGCAAAGCCCGGCGCACCCAACACGCCAGCGTTGATTGTGAGGGTGGCGCAGCCTCGCTTCTCAATCTCCTGCTTCAGAAACAGATAGTCCTCGGCTTTGGTATCCAGAGTGCCTACAAGCGCCACTGTCCTCGCCGTTCCATTGTTTGCCAAAGTCAATCCCTCCTACACACCCAGATAGCGAATGCGAAGTTCATGATCGTTCAGGAAGACTGCCGCTGATGCATCGTAGACGGTCTTGCCGCTCACCAGCACATAGACGCGATCGGCCAGCGCCTCGGCTACACGCAGGTTCTGCTCCACAAGCAGGACTGAAATACCTGCTGCACGCAGCGCACGACAGGTGTCAATCACGCGGTCCACGGCCACGGGCGCCAACCCTTCGGAAGGTTCATCAAGAAGTATGATCGAAGGGTTGGTCACCAGCGCACGCCCGATTGCCAGCATCTGTTGCTCGCCACCGCTCAGCAGCGTGCCACCAATCTTGCGTCGTTCAGCCAACTCCGGGAAGAGCGCGTAGACACGCTCGGGCGTCCACGGCTCGGCTGCGTTGCGTTTGCGCGCTGTCAGCGTGAGATGCTCCTCAACCGAGAGCGACGGAAAGAGCCGCCTGCCCTGCGGCACATAGCCCACGCCAACGCTGGCGATAGCGAATGGCTTATGGCCTGCGATCTCCACAGCATCCCAGCGAATGCTGCCGCTGCGGGGAACAGTCAGCCCCATGATGGAGCGGAGCAGCGTGGTTTTGCCCATGCCGTTGCGGCCGAGCACGGCAACGCACTCTGCGCCTACAGTCAGCGAGCAGCCTTGCAGAATGTGGCTGTCACCGTAGTAGGTGTGTAGGTCGGTCACCTCCAGCAAGAAAGCCATGTGCGCGTGCCAGTCAGCTATAGGTGTTGCCTAGATAAACCTGTTGCACTTCGGTATTGGCGCGAATCTCGCCCGGGCTGCCCTCTGCAATCACGGCGCCCCGGTGAAGTACGGTGATTCGATCGGCGATTTCGAGCACAATGCCCATGTCGTGCTCGATGATGACGAGGGTGAGCTCGCGCGCGAGCCCGCTGATGAGCCGCGTCAGTACTCCGCGCTCGGATGGAGAGAGCCCGGCGGCCGGCTCGTCCAGCATGATAAGGCGCGGGCGCGGCGCAATCGCCATGCCTACCTCAAGCTGCCGCTGCAAACCGTGAGAGAGCTCGTCTACACGTATATGGAGATGACTTTCCAGTTGCACCTGCGCGGCTACCTCGCGCACCCAGGTGCGCGCCTCCGCGTGCATCTGCCATCGTCCAAAGAGGTTGTACTCGAGGTTCCTGGTTGCCGCAGCCGCCAGGAAGAGGTTCTCTTCGACCGTCAACTGATTGAAGAGCTGCGAGATCTGATAGGTGCGGCCGAGGCCCCGTTTGGCGCGCTGCTGCACTGAAGCATGTGTGATGTCTGTATCGAAAAGCTTGATAACGCCCTGATCGGCCCGATATTCGCCGGCAATGACACTGAACAACGTGGTCTTGCCGGCGCCATTCGGTCCGATCAGGGCGCGGCGCTCACCGACAGGTACGCGCAGGCTGACAGCAGAAACCGCCTGCACGCCGCCAAAGGACTTGGAAATCTGTTCAACGCTCAACGCGTCCATTTGTCAAACCCTGTCGGGCAGCAATCAAGAAGGAAATGTTTCTCCGGCTCCCACGTTATTCGCCAAAGGCGCCAAAGGTGTAGGCTGCGCCCTCAAGCATTTCCGGTGGCAAGTCGGCGCACTTCTGCGGCGGATAGGTGTTGCTGTCGGGCGGCTGCGCCATGTAGAGGTCCGGGTCGTAGGGCCCAAACTGGCTCACGTCCGTGACTGTGACGATTCCCTTGTTGAACATCGTGCCATCATCCGCAAGGCTGACCTCGCGGATATAGACATTCTCGACCGCAGCGTTGTAATCACCGAGACTCACGGGGCCGCGTGGCGTATCCGACAGGTCCACATTGCGCATCGCCTCCACCAGCGCGGCAGGGTCGGAGACATCACCACCCGTTGCCTCAATCGAGCGCAGGATGAGGCGCATGGTCATGTAGGCAAACTCGGAGGCCGCGGACGGTGCACTGCCCCAACGCGCCTCAAAGGCATCCCGGAAGGCTGTCCATTCGGGCGTCGAGAGATCATCGGCAGTCAGATGCGGCGAGCGTGCCCCGACAATGTCCGTAGGCATGGCCAACAGGTCAGGCTTCTCGAAGGTATTGGATTGGCCGATAAGCGTGATCTTGTCGGTCATCCCCAGGTCAACAAACTGCTTGACAAATGCGACAGCGTCACCGCCGGCGCCGTTGTAGAGCACGGCATCATAGCCCTGATCAAGGGGGATGCTGGCAATGATGGAGGAGAAGTCGTCCAGTGGCACGGGGTGCCAGACCGTCGTGACTTCCTCACCACCGCCGCGGCAGAAACCGCGCACAAAGCCACCGCCCTGGTTGTACGGATAGGAGTAATCTTCGCCAATCGCGTAGATTTTCTTGTAGCCCTGTTCGGTGGCCAGCCAATAACCAAAGACATCCATCGGCTGGGCGCCTGTCCATGTGGGGCGGACGAGCAACGGGAACCACTCACGCATGGTCATGTCCTCCGACGCGGAGTACATGGGCAACACGGGAATGTTCTTGTCCTTCATGTAGTCGCCGACGGAGAGCCCTTCGTCACCCGACACCATACCGGTGAGGATATCAATCTGATCCTGTTCGACGAGCTTCTTGGCCTTTGTGACAGCCTGCTCGTTGTCAAGTTGATCATCCTCGTATATGACCTCGATCGGCCGACCGGCAACCACGTAGCCAACTTCCTCAAGCGCAAGCTCGGCGCCCTCTTTCTGCATGCTGCCGAACGAGGAGAAGACACCGGTGAATGCGCTGATGAAGCCGATCTTGACGGGGTCGCCGCTGCTTGCATCGGCAGCAGGCGCGGCCGCGTCGGCGGTCGTCGCGGCAGCGGCCGGCGCTGCATCCGTCTGCGCAGCGGTCGACGGTTGAACGGCCCCGGCGCAAGCGGCCAGCAGCAGGGCTACGAGTACAAGTGAGATCAACATCTGCGTTCTGTGCTTCATGCCACATTCTCCTTTGAACTGACTGATTCCATCGAGAAACATGCTTGATGGTGCTGCCTTGTCCTGGCTTGACCTGCGTTAGTGCGGTGTTTCCAACGGGGGAGACGGACTGCCATCGACGCTATCTGTCTCGCTAGTGCCGGGCATGTGGGAAAGAAGCGGCGCCTTTGCACGCCGCCGCCCGATGACAATGCCCAAAATGCCACTTGGCGAGAACATGATCACCAGCAAGAAGATGATGCCAATGACTGTGTTGTAGCGTGGGGTAACCTGACTGATGAGAACATCCAGCCAGACAACGATCACTGTGCCGACGAGGGGCCCCCAGAAGTAGCCGGCGCCCCCAAGAATGACCATGAGCAGAATCCAGATCGTGCGGCTCAGGTGAATCGTAGTGGGGGTGATGATCCCCGTGTTGTAGGTGGCAAGCAGGCCGCCCACGCCGGCATACAACGCAGCGATCAGGAAGGCGCTTACGCGCAGCCAGTAAACGGGGTAGCCAAGGGCCGCCATGCGGCGGGGGTTGTCGCGCACGCCGTTGAGTGCGAGGCCAAAGGGAGAGTGGATCAGCCGCCAGAGCACCCACATGCCGAGCGCCAGCAGCAGCAGCGAGACCCAATAGAAG
>CAYJNV010000073.1:1596-16964 GCA_964370975.1 uncultured Caldilineaceae bacterium | reverse complement strand
CTGCAGGATTCGAACCTGCGGCCAACTGCTTAGAAGGCAGTTGCTCTATCCTCTGAGCTAAGGGGGCATGCGAGAATGCGTGGACGCACGCCATGGCTGCCAGTTTACGATGCGCGGGGCGCGTTGTCAAAGCAGGCGGCTGCGAGCAGTGTGGCGAACGTGTGCAGTACGCGTTACAAACAGAACAAGACCCTTACCCTACAATGGAAACAGCAGCAACAGCCCGCCTTCTGGACAAGGAATCTGTAAACATGAACGCCGACACAGCACCCGTACACATAGATGTTTGGTCTGACTATAACTGACCGTGGTGCCGCCTCGTCGCTTCCAGTTTGGAGGCGCTCACAGAGACGCACCCAGCGGAGGTGCAGTGGCATTCGTTTGAACTGCGCCCGCAAGGTAGCCCGCCCATGCCGCCCGACTACCGAGCCCGCATTGAGGCGTCGCGCCCGCGCCTGCAGCAGATAGCCCGCGATTCCTATGGCGTAGAGATGAATCCCGGCCCCTTCGGCAATGACAGCCGCCCGGCGCTGGTGGGCGCGAAATATGCCGAGGCGCAGGGGCGCGGCGCAGCCTATCATGACCGCATCATGCGCGCCTATTGGGATGAAGCGCAGAAGATCGATGACCAGCGGGTGCTGGCGCAGTTGGCCGCCGAGGCGGGTCTGGACGCAGAAGACTTCGCCGCGGCGCTGCATGATCCGGCCTACAGCCGCCAGGTGGATGCTGACATTACATTGGCCATTCGCTATGGCCTGAACGGCGTACCTGCACTGGTGCTCGAGAACAAGTACCTCGTCTCCGGCGCACAGCCGGCGGACGTGCTGCGGCGTGTCGTAGACCAAATTGTGGCCGAGCGCGAGCAGCCGCCGAAGCAACCAGCCGAATAGCCACCAAAACAGCAGACTTCGACTTTGCGTCGAAGTCTGCCTTGATTCTACTTTTGATCTGTTTCCCAGGTGTGTCGGTCCGCGCCTACTCGATCGTTTCCAGATCGGCGTGGTGGCCGGGCAGCGGCACGGGTCGCTCAAGTTCGAACTTGGGCGCAGCGGGCGCGACCGGCTCGAGCGCGGCGAACATCTGCGCCTTGGATACGAATTTGACGCGTGGCCGACCCTGCGCCTTGCCCTTGCTCAATTCAAGCCGGTCAATCTGGTCCCATTGCGCGTTATTGACGTAACGCACGTGCCGCTCTTCCAGCAATTTGATGATGGCGGCTGGATCCGGCTCGGGTGCAGGGTTGAGCGACGGCAGGTCGGCGATCATCTCGGCTTCGGTCGCCTGCGAGTCGGGCTTGTTGGTGCCTATCACGCCGGTCGGCCCACGTTTGGCCCAGCCCACTACATACAGCCCCGGGACCACGACGCCATTCTCGTCCGTCACTCGCCCGTCGTGGTTGGGGATGGTGCCGTTGCGGTTGTTGAAAGGAATGTCCGGCAGCGGCACGCCGCGGTAACCGACAGAGCGCAGCACCATGCCGGCCGGTAGTGTCTCAAAGACGCCGGAGCCAACCGACTTCATGTCGCCGTCCTCGGTGGGCACAAGTTTATTGCGCTCACAGCGCACGCCCGCAATCTTGCCGTCCGGCCCTGCCAGGATCTCCACGGGCGAAATAAGGAAACGGAAGTGGACGCGCCGCGCCTTCCTGCTTGTTGCACCCATCTCAACGTAGGCACGCATGTAGTCGATGTTCTTTTGCGCCGCCGTGTCGCCTTCAATCGATTTGAGACTCGTCTTGTCGATGTGCATCTCATCTGCGAGCACAATGGGGTCGGCAATGGCCAGATGGCCGAATTCGCGTATTTCGGCATTGGTGAACTTCACTTGCGCGGGGCCGCGCCGCGACAGCACCCAGATGTCCTTGATCTGGCTGGTGGCCAGCGCCTCGAGCGCGCCGTCGGCCATGTCGGTGTCGCGCAGTTCATCCACCGATTTCGCAAGCACGCGCGCCACGTCCATGGCCACATTGCCCACGCCCACCACCACCGCGCTGCTCACAGAGAGATCGGGATTGAAGTCCTTGTAGTCGGGGTGGCCGTTATACCATGCCACAAATTCGGTAGCCGAGAACGAATTGGGCAGATCCTCGCCAGGGATACCCAGCCGCCTGTCGGACTGCGCGCCCACGGCCAGAATGATTTGATCATAGTGGCGGCGCAAATCCTCGAGCATAATGTCCTTGCCAAACTCGACGTTGCCAAAAAAGCGCACGTTCGGCTCGGCCACGGTGCGATCGTAGATCTTGGAGACCGCCTTGATGTTCTGGTGATCGGGCGCGACGCCATAGCGCACCAAGCCATGGGGCGCAATCAGCCGCTCGAAGATGTCAATGGAAACGGTGAGGTCGGGCTCTTTGAGAAGCGAGCCCGCAGCATAAAACGCAGAGGGTCCCGCGCCAATGATGGCAACCCGCAGGGGGCGTTCGGCGCTACCAGGTGTAGACAAGGCGTACTCCTTTGTACGATGCGCATACCAAGGCTATTGTTGAATAGTCAACACACGAGGTCATTGCGGCGCGCATGGCGAGGCGACGCTAGCTCTTCTTGAGCATGGAGCCGAACTCGCGCGCCAGCGTGAGTACTGATATGCCGATCTTCATGTAATCGGCGGGGGAGACAGTGGCCAGACTGCTGCGCTTGACGGCCACCTGCGAGTCGTTGCCTTCGCCGATGATGAGCCCAAAGATCGCGCCAACCGCGGCGCCAAACAACGCACCAATCATCACTGATTTCATCCGGTCACTCATACCTTCCGTCCTCTGCTTGCATCCTCAGCCTGATGGATTACCGAGACCTCACATTACCGCCCAAAGAGGCTGCGCAGCGTCTGCCCGGCGCGCGCCGATTGCTTGCGCACAGCCAGCACGGGCTGAATGCCCTTCTCGCTGTACTCCTGCGTGCGCTCATTGACGGTGTGCGTCACCTGCTGCACTTTGGTGGCATAGACCTCGGTTTTGGCATGGAGCAGACTCATGACGCGCACGAGCAGATAGCTGAGCGCCACGGCGACAATCAACATGACAAAGCACTGAATGCCCAGCACGACCACTGCGACATTCGTCCAGAACTCCAGTTGCTCCACGGTGTCTCTTCTCCAGAGCGTGCAGGGTAGTCTTCAGCACGCATTGTAGCAAACAGCGCGCCGCGCACCGAACCGGCAACGCGCTCGCGCACACTTTGCGCACCCCCAACTGCGATGTAGTGGCGGGCCTCCTGGGCTCGTCCTTGTCCAGAGCGCATTGAGAGCCCACCGGCCCTCCGCCACGGCCGGCGCGCCCCGGTTGCCATATCGCGTCATTCGCTGCTCGGCTGGCTGACAGCGGCGCGCTGGGCCTCCCACAACCGCTTCACAAGCGCCTCTTCGTCGGCGCGGCTGGTTACGCTGCCGTCGAGCCGCGCGGCGCGCAGTGCGCGCAGCAGCCGCCTGTAGATTGGCCCGCGCGGAATGCCCAGCGCCTTGAGATCGTTGCCGTCCATCTCGGCGTGAATCTTGCGCCATGTAGTCACGTAGGCGCTGAGCACCTTCTGCACCTGATCATCCTCGCACAGCAGGCCATAGAGGTCAATGTCTGCGGCTTCGGCGTCAGCGAGCAACTCCACGGCGTCACCGGGGTGCAGGGCAGGATCGGCTAGTTGCGGCTGGGCGGCATGCAATCTGCGCACCGACTTCACCAGCCGCTGCGTGGCCTGGCGCAGCCCCAAACGTGTCGTAAGCACCTCGTCCTCGGCGGTCGTTAGCGGCCAGGCAGCAATGGCCCAGTAGAGACGTTCGAGCGGCTCGGTGCGCAGCGGTGCATGCGCCGGGCTGCGGTAGGCGGCGCGCACACGCTGCATCGCATCCGTTGCCCAGGCGCTCATGTGCAGCGCAGGGTGGATTTGGGCAAGCACGCCCAATTCATCCAATCGCTGCAAGTAGCGCTCAGGGTCCGGCTCCTGCAGTATACGCTCGATCTCGTGGCGAATGCGCGCAGGCGTCACGCGGTCGAGCATCTCCAGGGCATCGGCAAGCAACTCGAGCGAGCGCGCTTCAATCTGGAAACCGAAGCGCTGCTCGTAGCGCACGGCGCGCAGGATGCGCGTCGGGTCATCCACAAAGCTGAGGCTATGCAGGGCGCGCACAAGCCCGGCGTGCAGATCGGCCAGGCCGCCGTAGAAATCCAGCAGTTGTCCCCAACGGTCGGGATTGAGGCAGAGCGCGAGCGTATTGATGGTGAAGTCGCGCCGGTGCAAATCAAGCTTGATGCTGCCGCTCTCCACCGTTGGGAGGACAGTGGGCGCGGTGTAGAACTCGGTGCGCGCCGACACAAAATCGAGGTGCTGCGGCAAGTCGTCCTGCGTTACGCGCATGCCGAGCACGGCGGAGAGCACATCGAGCCGGGGCGGCGCGTCGGGATCGTTGAGCAACCACTTGGCCGTGCCGAACTGCTTGTGGGGCACCACGCGACCGCCATAGGTGGTGCACATGCGGCGGGCAAAGGCGATGCCGTCGCCCTCTATCACGATATCAAGGTCAAAGCTCTCGAACTGGGCCGATTCTGAAAGCAGGAGCAAATCGCGCACAAAGCCGCCCACCACATAGACGGTGTACTGCATGGCGTGCACCTCGGAGCCGACCAGGCGCAGCAGGCTGTGCTGCAGCGGGCTAAGCGTGCGACTCAGGCGGCGCTCCATCTCGCGCGAGCGGCGGTCTGGCGGCTCCGTCTCGTCCCAGAGCTTGATGAGGTCGGTGCGGGTGACGATACCGATGATTGCGCCATTGTCGTCCACCACCGGAATTTGCCCCCAGCCACTGTCAATCATGGTGCGGCGCAGAAGCGGAATTGTGTCGTCGGGGCGCACGCAAATAGGCCCGGCGCGCATGAAGCGCCGCACGGCCGCACCTCCCAGCCCATGCGTGAGCGCGCGGTCGGCCTCGCGCCGCGTGAGCACGCCGAGCAACTCGTCACCGCCGCCGGCCGAGGGCGCAGCCGCCACCACGGGAAACCCTTCGTGGCCGTAGCGACGCATGAGCAGCGCGGCATCGTTGATGGTCATGTCGGGGAGGAGCGTCTGTGGGCGGCCCACACTCATGATGTCGCGCACGGTAACGGCGGCGCGCGCCTGCTCGTTGAGCAGCCGTACAATCTCGTCGCGGATCGTCGCCATCGGTTGGCCGCGTACAGGTGCAGCGGCGGCGCGCGCATGACCGCCGCCCCCCAGCGTGCGCGCCACCGCGCCCACGTCAATCTCGTCGGTGGTGCTGCGCGCCACGACCTGCACCAACTCGTGCATGTCTACAATCAGGAAAACGGCGTCGGGCTCGTGGTAATCGCGCAGGCGCGCCGCCACGGCGCTAATCTCCTCACCCAGGCTCGCGGCTTCGGCCTGGGCGATCACCACTGTGTGCCCCTGAATTGTGAGAAACTCGCTCTGATCAATTAGTTGCGTCAGCAGCGCACGCTGCCCCGGCCCTAGGGGATGATGCAGGAACTGGTTGAGCACATCCATGTTGACGCCGCGCTGCGCATCGAGCAGCCACGCCAGTGCAGCGGCGTCGCGATGCGTGGTCGCGCTGTAGGTGAGGCTACCCGTGTCCTCGTGGATACCCAGCGCCAGCAGCGTGGCGTGCACGGGGCTGATCTCGATGTGGCCGGCGGCAATGCGCTCAACGAGCAGCGTCGCATTCGCCCCTGTGGCTTCGCCCGTCATCTGCCAGTTGGGCGGAATCACCTCATCGGGCGGCGCACTGTGGTGGTCGATGACCATTACCTCACAGTCGGCGGCAAGCGCACGCGGTGCGTTGAGGGCACGCGTGTCTACCAGGATCACTTTGCGCAGGCGCACGCCGCGCGGCAACTCGTCCGCCGGTGCAAAGGGCAAGCGGTTGCGGTGGAGTGACGCGAACTCACGGACGTTGCGGTTCATCTGGTGGGGCAGTACGGGGATAGCGCCTGGGTAGAGGAGCGCCGCGCCCAGCAGCGAGGCGAGCGCGTCCATATCCGCGTGTTCGTGTGTGAGAATGACCTCAAGGTCGCGCGTAGGCATTGTTTTTTGCGTTTCTTTGCTTCCTCTGCGCCCTCGCGTTGAGATGTTCGTATTCAGGCGCGCAGGCCGGCACGCTGCAGCAGCCCGCGCGCAGCGGCGTTGTGCTGCTCCACCAGCGTCGGGATGTCGACGTGGCGCAGTGCGCCATCCTCGACCAGAATACGACCATTGACGATCGCGAAATCCACAGGCTGCGGCTGGCAAAAGACGAGCGCCGCCACGGCATCGTGCACCGCGCCGCCGGCATATGCAAGCGCGCGCAGGTCAAACGCAACAATGTCTGCGGCCATGCCGGGGGTCAGCGCGCCGATGTCGTCGCGGCCAAGCACCGCGGCCCCGCCCAGCGTGGCAATCTCAAGCACCTCGCGCGCGCCCAGGGCGTTGGGGTTGCCCATCACGCGCTGCAGAAGCATGGCCTGGCGTGCCTCGGCGAGCATGTGGCTGCCGTCATTGCTGGCGCTGCCGTCCACGCCCAGAGCGACGGGCACAGCCGCGTCCCGCATGGCGCGCACGGGGGCAATGCCGCTGGCCAGGCGCATGTTGCTGCTGGGGCAGTGGGCCACGCCCGTTGCTGTTGCACCAAAGCGCGCAATCTCGTGCGCGTTGAGGTGCACGCAGTGGGCGTGCCACACGTCGTCGCCCAGCCATCCCAACCGCTCGGCATACGCACCGGGTCGATAGCCAAAGCGCTCGAGGCAGAAGGCGTCCTCGTCAGGCGTCTCAGCCAGGTGCGTATGGAGATGGACATTGGCAGCGGGGCCAAAACTGCGCGCCAGTTCGGCGCTGGCGCGCATCAGCTCTGGCGTGACGCTGAAAGGGCTGCACGGCGCGATGACCACGCGGCGCATGGCGTAGCGACCGACGTCGTGGTACTGCTCGACAACGCGGCGGCAGTCGCGCAGAATGCTCTCCTCATCCTCGGTCACACGGTCGGGCGGGAGGCCGCCCTGGCTTTCGCCCAGGCTCATGCTGCCGCGCGCGCCGTGGAAACGCACGCCCACCGCTTCGGCGGCCTCGAACTGGTCATCGAGGCGCGAACCGTTTGGCCACAGGTAATGGTGATCACTCGAGGTGGTGCAGCCACTGAGCAACAGTTCGGGCAGCGCCAGCCGGGTGCTCACCTGGACATCTTCCGGACGCAGTTCGGCCCAGATTGGGTAGAGCGTCTTGAGCCAATCGAACAGCACGGCGTCCTGTGCGGCGGGCACGGCGCGCGTCAAGGTCTGGTAGAAGTGGTGGTGGGTGTTGACGAGGCCGGGCATCACCAGCCGGCCGCGTGCGTCCAGCGTGCGCGTGGCCGATGCAGCCAGGTCGGGCGGGAGTTCGGAGGTGGGCCCCACCCAGACGATCTCGTGGCCGCGCGTCAGCAGCGCGCCGTCGCGCAGTTCGCGGCGCTGCGCGTCCATGGTTACCAACATATCGGCATTGCGTATGAGGAGAACGTCCTCTGCAGGTATCATGGCTTCCCCTTGCGCAATTTCTTGCGCAAAACACGGTGCGGGTGTGGTCGCTCCATTGTACCAGAGGCGCGCTGGTGCAGAGAGTTGGGGTGCACATACCCGGCGCGTCATTTTTCACGGGTGCATTTCATTTTGGTGACGCGCAGAGCAACCTCACCCCCAAGATGAAATACACCCTCTTCCATGCAACGCGTGCAATCGCAGCCGGCAAGGCGTAGAATGACCTTGTCATCCGTATCGCTCCTGGAACTGGAGAAACGCCCCGATCCGTCTGTACAGCAGAAACCAGACGTGTTGCGCGTGACTTTCCTGCATCAGGTGGAAGAACAAAACTCATGAAACGCACATTTGCGTGGCATCCCGCCGCGACAGACGCCAATCACGCACCTGAAGATGCGAACGGCAACGGGGTCTTCTTTGGCCCGCGCCGCTTTGTGCGCCAGGGAACGGTGCAAACCTTGCTCGCGCGCCGCCCCCCGCCCAACAGCGTCACCCTGCGCACCGAACAGCCCATGCTGATTGATGCCGGGCCAGATGAAACCGGCTATGATCCCGACCACCAGGTGCGGCTGTTGGGCTACTACAATCCCGCGCTGCGCCCAACCAGCCAGCATGGCCTCGTACAAATTATCCACGGCTGGCATGGCTGCAGTCATTCGTCGGATGTGCTATACATCGCCGACACGCTTCTCATGGCAGGCTACAGCGTCTTCAGACTCAACCTGCGCGACCATGGGCCAAATCGCCATTTTGACAAGGGCGCACTGAACCGGGGCATGTTTCTTGCCACGCTGCTCAACGAGGTGGCCATCGCAACGCGCACAGTGGCGCTGCTCGCAGGCGATCGGCCCTTTTCTCTGGTTGGCGGCTCGATGGGGGGCAACTTTGTGCTGCGCCTGGGCGACGCGCACAACCGGGAAGCGATTCCTAACCTGCAGCGCATTGTCGCCATTTGCCCGGCCGTGCAACCGGGGGCGGCGGCCTACGCTATCGACAGCATCGCGCCCTACCGCCTCTATTTCCGCGCCCGCTGGATGCAGGCGCTGCGCGCCAAGCAAAGCCTCTTCCCCGATACGTATGACTATTCGCCCACAGAGCGGCTGCGCGGCATTGTGCCAATGACCGAGCAACTGGTGCGCGCCTACAGCCCCTGGAAAGACGCACAGGATTACTTCGACCACTACGCCGTCACGCCGCAAATGATTGCGAGGCTGCAGGTGCCCACAACCATCATCGCTGCCCGCGACGATGCCGTGATTCCCGTGGAGGATATCGAGGCCTTCGCACCTACGGACAAGGTCGATATCCAGATTACGGCGACGGGCGGCCACATGGGCTTTGTGGATGTCTTCCCCTACCGCCGCTGGCTGCCCGGCGCGATTCTGCAGGAGTTGCAGCGCGTCTCCTAACATCTCCGACCCCAACGCTAACCTCGACGCAGTGGCGCAAAGTCGCAGAGGAACGCAGAGAACAGAAACGGCAAGAACAGCGTATTGGTAAACGGATACAGCGGAAGTGCAACTGCCTGAACGAAATCGCGTTGTTTCCGCTGTGTCTCTGTACCAATACGCTGTTCTTGCCGTTGCTGTTCTTTGCGTTCCTTTGCGACTTTGCGCCTCTGCGTCGGGGTTGGGTTGGGGTGCAGTTCGCCGCCGCCTATGCTACAATGCGCCCGCGGCCAGCCATCACGCTGCGCCGCCCGCGCCACCGTGAGAGACAACGCGCAGCCACCTCAATCGACGTCGTCCACGCCCGCGCACCAGCATGCCCCCAGGCAGAGCGATTTGCCCTGGATCAGCGGCTGGCCCCAAATCCGCGACGCGCGTGTGCGCGCGGCCTTTGCTCAGGTGGAGAGGGCGAGTTTTGTGCCCGCATCGTTGCGCAGCCAGGCCAACGACGATGCGCCGCTGCCGATTGGCGAGGGCCAGACGATTTCGCAGCCCTACGTGGTTGCGCTCATGGTGCAGGCGCTGGCGCTCAAACCCGGCGACCGCATCCTCGAGATCGGCACCGGCTCGGGCTATCAAACGGCGATCCTGTGCGCGCTCGTGCGCCAAAGCGGCGACGCACCCGGCGAGCGGGTATACTCCATCGAGCGGTCGGCAACGCTTGCGCAAGAGGCTGCGCTTGCCCTGGCCGCAGCCGGGTGGGCGCCCAGGCTGGCCGTGGGTGACGGCGTGGCGGGCTGGCCCGAAGCGGCCCCCTTTGACGCCATTATCGTCTCGGCCGCGGCGGCGTGGCTGCCACGCACATTGGTGACGCAACTGGCCGATGGCGGCCGCCTTGTCATACCCGTGGGCGCAGATCCCGACGACCAGGGGCTATGGCTGATTGAGCGCCAGGGCGCGCAGATTGAGTCCACTTATCTCGGGCCGGTGCGCTTCGTTCCGCTTCTGTCGTCCCTGCTCGATGACCCGGCCAACCGTATCACGCTGCTGTAAAATCGCATTTGCCCACCGCCCCATTTACCGAAAGATACCGAAGATGAATGTGATCGTTGTCGGCGGACTGGGCCAGTTGGGGCGCGCACTTGTGGCGGCGCTGGACGCACGTGGCCACACCGCCGTGGTTTGGGACATGCCCGAAGTCAATATTACGCTGCCCGGCGTGGCCGACGCCGTCGTGGCTGCACGCCCCGATGCACTCATCAACGCTGCAGCGTGGACAAACGTGGATGCCGCCGAAGCGAACCCAAACGCCACCTACGCCGTCAACTCCATGGGGCCGCGCTGGCTGGCCGAAGGTTGCGCACGCGTGGGCGCGCAGATGCTGCATGTGAGCACAAACGAGGTCTTCGCAGGCACACCAGGTCGCTTCTACTACGAGTATGACGCGCCACAGCCCGGCGGAACCTATGCGCGCAGCAAAGCCGCGGGTGAAGCCGCGGCTGCGGCGGCGTGCAGTCGCCTCATCATTGCGCGCATCGCCTGGCTCTTCGGGGCGGGGGGAGTCAACTTCCCTACGAAGATTATTGAGGCGGCGGACAAGCACGGTGCGCTGCGCGTGATCAGCGACGAGTATGGCAACCCAACCTATGCCCCTGATGCCGCCGGGGCCATGGTGCGCCTGCTCGAGATTGGGCGCGCCGGCATCTATCACCCGGTGAACGAAGGAGTGGCCAGCCGCATGGAACTGGCGCAGGCCGTGCTCGCGGGCAGCGGCCGTGGCCACATCCCTGTTGCGCCCATTGCCGCGGCCGAGTGGGAGCGGGCCGCGCCACCACCGCTGCACGCCGTGCTCGTGAATCAGACGGCTGGCGCGCTGGGCATCACGCTTCGACCGTGGCAGGAAGCGTTGCGCGAATACGCCGCCACACTGGCCGCACCTGTGCAGTCAGTCAATACCGAGGTTTCATGAGCGAAGAGCCGTTGCACCCAGAAGGCACGAGCGTGCCGCCGCCAGAGAATGCACCCGCCGGCGAGACTGGCGCAGCGCCTGCCGCCCGTACGCCCGTGCAGCACCCCAAAAGAGCGGCGCACAAGAAGCGGCATGCTGCCGACAGTCACGCGGCTGATGGCGACGACGCCGAGGCGAACCGTGGCGCAGACAGCGGCGCGCGCGACAGCGAGAGCGGCGCCAACCGCATTGTCGACGATGCCACCTACGGCACGCTGCGCGAGGACAACCGCGTGGTCATGCGCCACACAATTGCGCTCAACATCGACAACTTCCGCGCCGCCAGTGAAGGTTTTGTCGGCCCGCGCCAGGCGCGCACTTTTCCTGAACTGGCCGCAAGCGCGCCGCCCTTCTTTTCGGTGGTGATTGCCAACCACAACGGCGTGCGCCACCTGCCCGTGGTGCTCAACGCATTGCACGCACAATCGTTCTCCGACTTCGAAACTATCGTTGTGGATGACGCCAGCCGCGACGATTCGGCGCTGCTTGTGGAACGCGACTACCCCGCTGCGCGGTTGATTGTCAACCGCACGAATATGGGCTTTGCCGTCTCCTGCAACATCGGCGCCGCCGCCGCTACGGGCCACTACGTTGTGATGCTCAACAGCGATACCGAGCCCGACCCCCGCTGGCTCGAGGCACTGGCTCTCGCCTGCGCGCAAAATCCCGGCGCGGCCGCAGTCGCCAGCAAGATGCTGCTCTTTGACAAGCGCAACATCATCCACACCACGGGCGACGCGATGGGGCGCGATGGCCTTGCCCGCAACCGCGGCGCATGGCAGCAGGACAAGGGCCAATATGACGATGCGGGCGCCATCTTCAGTGCGTGCGGCGGCGCAGCGGCCTACCGGCGCGACATCTGGCAAGCGCTGGGCGGCTTTGATGAACACTTCTGGATGTATCTGGAAGATGTGGACTACGGCTTTCGCGCGCAATTGGCGGGCTACGGCAGCGTCTTTGCGCCCGCTGCGCGCGTCTACCACCATCTTTCTGCTTCAAGTGGCGATGTCATGGCCAGTTACTTTGTGGGGCGCAACAGTGTGTGGGTCATCGCCAAGAACATGCCGGGCGGATTGCTGCGCGCCAATTGGGCGGCCATTGCAGGCGGCCAGTTGCGCATTGCGGGTGACGCGTTGCGCGCCATTCAGGGCAAGGCGGCGCGGGCGCGTTTGCACGGCCAGTTGGCCGGATTGATCGGCCTGGGTGTAGCATTGGCGCAGCGCAAGCGCATCCAGCAGGCGCGCAGTGTGGGTGACAAGGAATTGCAGCGCCAGTTTGAGTAACCCCGTTTTCGGTCTCTTCGCCTCCGCGTTGAGATGTCACATCGTTCGCAGTGATTCGATGCCAACCTCGATTTAGCCCGTAGAAACGCCGCGCCCCCAGTGGCCGCGCAGGAGCCCATTATGCAACTCCCACCTGAGAAAGTTGGTTCGTTCTACCTAGGCGCTGAGTATGACCTGGCGACCTCCACGCGCAAGGATATCCCCATCATTTACGATGCGCGCGACCTGCTGACACATGGCGTGGTCGTAGGCATGACGGGAAGCGGCAAGACGGGCCTCTGCATTGGCTTACTCGAGGAAGCCGCCCTCGACAAGATTCCCGTCATCATCATCGACCCGAAGGGCGACATGGCCAACCTGCTGCTCCAGTTTCCGCAGCTGCGCCCTGAAGACTTCGCGCCGTGGATTGATGCGGGCGACGCCGAGCGCAAGGGCATTTCCAGCGAAGAGATGGCGGTATCCACGGCCCAGAAGTGGTCCGAGGGGCTGGCCGACTGGGGTATTGCGGGCGACCGCATGCGCACGCTGCAGGCAACGGTGGAGTACACCGTCTACACCCCGGGCTCCGATGCAGGCATCCCAGTAAGCATAGTGGGCAGTTTCAAGGCGCCCACGCTGGAATGGGCCAGTGAGGGCGAGGCCATCCGCGAGCGAATTACAGGCACTGTGGCAGCGCTTTTCTCCATGATGGGCGAAAACGCCGACCCTGTGCGCAGCCGCGAGGGCGTGCTCCTGGCCAGCATTATTGAACACTACTGGAAGCAGGGGCAGGACATCAGCATGGAGGTGCTCATCAAGTCGATTCAGACGCCGCCCATGGACCAGGTGGGCGTCTTCGAGGTGGACACCTTCTTCCCGGCCAAGGATCGCTTTGGCATGGCGCTGGCGCTCAATACCCTCATCGCCTCGCCCTCCTTCAAGAGCTGGCTCGAAGGCGCTCCCATGGACGTGCACAGTTTCCTCTACACGCCTGAGGGCAAGCCGCGCCATAGCATCTTCTACATTGCGCACCTGAGTGACAGCGAGCGCATGTTCTTTGTTACGCTACTGCTCGAAAATATCCTCACCTGGACGCGCACACAGTCGGGCACAACGAGCCTGCGTGCCATCCTTTACTTTGACGAAGTCTTCGGCTACCTGCCGCCTACAGCCGAACCCGCCTCAAAGCGGCCGATGATGACGCTGCTCAAGCAGGCGCGCGCCTTTGGTCTTGGCGTGCTGCTGGCCACACAAAACCCGGCAGACCTTGACTACAAGGCACTAACCAACACGGGCACCTGGATCATCGGCAAACTCCAGGCTGAGCGCGACAAGATGCGTTTGATTGAAGGCTTGCAAGGTCTCAGCGAGGGTGGCCCGGCCAAGCCGCTTGATTATGACAAGCTGATTCCGGAACTTGGTAACCGCGTCTTCCTCCTGCACAACGTTCATGCCGATGGCCCGGTAGTGATGACCACGCGCTGGGCGCAGAGCTACTTGCGTGGGCCGCTCACCAAGCCGCAGGTCAAGCTGCTGATGGACCCGCAGCGGGCGGCGTTGGTCAAGCCAGTCGAAGCGGCGCTGCCACTGACGCCGGCGGAACCGGTGGGCTCCGCGGCTTCGACTTTGCCGTTGGGTGCGCACGCGATTCCTGCGCCGGCCGACCTGCAGCCGGCAAGTGCAGTGACAGCGCCCGCCGGTTTCAGCATCACCGCGTCCCAGTTGGGCGACAACGTGCAGCAGGTGTATCTGCCAGTTGCGCTTAACGCAAGCGTCGCGGAGAATCGGCTCGCACAGGATGCGGGTGGGGTTGCGTTTATTCGCAAGATGCTCGTCTATACGCCCGCCGTATTGGGCGTCGGCACCGTGAATTTCGTGGATGCCAAACTTGGCGTGCGCGAAAGCCATGAGCATCACCTGTTGGCCTTTGCCCCGGGCGGCCTCGGTACGTTTAGCTGGGACGGGGCAGAGGAACTTAAGGTGGAAATGCGTGATCTGTTGCGCAAGCCGGAGGAAATGCCGGGCGCAGAAGGCCCCTACTTCGCAGCAATCCCTGATGGCGCACGCTCGGCCGCAGACTACAAGAAGGCGCAGTCCGAACTCACCGACTGGTTCTATCGCTCCCGCCGCATTGAGCTCAAGGCGCACGATAGTCTCGATGTGTCGCAGAAGCCGGGCGAATCGGAAGTCGACTTTCACGCGCGTGTGCGCCAGGCTGCCGACGCCAGGATTGAAGCCGAGTTGAAGAAGATCGAGCCGAAGCAGAGGAAGGCGCTCGATGACCTGCGCGACAAGATTGCGAAGGCCCAGGTGGATGCCGACCAGGCAGATGTTCAGGCCAAGGCGCTGCGCAACGAATCGTATGCAAACATCTTCGAACGCATCTTTCGCGTCATCATAGGCTTCCTCGACGGGCGCAAGTCCGTGGGTTCGCTCAGCCCGCTCATGTCAAAAAATCGCCGCGCAGACGAGGCCCGAGCAAGGGCCGATGAAAAGAAGCGCGTGCTCGACCAATTGAAGGCAAGGGAGCCTGAGTTGGTGGCGGCCAACGAGGCCGAGGTGCAGGAGATTCGCGATCGCTGGGCGGCCGAACTGGAGCAGATTGGGCAGGTAGAGGTCGCTCCCCGGCGCACCGATATCAATGTGGACCTGGTCGCTCTGGCCTGGACGCCCGAGTGGATGCTGGAGTACAGTGAAGGCGGGTTCGTGCGCACACGCACGATTCCAGCGCACAAGGCATAAGCACCGCGCCGGAAGCAGCCTATACAACGCGCCAGAATAGCAAAGAGAACGAGGGGGCCGACTGCCGGTCCCCTCGTTCTCTTTGTTATCCGATCGTCGTGCCGAACCTACGCGGTGCGGCGGCGGGTAATGAAGGCGGCCATGGCCAGAATCATGAGCACCAAGCCACCAGCCAGCAGGCTCAGGTTCATGCTCGGCAGAGCGGAGCCACCAGTCACGGGCAGTGTCTCGGGAGCAGCCTCGGCGGGAGCGGCCTCAACGGTCTCGGTCATCACTTCGGCGGCAACGGCTTCCACGGTCTCGGTCACTACATCGGAGGCAGCGACTTCCACAGTCTCGGTCATCACTTCGGCGGCAGCGACTTCCACGGTCTCGGTCATCACTTCGGCGGCAACGGCTTCCACAGTCTCGGTCATTACTTCGGCGGGAGCGGCTTCCACAGTCTCGGTCATTACTTCGGCGGGAGCGGCTTCCACAGTCTCGGT
>CAYJNV010000073.1:0-1496 GCA_964370975.1 uncultured Caldilineaceae bacterium | reverse complement strand
CATTACTTCAGTCTCAGCCGCAGGCTCGGCCACAACTTCAGGCGCGGCCTCGACAGCGGGAAGCGAAAGCACCGTGTCAATCACATGAATGACGCCATTGCTGGCTTCGATATCCGTAACGGTGACAACTGCATCGTTGATCTTGACGACGCCGTCGACGACGCTAAAGGTGACAGCTGCGCCCTGCAGCGTGGCTGCAGACAGACCGTCGCTTACGTCAGCCGCCATCACCTTGCCGGGGACGACGTGGTAGAGCAGAATCTGCGTGAGGTCACCCGTCGGGTCGGCCAGGAGTGCGTTCAGCGCATCCTGCGGAATCTTGGCGAAGGCATCATTCGTGGGTGCAAAAACGGTGAAGGGGCCGTCACCGCTCAGCGCATCCACCAGGCCGGCAGCCGTAGCCGCGGCCACCAGCGTACTGAGGTCGGGGTTGGCGACGGCAATGTCCACGATGGAGCCGGCCGGCTGGCGGGCCGCGCCCGTGGTGGGCAGTGTGGCCGGGGCTTCGGTCATGCTCTCGGTCACAACTTCCGTCGCAACGACTTCTGCTGCTTCGGTCATGACTTCGGTCTCGGCAACGGCTGCGGCTTCGGTCACAACCTCGGTCTCGGTAACAACCGTGGCCACGGTTATGACTTCCGTTTCGGTCGCGGGCGCGGTTTCGGTCAGCGCTGCGGTCGCAGCCAGGGCGTCGGCGGCGGCCGCTTCGGCCTCTGCGGCGGCTTGCGCCTCGACAACCGACGGCGGCAGAAGTACGGCGTCGATCACATGGATGACGCCATTGAACGCGCTTACATCAGCGGTGGTTACCAGCGCGCCATTGACGGTAATACCGTCATCCCCAACCTGCACGTCAAGTTCGTCGCCCCCCACCGTGGCCACCATCATGCTCTCGGTGATAGCGCTCGACTCGACGACGCCCGGCACCACATGGTAGAGAAGGATTTGGGAGAGTGTATCCGGGTTCGCAAGCAATGTATCGAGCGTACCCGCGGGCAAGTTGGCAAATGCATCGTCAGTAGGGGCGAAAACTGTATAGGGGCCGCCGTCGGCCAGTTCATCGGCAAGGCCGGCGGCCTGCGCCGCTGCCAGGAGTGTGCTTAAGCCATTCGCTTCGGCAACCGCCACCAGCGACGAGCCGATTTCGCCGACATTGATGGAGGACATGACCATGTTATCGCCCACGCTGGCAGGCACGTCCGCGCCCGGGAACTCAAACGTTCCCTCGACGCCGAGGTCCTGGTGGAGCATGACATGAAGGCGTGTGGCGCCGGGAGGCACTGCGGCTTCAACCTTGAGGTTGGCGCTGATACCATTGGGTACGGCTAGTCTTCCCAACACCTCACCGGGGGCGCCATTTGCGTCGGCTTCGACAACAATCCAGCCGGGGCCATCGCTGGTGACCCGTACCACATGCACGACGCCGTCGATTACATCCTGGTCGATTGCGTAGATAAGGGGTGTGAAGCTTTGGGCCATAGCGACGGGCGCTGCGG
>CAYJNV010000072.1:11866-17177 GCA_964370975.1 uncultured Caldilineaceae bacterium | reverse complement strand
CCGCCGACGAGGTCGCCGCCACGGCGGGTGACGAAGTCGCGCGACTCTGCGTGCTCTACCGCGCGCGCATGCGCGCGCCAACCCCACCCCAGTGGCGCGGCCGTGCCGACGCGCTCAAGCGTGTGCGTCTCTATGCGGCGGCCTACGCCGAGCCGGCGCTGGCGCTGCTCTGTGCAGCGCACTTATGGCACTGCGCCGTCAACGGAGATGCCAACTTCGGCGGCGCAGGCTGCGAGGCGGTCACGCCATCGCTTGCCTTGCAGCGCGGCGAATTGCAGACCGTTCTTCTGCCCCTGCTGGAGATGCTGGGGCTGCGCCAGTTGCGCGACGACCTCGCCGTCTTTCCCGGCTCACCAACTGCTGATCCCGCGGGCCAGGTGGGGGCCGACGACCACCAGCGCTTCTTCGCCCATCTCGATGCGCGCATCGCACCGCTCCTCGATGGCGCTCAACTCACCCCGCGCGCGGACGCCTTCACCCTGAGCGAACAGCTGCAGAGCGCGCCGGAGCCTGCCGGCGCAGAGCGCAACAGCTCGCAGCAGCGCGCCTTCTACGCCGAGCTGCTCGTCCCCACAACGGCCGATTGCTATCGGCTGCTCCAGCAACTGCACAGCAGGCCCGACCTCTTGCGCCCCGTTGATGGCGGCGTGATTGACACTGTGGCGCGCTGCGACCCCAACGGCCACCGCAGTCTGCAGACCACCCTCGTCACACCCGCGCACGGCCCGGGCGGGCGCCTCACCCTGCAGATTGTGACGCCCGCCATGCGTCACGTGAACCAATGGGGTGTAGCGGCCTTCTTCTTCACCGGGCAGCGCGCGACCCTGTTCGAGATGCACGCGCTTGAAGCCACTGCCGCTCCCGCCGATCCCGCCGGCCCCTATGCCAACGCCTGGTGGCATGCGCGGGGTGACGACGCCGCCCGCATCGATGCCGCGCTGCCCGGCTCGCTACCCGAAGCCGCCTACGCCGCCGAGGCCGAGCGCGTGCCTGCCCAAATCATTGTCTTCAGCCCCGTGGGCGAACCCTTCGCCTTTGACCCCGGCAGCAGCGTGGTGGACTACGCATATTCTGTCCACTCTGACCTGGCCGAGCAATGCCGCCGCTTCTATGTCAATGGCGAATCGGTGGAGCCCGCCACTGTACTGCGCCACATGGACTTGGTAGCCCTCGAGCACAGCCCGCGTGCGCCTGGCCCCACCCAGGCCTGGCTCAACGCCGCGCGCACCAAGCGGGCGCGCACGCGCATCCGTCGCTATCTGCGCCAGCAGAGCCAGGGGGCGAATGAAGGGCAACAAATTGTGGAGGGCCGCCTGCGTGCGCTCGAGGAGCACTATGGCTTCCATGTGCCCGATCACCGCGTGGATGAGGCCATCGCGCGCGCCGCGCGCCAGCTCAAGCTGCCCTCTGCACAGGAGTTGCTTGCCGAGGTGGCCGGCGGGCGCGTCCACGCCGACCGCTTCCTGCACGCCCTCTTCGCCGAAGAAATTGTGCGCCGCCTGGAGTTGCCGCGCGAACTGCGCGTGCGCCCCGATCGCATCGCGCTGGCGCAGTGCTGCCGCCCCCGCCCGGGTGATGATGTGGTGGGGCTCTCCATGCGCCGCAACGGCGTGCTCATGCGCGTCACGGTGCACAAGGTGGACTGCCCGCAACGGCTCCTGCCCGCCGGCGGTGCGCTGACCGAACAGCACGCGTTGCGTTGGAAACTGCGCGCGGCGCACAAAATGGCCGTTCATCTGGATCTTTCGGCGCGCGACGATGATGGGCTCCTGGGCGATGCGCTCCACGCGATTTATGCCTGCTCGCCGCGCGCCACGCTCTTCCGCACCGACGCTGCTGCACGGCGCGGCATTGCCCGCCTGCGCTTCAGCCTCGAGGCCGACTGTCAGGAGACGGTCGATGAACTCACCGACCGTCTGCGCCGTCTGCCTGGGCGTGACATAAGTTCCGTGCGCCAATTGGCGCTCTCGCCCAGCGAGCAGGAGGCGCTCCATGCCGATGCCACGGGCGCGGCCAACCCCTACAGCCGCATGCCCGTACACGACCCCACCATGTTCTTTGGGCGTACCCGCGAGCTTGAGGAAATCAGCCAGGCCGTGGATCACAACGTCGCGTGGTTTGTTTTACGCGGCCAGAAGCGGGTGGGCAAGACCTCGCTCTTGCTCCACGTGCGCAATCATGCCTGGGAACCGCATGTGGCGGTTTGTGCGTTTGTGGATTTACAGGGCGTTCCCTCGCTTGCCCACGCCAACGTCTTCTACGAAGTCGCATCGGCTGTCTATCTTGATCTGGAGCACGACCCACGCATCGCCGCGCTGGGCGCGCCGGTGCGCACGCACTTTGGCGAACATGGCCCACGCCGCCTGGCCGACTATCTCAACGCCGTGCGTCAGCGCCTGGGCACGCGCCGCCTGGTGGTGCTCATCGACGAATTCAGCCGCACCACCGACCTGCTGCTTGCCGGTGAGTTGCCCGCCGACTTCTTTGATCAGTGGCGCAGCCTGCTCATGCTCGTAGGCGACACCGTCAGCTTTGTGACGGTGATTCAGCAGAAGACCTACGACCAGGCGCAGGAGACGACGCGCACCCATTTGGCCACACCCTTCTGGCATGTGCTGGAAATGGCCGATTCGATCTCGCTGAAGCCGTTGAGCACCGACGACGCTCGCCGCCTCATCGAGTGGCCCATCCGCAATTTTGTGGATTATGCAGAGGGAGCCGCGGCGCGTGTGCTTTACCTGACAGGCTGCAGCCCCTTTGTCATTCAGGCCTTTTGCAATCGCCTGGTGGGGCACCTGACTATGCTGGGCACACACACTGCCACCAGCGCCGACGTCGACGCCGTGGCCGAACTCTTCATGCAGCCCATGGAAAGCCTCTTTGCCCACTTGCTGGACCTTGCCCCTGGCCGCGCCGATCACCTGATTACACAGATGGCGCGCCTGGCCGAGCAGGGCGAGGCCGATGCACCCCTCACCTGGGCGCAAATCAGCGCTTCCGCGCCTGATATGCCTCTCGCTACCCAGCGGCGGACGCTGGCAGCGCTCTGCGCCAACGACATTCTCGTGGAGAGCGCACCCGGCCACTGGCGCTTTACGAGTGCGCTCTTCCGCCACTGGCTGGCCCGCAACGGCGAGTGGGGATAATAAGGCCACTGGTGACTGGCAATGGGTCACCGCGCAGCGGCGGTGACGCAATTTGCAGCCCTGATCCCGCAATCGTGAAACAACTCTCGCGAGGAGGCGCACGCATGACAACAAAGCGTCAGGAAAACGAGCTGCTCTTCAACGGGCGCGAACGCATTGTGCGTGACATCGTGCAGGGCCTGCTTGCCGAAGCGCCAGGCAGTTTCTCCCTCGTCGGCTCCAAGATGGTGGGCAAGAGTCGCCTGCTCCAGTTTCTCGCGTCCGAGGAGGGCCCGCTGTTGGGCGATGCCTTCGCCTTGTGGCGGCCAGCGCCTTTTCAGGATCCAGGCCGTCTCGTCGTCGTGCATGTGGACAGCAGCCTGCCCGATGCCCAGGCCAACTTCATGGCCTACCTTGTGCGTCAGGTGGCGGACGCGATCCAGCGCGAGCACCTGCTGCCCCCTGGGGCAGCGGCCGACGAATCGCACCCGCTGCAATTAATGGCGCTGCTGCAGCGCCTCAACCAGCGAGGCTACCGCCCCGTACTCCTGCTCGACAGCTTCGATCGCGTCTTTGCCGCCCTCCCCATGGATACCGTGAACGAGCTGCGCCCGCTCACACGCCTTGCCTCCGTTGTCGTGGCCACCGAACAGCCGTTGATTGACCTGGATCGCGACCGCTCGTCCTCGCCCCTTTTCAACATGATGGCTGTTATCTTTATCGGCCTGCTCGAGCCCGACGCCGCCCGCCGCTGGATGGAGGGCTATGCCACACTGCACCCCGGCATGCGCCCGTGTCTCGATGAACTACTTGAGATCACGGGCACGCACCCCTACCTGCTGCGCCGCATGGGCGATATTTTGCAGGAGGTCGAGTGCATGCTGCCGCGCACTGTGGAGGTTGGCCCAGCCCATTTGCCGCTGCTGCGTCTACGGCTGGCCGAACATAGCCGGCCCCTCTTCGAGGTTCTCTGGCGACGGCTGCAGGCGCCCCCGGCGCCCCTCAAGAAACCGGTCGTGCTCTCGCTCATCCAGCGTCTTGTGGAAGGGCCGCTGCCGCTGGCGGCGCTTGGACCCGAGGAGAGCAGCACCATCAACTGGATTTTCAACCTGGCGCTGATTGCCTGCTGCGGCGTGCGCAGCGGCCGTGCCCGCAGCGATATTGCCCCCCATGATGGGGCCATCGGCTATGAATTCTTCTCGCCTCTGTTGACTGATTTCCTGCGCGAGCGGCTGAGTGAACCGCAACGTGAACCTGTCGCCAATGGCGCGATGCGCAGCACAGCCGCGACCCCATCCGCAGCGCCACAAGGCAACGGCGCCGCGGCCAGGAAGGCAACCACACAGCCGGGCAAGCCCCCCGCGCCTGTGAACATCGCGCCAGAGTTCCTCGAAAGGCTGACGAAAATCGAGGTTGCGCTGTTGGGATACTTCCAGAGCCACAGCTACCAGATTGTGTCACCCGAGCAACTGCTGCGCGACGTATGGCGGCGACCCGATGCCACGGCGCGGCGTGTCCAGGAGGCGATACGCCGCCTGCGCATGGTGCTCGACGAGGCCGACCCACCTATTGGCGCGATAGAAAACGACCGCGGGCGCGGCTACCGCTTCGTGCCGGCCAAGAGCAACTGAGACATGTTTCCCGACATGATCAAAGCAGTCGTTATGTATGCTCTGTTCAATCCCCACTGAAAGGCAATTCTTCATGCAACTCCATTTTCTGGGCGCGGCGCAGGAAGTCACCGGCTCCATGCACCTGATCGAAATCAACGGCAGGCGCGTCCTGCTTGATTGCGGTATCTACCAGGGCAAGCGATCGCTTTCGTATGAGCGCAACCTGAACTTTCCCTTTACCGCCACTTCAATTGATGCGCTTGTGCTCAGCCACGCCCACATTGATCACTCGGGAAACATCCCCAACCTGGTCAAGCGGGGCTTCACGGGCAACATCTGGTGTACGGCCGGCACGCGCAACCTCGCCACTTACATGCTCATGGACAGCGGTGGCATCCATGAGCAGGACGCCGAGTATGTAAACAAGCAACGGGCGCGCAAGAACGAGCCGCCGATTGAGCCCATCTACACGCGTGCCGACGCGCAGCGCAGCCTGGGCCAATTCATCTCCATGGGCTTTGACCGTGCCGTGCAGGTAGCCGACGGCGTCACGGTCACCTTCCACCAGGTGGG
>CAYJNV010000072.1:9392-11766 GCA_964370975.1 uncultured Caldilineaceae bacterium | reverse complement strand
GTGATCATTCCCTCATTCGCCGTCGGCCGCACACAGGAGCTCGTCTACGCGCTCAACAAACTGGATGAGAGCGGTGACATCCCCGTGCTGCCCATTTTTGTCGATAGCCCTCTCGCAGTGGAGGCGACGGACGTCTTTCGCATGCACCCCGAAGCCTGGAATGACGAGGTGCAGGACTTCGTCGTCGCGGACCACAAGCGCAACCCCTTTGACGACTCCAACATCGAATATGTGCGCGATGTGCGCCGGAGCAAGCAGCTCAACAACTTCAACCAGTCGTGCGTCATCATCAGCGCCAGTGGCATGGCTGAATCGGGGCGTATTCTGCACCATCTGAAGAACAACATTAGCGAGGCTGAAAACACTGTCCTCATCGTCTCCTTCCAGGCGGAGAACACACTCGGCCGCCGCCTCAAGGATGGAGAGAAGGAAGTGAAAATCTTCGGGGAAGAGTACAGCGTGCGCGCACGTGTGGAATCGATTGAAGGCTACAGCGCCCACGCCGACCAGGCGGAGCTTGTGGATTGGGCAGGCGCACTGGACAGGACACGCCTGCAGCGCACCTTTCTGGTGCATGGCGAGCCGCCCGCGCAGGCAACGCTGGCCGAAAAACTGCGCGCGGCCGGCCTGGGCCAGGTGGACATCCCCGCGCGCGGCGATGTGGTGAGCTTCTAGCCCTCAAGACGCCCGTACGCGTACGTTCATGCATTGTCGGCACACGGCGGCATGAATACCGGGATCGCGGTACGTAGCGGAAGGCCTCCAGGCCTTCACTGAATGTGCACCACAACGAGGGCCCGGAGGCCCTCCGCTACGGGGCAGTGTACTGTCTTCAGGGCAGAGACGACAGATAGACGATGAGCAACGCATTCCTGTATGTGCCCGTTGCTTCAGCATACAGGCGTTGCTCGACGTTGCGCTCCATCGCCTCCTGCGTCATGTCAGAGTTCATCAACCCGAGATGAGTATTTGCCAAGCAAGCGAAGGAAAAAGCCGACCCTGGCGACTAATCCTGCAGAGTGCTGTGCGCTGCAACATTCCGGTGTAAAACCTGGGGGGGTGATAGCGCCGAGTCCTCACGAGCCATTAGGCGAACGGGGAATAGAGACCGTGCACATTATCTATAGTGTCTAGGCGCACAGCACCAATACATGCATTCAAGGATGAGCCGGCTCCCATGGGAGCCGGCTCATTGCGTTTTGCGATTGCATTGCTCTCAGCCACGTCACGCTTGCGCTGCGCCACGTTGAGAGCGATCGAAGTTGCGAGCGTCTGTGGCAGCGAAAGCCGGTTCGTTGTCTTCAGCCTACTTCTCCACCAGCGGCAAGTACTGTGCCGGCGACAGCACCGGGTTGACGGTCACGCTGAATTGCTGGCTGTCTGCGCCAATGTCTTTGTCGCGCACGCTCACCGTCACGGTGCGCGTCGCGACGCCTGTGTAGGTGTGGCTCTGCGGCGGAATGGCGCCTGGGCTACCAACCGTAGCTGTCGTATCGGCTGAACCGTCACCCCAGTTGACCGTCACCTGCCAGGGCGCGTCAGCTCCCGGATCGACAAAGCTGCCCAGTGCGAAGTTGCCCGGCGCACCGTCTTGCACGCTCTGCGGCGCGGGCGCCGTCACCACAGGATTCACATTGGCAATCACTACGGTCGTTGTCGTCGTTGCGGTCTCGCCGTCTCCGTCCGTCACGCGCAGCCGCAGGGTGAAGGCGCCATTATCGGGATAGAGGCAGGTGGCGCCGGTGGCATCGGGCAGTGTCACCTCGAACGAGCCATCATTCGTACAATCCCACGCAAAGCTGGAAATGGGCCCGTTGTCGCTTGACGCGCTGCCGTTGAGCGCTAGCGGACTCCCCTCACCGCCCTGGTAAGGGCCCCCGGCCACGGCAGTTGGTGCAACTGCCGTCGTCTCGTCATACCCCATGTCGAAGCCAGGGCCAATCGGGCGCGGCTGACCCTCAAAGTCCACCGTGACGCCTACATTGGTTCCACTGTCGCGCGCGGGTGACAGTGGGCTAATGTGGTAGTCATCGGCGGCCGGGTTCATGAAAAGCGGATCGCCCGTGAGGCTGTTGGCGCCGGCCTGAATATTCCCCGACACCGGCACCGGCACGTTGGCGAAGAAGTCAAAGTCTTCGATGATTGTTGATGAAATATCGGCCGTGATGCCGAGTGGATAGTTGGCCCAAATGTTATTGTTCACTTGGCCGTTGCTGCGTAAGAGAACAGTGGAAAACGTTGTGAAAGACCCCAGTTGCACCGGATCCGCAAACGTGTTGTGTAACAACAGCAGATCAAGGTCGAACAGGCGCATGTCGGTGGCGCCGGCCGAGTTGGAGACGCCATTGGCCGCAAACAACGAATTGAGCACTGC
>CAYJNV010000072.1:0-9382 GCA_964370975.1 uncultured Caldilineaceae bacterium | reverse complement strand
CTGCCAGCCGTTGCGTCGGCGGGTTAGCGCGCGGGCCCTGGGCAACAATGGCACCGCTCAGAAACGACTGGTTGCGCAAGAAGAGCGCGCGCGTGATCGTCATCGGCCCGGTGGCCATGAGCGCACCGCCCTCGCTGCCGGATCGGTTGTCGAGGAAGTCATCGCCCGTACTTGCACCACTCAGTCGTGCCGCCCCGCCAAAGCGAGTCGCGCGGTTGCGCTGGAAGAGGTTGTCCGTCAACTGCGTTTGCCCATCGACGAGAATGGGCAGGACTGAACTGACTCCGCCGCCATCACGGAATGCTGTGTTGCTGATGAATTGGCTGCTCGAGAGCGTCAGTGGCGCGACGGTATGGAGCGCGCCGCCGTCTGTGGCGGCCGTATTGGTGAGGAAGCGCGTGGCCGCTACAGCGGCGGTCGATTCGGTGTGGACGCCACCGCCCGACCCCGCAACGGCGCTGTTCGACGCGAACAGGCTATCTGCGATGGTTACGGCGACTGCAAGACTGGAATCAAGCGGTGCCGACACCATGAGTCCACCACCGTCGACCGCTGCTTGGTTATTCCAGACATCGACGCTGGTGAGCACAAGAGTATCGTTAGCAAAAGCGGCGCCGCCGCGGCCCAGCCCTGTGTTGCCGGAATTCACCGGCAGGCCGGCCTGGTTGCCGCTGAGGGAGCTTTCGCGGATCACAAGCGGGCCCAGAGCGAAAACGGCGCCGCCAATCAGTCGCGCAGTGTTTGTTGTCAACGTTGCAGCGGTGATGGTGAGCGGACCGCCGGACGCAATTGCGCCTCCGTTGCCCGCCGAGCAGGCGGCTGGACCACAGTTGCCGCCCAGCACGCGGTTGTTGGCAAAGGTGGCCCCCTCCACGGTGGCCGGATCTACGCTCGTTGCTATGGCGCCACCCTTCTGCGGTGCGCTGTTGCCTGTAAAGCTGCCGAAACGCACCTGCAGGGGCCCTTGCGCTTCGATTGCACCACCGACGAAGACGTCAACGCGGTTTGCCAAGAAATTCGAACTCTCGATCAGCGCAACCTGCGTGGATTCGATTGCTCCTCCCGAGAAGCCGGCGCGGTTGAGAATGAAGGTGGAATTCGTCACTGTGAGGGGCGCATTGGCTTCAATTGCGCCGCCGTGGAAGTTGATCGCGCGATTGCCCTGAAATGTGCTTTGGTGGACCGTTATGGGGCCGCTTGTGCGCACAGCGCCGCCTGAAACCGCCGTATTGGTGAGGAATTGCGACGTCGAGATGGAAACCGTTGTGGTGATAAAGAGCGCGCCGCCGTCGCTGTTGACCGAGCGGTTGCTCGCAAACGATGCACCCACGATCTGCAGGGGGGCGCGACTGAAGACGGCGCCGCCACGACCGGTGGCCTGGTTACCGAAGAAACTCACATTCGTCAGCGCAATGTTTGCCCCTGTGAGGGCCCGCAACCCACCACCAAAAGTGCCGTCGCCCGTCCCCGTGCGCGCGTTGCCCCCTTGTACGCGCAGCGCGTCCACCGTGGCCGACACGCTGGCGCCAGCAAGTACGACTGTATTGCTGTTGTCGGTGTAGAGGCTGGCATCGCCAAAGGGAGTGGCCGCATCATTGCCCAGAATGTCGCCGTTGAGAATTGTAAGCGGCGCGTTTGCGTCAAACGCCGGGCGCTGGCCAAGCAACGTTTCCTGCGTGCCCGCAATACCTGTGAAGCCGCCAAAGAGGTCGACGCCGTTCTTCAACTGGTAGGGGACAAATGGGCTGGACCCCGGCTTGTAGGTCCCCTGGCCAATCCAGATGTCATTGCCCGGGTTGGCTACGGCCAGTGCGCAGTGCAGGTCGCGAAAAGCCGTGCCCCACGTTGTCCCGTCTGTGGTGCATGAATTGCCCGCAGCCAGGCGCTGCACCTCCACCACGCTCAGAGAACGGTTGTAGAGACGCAGATCGTCGATCAGCCCACCGAAGGGTGCGTTGTTGTTGCTTGTCTTGCCGCCCACAAGTTTGGCGCCCGAGGGGACTGGGATGGTCAGCGGCACGCTCACCCCCGCTGAAGGGACGCCGTCCAGATAGGCAAAGAGGGCGCCACCGCTTTTGGTGAACGCCACGTGGTGATAGTTGGAGTCGCCGATGACCAGATTCGTGGCGAAGTCGGAAACGCCATCCGTGGTGAAGGTCAGTTTGTTATTGTCTAGAAAGCCCACGTACCAGGTCCCGAGGTTGGCGCCCGAATCAAAGAGGGTTGACGAGGTGCCGATGTCGGCGGCATCACGTTGCACCCAGGCCGCCACCGTGAAGTTCGTCACCAGGTTGAGCGCAGCGTCATCGGCAATGACAACGCGCTGCGGGGTGGCGTCGATCACGCCGTCCAGCCGCAGCACGCCTGCGCTAAGAAACGAGACGGGCGGCAAGGGGCCGAAGGCCATAGTCGCGGTGTTTTCCAGCGTGCCGCTTACCGGACCCACGTAGGCGCGCGCCGTCGTGGTTCCCGGCTCGTCGAACTTCCAGTGCGCCACCAGCCCGTCATTCACCGAGTCGTCGACGAAAATTGTGTCCTGCGCGCGGGCCGGCTGCGCCCAGCAGAGGGTTGCCATGCCGAGCGCGGCCAAACAGCCACTCGCCATCAAGCGCGCGCGGCGGGGCCATGAGAATCGGGGATGGATGGACATTGGCTACTCTCGTGTGGTGGGCGCCAGGTGCTGCGCTGCACGGTGGCCAGAAAAGCAGATTTCGCGCTGCTCGAAAAGGTGCCGAGGATAATACGGATTCGGGCGACCCACGTCAAATGCGCGAAATTGGCCGGCGGCATCGTACAATGTGCGCCTCACAACGCAGCGCCAAACGCGCAACAGGTTTGTTGCGCGCCCACAGACGCGCTAAGATGAGCCAGGGTGCAACAATCGTCCTGCTCCCCTTCTCCCGTGTCAGTACACGCCAGCGCATTGACCCGATTTGTGATGAAGCGCACCACTGCCATCGTTTATGACCCCTTCAACCTGCGCCATACGCGCGAGGGTCACCCCGAAAACTATCGACGGCTGGAGAGAGTCTGGGCGCTGCTCAACCAGGACGGCATTCTGCCCAGCCTGCTCACTCTGCCCAGCACCATGGCCGCGCTCGATACGGTGCTCAAGGTGCACTCGCCCCGCTACATCGAACGGTTGCAGATGTCGCAACTGCTGGGGGGCGGCCACCTCGACGCCGACACCTACCTCAACGCCGACAGCTACAACGCCGCGCTGCTCGCCGCGGGTGGCGTCATCAACACTGTGGATGCCGTGCTTGACGGGCGCGCCGACAACGGCTTTGCGCTTGTGCGCCCGCCCGGTCACCATGCGCTTCCCCATGTAGGCATGGGCTTCTGCCTGCTCTCCAATGTGGCGATTGCCGCACGCTGGGCGCAGCAGCAGCGCGGCATCGGCCGCGTGCTGATTGTGGATTTTGACGTCCACCACGGCAACGGCACGCAGGATGCCTTCTACAGCGACCCCTCGGTGCTCTTCTTCAGCACCCACCAATACCCCTACTATCCAGGCACCGGCGCAGCCGATGAAATGGGCGACGAACTTGCCTACGGCGCCACCCTCAACGTGCCGCTGCCCGCCTATGTAGGCGACAAGGGCTTTTTGGATATCTTCCGCAATGTGCTGGCCCCCGCGGCGCGCCGCTTCCGCCCCGAACTGATATTGCTCTCGGCAGGCTATGACGCCCACTGGCTCGACCCACTGGCGTCCATGCAACTCAGCGTGACCGGCTACGCGGCGCTCGTGCAGGAGCTGCTGGCGCTGGCCGACGAGCTCTGTGGCGGGCGGTTGGTCGCCGTGCTCGAAGGCGGGTACAATCTGGATGTGCTTTCGCATGCGGTGCTCTCCACGCTGCGCGTGCTCAACGGCGACGAACGGGGCGTGAGTGATCCCTTTGGCCCGCCACGCACCGCTGAACGCGACGTGAGCAACCTGATCCAGCGCGTGCAGAATTTACACGGCCTGCGCGTGCCGTTGCCTCCGTTTACCGGCACACCTTGACTCATCATTGCCGCCCGCCCAGGTGAAGCCCATGGCTGACGAAACCACCGATCCGCCCACCACAGCCGCAGTGGAAACTGAGGACAGCGTGGATAGCGTGGACATTGTGGACATTGTGGACATTGTGGACACTCAGGAAAGTGCGTCCACTACGTCCGACGCGTCCACTGCACCCACCGTGTCCACAGCCGCCGCGCCACCCGTGCCGCGCTTGCCTATGCCGCAGTCCCAGGTCACGGTACTGCAGCCTCTCATAAATCTAAAGGATGTGGTGCTGCCCACGCGCCCCGACGACGAGGCCGCCATGTTGGCCACGTGGTCGGCCGCGATGGAGCGTGCGCTGCGCGACGAGCGCCCCGCCGACACAGTGCGGCTGGCGCATGTTGTGCTGCGCCAGTTGCCCCGCCACCTCTCCACCTACTACCGCCTCATCCGCGCGGCATGGGAACTGCGCCGCTGGGACGAGGGCGACGCGTGGGGCCGCCGCCTGCTGCGCGCCGACCCATCCAACCCGCTGGCGTGGCGCGCCGTGGCCATGGCTGCCGAACAGCGCGCCGACCGCGGCCGCGCCCACCCACGCTGGCAGCGCGCATTCGAATGCGACCCCTATGAACCCGAAACACGCGCCGGCCTCGTGCGCACAAGCGTGGACCTGGCGCGCCTTCCCGCTCTCAACGACGCCTGCCTGGGCACGCTGCATTTGCGCGGCGGCCGCTGGGAGCAGGCCGTGACCCACTACCGTCACCTGGTCGCACTGGACAGCCGCCGCCTTGACTTCCAGAGTGGCCTGCTGATTGCGTTGTGGCAGTCTCACACGCAACCCGAGGCTTACGAGATGGCGCGCAGCCTCACGCAGGAACAGCCGTACCTGTTGATCGCCTGGACGGTGGTGGACGCCGTAGGTGACGCCGACGATCAGGCGCTGGCGCGTCACCCACTCAGCACCATGGACCCCGACGGCGACTATCTGCGCAGCGCGCTCGTGCTCAATGCACCCTCGCGCCCCGTGCGCCTCATCATCAAAAAGGCCGACCGTGCGCTGCTGGACGCGTGCGGCGGCCTGCCCGAGACAACCGACAGCGACAACGAAGCCTGAACGAGATTCGCGCTCACATCGCTGCGGCGCGTCGCTCTGCATCGCACACACGTGACTGCCGACACCTGCCCCTTCTCGCGCTCCCTTGCCACCAAAGGACAATTCCATATGGCGCCCACTGCAAAATCGCCCCTCCCCACCGTTTCCGCCAGCGACCTTGCGGCGATTGTCGGCGGCTATCACGGCGCGCCGCACAATGTCCTCGGTCCGCACGTGGCCGACGTGGACGGCGCCGCCGCTGTCGCCATCCGCGTTTTTCGCCCGCTGGATGAACGCGTGCTCGTCAGGCAATTGCCCGACGGCCCCAACACCGAGATGACCCGCATCGACTCTGCAGGCTTCTTCGAGGCGCTCTTTCCCGAACGTGCGGAGCCTTTTGCTTATCGCCTGATTGTGCTCGATGCAGCGGGCGACGAGTATGAACTGGAGGATCCCTACCGCTTTCCCTTCCTGCTGACCGACTACGACCTCTATCTTTTCAACGAGGGCAATTTCTTCGGTTGCTACGAGAAGTTGGGCGCGCACTTCCGCACCGTCGAGATGGGGCCGGGCGACAGTGTGCGCGGTGTCAACTTTGCCGTGTGGGCGCCCAACGCCGAGCGCGTGAGCGTGAACGGCGAACATGACGGCTGGGACAAGCGCGCCCACCCCATGACGCTGCGCGGCGGCACGGGCGTGTGGGAGCTATTCATCCCCAATCTGGTGGAGGGCGCACACTACAAGTACGCCCTCCGCTCGCGCGTGGACGGCTATGAGGTGGACAAGTTCGACCCCTACGGCTTTTACGCCGAGATGCGCCCCAGCACCGACACACGCGTTTGGGATGTGGACAAATATGTGTGGGACGATGCCGACTGGATCGCGCAGCGCCCCGAACGCCAGTCTCTCGACGCCCCCATCGCCATCTACGAGGTGCACCTGGGTTCGTGGAAGCGCGTGCCTGAGACCAACGGCTTCCTCTCCTACCGCGACCTGGCGCACGATCTCGTAGCCTACGTCAAGCAACTGGGCTACACGCACATAGAGCTGTTGCCCATCACCGAACACCCCTACGACGGGTCGTGGGGCTACCAGGTGGGAGGCTACTATGCGCCCACCAGCCGCTTTGGCACGCCCGACGACTTCAAGTACTTTGTGGACTATTGCCACCAGAACGAGATCGGCGTACTCCTCGACTGGGTGCCCGCCCACTTCCCCAAGGACGCACACGGCCTGAACTTCTTCGACGGCACCCACCTCTACGAGCACGCCGACCCACGCCAGGGTGAGCACCCCGACTGGGGCACCAAGGTCTTCAACTTTGGCCGCAACGAGGTGCGCAACTTCCTGCTGGGCAACGCCCTCTTCTGGATCGACAAGTACCATCTGGACGGCTTTCGCGTCGACGCCGTCGCCTCCATGCTCTATCTGGACTTTGGCAAGGATCCCGGCCAGTGGCTGCCCAACAGGTACGGCGGCCGCGAAAATCTCGAGGCGATTGACTTCATTCGCCGCTTCAACGAACTGGTCTATGAGCAGAATTCAGGCGTCATTACCATTGCCGAGGAGAGCACCTCGTGGCCCATGGTCAGCCGCCCCACCTACACAGGGGGGCTGGGCTTCACCCTCAAGTGGAACATGGGCTGGATGCACGACATGCTCGACTACATGAAGCTGGACCCCATTTTCAGGCGCTTCAACCAGAACAAGGTCAGTTTCAGCATGATGTACGCCTTCAGCGAAAATTACGTGCTGCCCTTCAGCCACGATGAGGTTGTCCACCTCAAGCGCTCCATGGTCGACAAGATGCCCGGCGACCTGTGGCAGAAGTTCGCCAACCTGCGTGCGCTCTATGGCTACATGTATGGCCATCCCGGCAAAAAGCTGCTCTTTATGGGCGGCGAATTTGGCCAGTGGACCGAGTGGAGCGAGGCGCGCAGCCTCGATTGGCATGTGACGCTGGGTGACCATCACTGGCGGCTTCAAAAGTGGGTGGGCGCGCTCAACTGGCAGTATACGCACCAGCCCGCACTGCATGAGGTGGACAACTCGTGGGAGGGCTTTCAGTGGGTTGACCTGAGCGACGTGGATCACTCGGTGATCAGCTTTGTGCGCCGCGCCAAAGACCCCCAGGATGAGATCGTCTTTGTGTGCAGTTTTACGCCTGTGCCTCACCTGGGCTATCGCGTCGGCATCCCCACCACAGGCGAGTGGTACGAGTTGCTCAACAGCGACTGGGTCGAGTTCGGCGGCAGCGGCGTCAGCAACCCCGCGCCGCTCTACACCGATCCGGGTGCGTGGCAAAGTTGCGACCAGTCGACGCGCGTCAACCTGCCGCCGCTGGGCGTGGTCATGCTCAAGCGCAAACTGTAGCGCAATGCCTCCTGGCCTTCCATTGCATCCAAGCGCGCGACATTCGTGTGAGGATAGGTGGTGACGTTGACATGGCTCGCTTGCCTGTGACGATCCTGCCCCTCACCGACGCGCACCTGGGCGCATGGATTGGCCTGCGGCAGGCGCTCTGGCCCTATGAGCCACGCGAGGCGCTGGCGCACGAGGCGCGGGCAATGGGCGCGGCCGGACGCATGTGGGTGCGCCTTGCCTTCAATGCAGAACGCGCGGCCGTGGGGCTGCTTGAATTCTCGGTGCGTGCGGAAGCGCCTGGGTCAGGCGGGCGCGCATTGCCCTATGTGGAAGGCTGGTATGTGGAGCCGGCGGCGCGCGGCCAGGGTGTAGGGCGTGCGCTGATCGCGTTTCTGGAGAATTGGGCCGGAACGCAGGGATATGATCAGCTAGGCAGCGACACCATACCGGCATTGTTTCCCAGTAGTATGGCGGCGCATCTGGCCCTGGGATTCCGAGTTGTGGGAGAGGGTCCCGATGAAGACGGCGACCTGGCCGTCTATTTCCACAAGTTCCTCTTCTAATGCCCCTGCGGTTTCAATACATCTATCCATCTGCGGCAGTTTCAGCGGCAGCGGCGGCCGCTGGACGTGGCTGCCGCGCGCGCAGGTAGCCGCCCGCAATCAGCGCACGCACCGTCACCGCGCCAATCACAATCAGCCCACCCGCCAGCGCGGCCGGGCCGGGACGCTCCCCAACCACCAGGAAGACCCAAATGGGGTTAAGGATCGGCTCCAGTGTGGCAATCAGAATCGTCTCCAGCGCATCGAGTTGGCGAATGGCAATGGTGTAGAGGACAAAGGGCACGCCCAGCTGCAGCACGCCCAGGTAGAGCAGAATTAGCCACTCAACGGGCTGCACCGCGCCGCTGGCCACGGCCACAAAGAAGAAGGGCAAGCCAATCAGCGCCGTAAGCGCGTTGCCCAGCAGCACCGTTTCGGCGGCCGAGCCGTTGCGCTGCTTGCGCAGGAAGAGTGTCATCCACGCCATCGTCATGCCCGAGACAATCGCCATGATGTTGCCCGCCAGCCCCTGCGGCGTGAGTTTTTCGCCAAAGAAGAGCAGCATGCCGATGACAATCACGCCCATGATCCACCAGTCGTAGCGGCGCGTGCGCTCGCCCAAATACCAGCCGCCGAAGAGCGCCACCCATACCGGCGCCGTATACTGGAGCAGAATCGCGTTTGCCGCCGACGTGAGACGCGTGGCCGAGATGAACAGGAAGAACGTCGCCGCCATGCAGACTGCGCCGGCAATCTGCTCGCGCGTCCAGGTGAAGTGCGGGCGGCGAATGTAGGCCAGCAGCACCAGCGCCGTGAGCGCGCTGCGCGCCCCTGCCAGCGCAATCGGGTTGAGTGTGGAAATCTTGATGAAGAGCCCGCTCGTGCTCCAGAGAACGACACAGACGAGCAGCAGAAAGACGGCGCGGCGACGGGTGAGTGAATCGATTGCGGCCATTCCGGCGGGGTCACTTTCCAGAGAGTGTAGTTACGGCGCCGTTGCCGCAAGAGTGTGATCAGGTGCAGCACATATTCTACCAGCAGTGCCCGCTTTTGGTGCGGAACAGCAGGCACACAGATCAGGGCGGAAACGGCAAGGACAAGAGCGGATGACCCGCCCCTGGCTTTGCGTTTTCGCCCTGATCCGTATTCTCGAGATCTTCCTCTGTCTTCCTTCGCGCCCGTGCCACCATCGCGTTGCAGGTAGTGGTACTGCTCGCAAGTTCGCACTGGCGTCGTCGCGGCGGCTTGAGCCGCCGTTCTTACCAATGCAACCGCGCTGGATGAGAACGGCGGCTCATGAATGATGACGAATAGTATCGGTATTGGCGACTCGGCTCGTTGGGGCCGCCGAGGGTTGAAACCCCCGGCTAGCCAACACAAGTCCACTCAAGTGGA
>CAYJNV010000071.1:11981-17254 GCA_964370975.1 uncultured Caldilineaceae bacterium | reverse complement strand
GCCGAGAATCGACCGAGCAGTTCCTGCTTTTGCTTTTCTTTGCGTTTTCTCTGCGCCTCTGCGACTTTGCGTCGTAGGTCCGCTGCTTAGTGCCCTAGTGCGCGCACGCTGTTCTCGCGGTCGTGGTGCGCAAGGCTCCAGTCACCAAATTGCTTGAGCAGCGCGCGCACGCTGTCGCGGCGCGCCGCCATGCGGGCATCCTTGCACTTCCACAACCCCATCACCTGGTTAATCACAAGTAGCGAGTCGCCGCGCACTTCAACGCGCGCCGTCTTGGGTGCGGCGCCGCTGTCCACCAGCCGCTTGAGCACCGCCTCAAGCGCGCCGATGAGCGTGTCATACTCGGCCTCGTTATTGGTCATGTGGTTGCCAAAACGCAGCCGCACCACCTGCGGTTGTGCGCCCGGCCAGCGCACCTGGTAACTGCCATACCCTTCACCGGGGTTGCCGCGGCTGCCGCCGTCAAAGATGATGCCAATCGGCTGCGCAGGGGCCTGGCCGGGCAACGGCGGCATCGCGTGCGGGTCATCGTCGGCCTCCACGTGCTGCGGCACGCCCATCACGGCCTTGCCGCCCGCCTTGGAGTTTGCCGGCGGCAGCGTAATCACGAGGCGCTCCGTCTGCGGCTTCTCAACGATCTGGGGCGGAATCAGTGGCGGCTGTGTGGCGACGTGCGCCGCGGCAGGAGCCTTCGCGATGGGCGCAGTACGCTGGGCTGGGCGCAGCGCCGGCGCCACAGCGAGTTTGTGCTGATCGCTCAACAACTCCTCGGCCACAAAGATGCCCGCGGTATGCAGCCGTCGCTGCAGTGCGCGCCGCTGCGCAGGCGGCAGCGCCGCAATCACATCGACGAGCGCCTCGAGGTCTCTGCCGGCTGCGGCCGGGTGCGTCTCTTGCTCGCTCATGGTCTGTCAGGGTATCGACTGTTCATTGACGGCGGCGGCCATTTCGCGCGCAGCCTGGCGTTGGCGTCGCTGCTCGGCGCGCGCCTTCTCCCACAGGTGCAACAGAGTGTTGGAGTGAAATTGCTGCACCAGCCCACCCAGCGGAATCCGCGAGCGGCCAAATCGTTCGATGTCATGCTCGAGCAAATCGTGCTTGGTCGCGCCGTCGGCAATCAGCGTGTCCACCAGTTTCTGGATATCGTAGAGATACTCAATCGATGAATCGATGCTGCTGCTCACCTCGCCGCGCAGCAGAATGTCGCCGTGCCCCTGGACAATGCACTCGAGGTTGTAATCGTGCAGGTTGGTGAGCGATCGCTTGTACGCTTCGATGTCGCTCATGGGCGTGGCAATCAGCGGCACGGGCATCATCAGGTCGCTGGCAAAGAGCACCTTGTCCTCGCGCACATGCACGACGCAGCACTCGGGGCTGGGGCCGGGCGAGTGAATCAAGTGAATCGTCTTGCCGCCCAGGCGAATGACCAGCCCCTCATTGAAGACGATTTTGGGCAGGCGGATTTGCACCTGGCGCAGTTCAGGCGTGTGCTCCTTGCCCTCCTCCAGGCCGCGGTAGCCGTACTGCTCCAGCATTTGACGGCAGAGGTCGTGCGCAATCAACTCGGCGTTGGGGAAGAGGTACGAGCCGTACACATGGTCGGCATGGCTCAGCGTGTTGATGACGTACTTGATTCCTTGCGGGCAGATGCGCTCGGCAAACTCGGCCATCTGGCGCGTTTCAGAGGGGAAGGGAAGCGTGTCAATCAGCACGCCACCCTCAGGGGTTACCACCAGCCCGGCCGTCACTTCAACGTAGAGACCACTTGTAAAAACCCACGTATCGTCGGCGACGCGGGTGCGAATTATCGACATGGGGACCTCAGTGCAAGATGGAGCGCATGGCGCGACAGGCATGCTGCGCCGGTGAGGATACCACAGGCGTGAGGCCGCGTCAAAGGAGTTGACATAACTAGAGTGAAACCGGAATGGAAACAGCATGCACGCCAGAGGATCGGGGAACAGGGAACTGGGATCGGTGACTCCAGCGCGATCCCCGTTCCCCGCTCCCCGATCCCTTAACCAACTCTGTGCGTTTCGTGGCGGCAGCACTTTAGGAGTATGCACAGACGGCACAGGTCTTAAGGACAAAGAAAGCCGCCCGACAAGCGGGCGGCTTCTTCATCTCTGACTCCGCGAGAGTGGTGTGGTCAGTGGGTACGAACCTGCGTAAGCAGGTGGGAGCCGGTTGGAAGCTTCAGTCTTGCCAGCGGGCAATGCCCGAGGCTAACACATCCACGTCGCGTTGCCGAACTCCCGTAGAGAAGGTGTTGGCTCGCCCCGTGTTCTAACGCAATCACCGAAGCCGCAGAGTCACCTGCATTATAGCATTGCGGAAGGCTGATTGCAACCGATTTTTGCGCCGCCGCTTCCATACGCGCAGCCAACGAAGGCAGCAAAGCGGTCTTCCGGCATGATCGCGACGGCAACGTACTACAAAAGTGCGCACCCGCGGCCTCTCCGTCCGTAACCCGCGGGTAGGAGGTGGCTACATGTTCCGCTTTGGTGCGGCGCGGCAGCGACACTCGGGAGCAGCGGAACCATTCCATGCACGCGGTCGCTATTGGGACTGTACCGCGCAGGCAGCATGCATATCACAAACGAAACGAGGTCACCTTGAACAAATACGGACGCTTTGGCGCGATGATTGCCACATCCACCGTGATTATGTTCGGTCTCATGTATCTGAACACCTACAGCCTCGACCATGTCTTTTACAGTTGGACGCGTGCCTTTATGGCGCTCATCATGGGCGCGACGATGGCCCTCGTCATGCTGGCCTTCATGCTGGCCATGTACAAGGACCGCCGCGCCAACCTTGCGATTGTTGCCGCCGGCGTGATCGTCTTTGTCGCTGCGCTCTGGCTCGTGCGCAGCCAGGCCACAATCGGCGACGTTGCCTGGATGAAAGCCATGATCCCGCACCATTCGATTGCCATCCTCACCAGCGAGCGCGCACAGATTAGCGACCCGCGTGTGCGGGCGCTTGCCGACAGCATCATTGAGGCCCAGCGCAGAGAAATTGGCGATATGAAGGCGTTGATACAAGAGATGGAAGACTGACAATAGCGGGCAGTGGGCCGTAGGCACCGTTCCACTGCCCACTGCCCACTGCCCACTCCCCACTCCCTACTGCCCACTCCCCGTCTTCTTCACCGCAATATGCAGCTCATCAAGCTGCGCGGGCGGCACACTGCTGGGCGTATCCATCATCAGGTCCGTGCCCGCCGCCGTCTTGGGGAAGGCAATCACCTCGCGGATGCTGGCGCTTTCGGCATAGAGCGCCACCAGGCGGTCAATGCCCAGGGCAATGCCGCCATGGGGCGGCGCGCCATACTGGAAGGCCTCGATCAGGTGGCCGAACTTGGAGGCAATCTCGGCGGCGTCCATGCCGATTGCCTTGAAGAGGCGGTCCTGGTTCTCGGCGCGGTGGATGCGAATGCTGCCGCCACCCAGTTCCCAGCCATTCATGATTACGTCATAGGCCTTGGCGAGGACGCTGCCAGGGTCACTCTCCAAACGCTCCCAGTCTTCGTCACGCGCACTGGTGAAGGGATGGTGCACGGCCTGCCAGCGCTTCTCGTCCTCGTTGTACTCCACCAGCGGAAAGTCAACCACCCAGCAAAACGCGTCCACCTGCGGGTCGATGAGGTTGGCACGCTTGCTGATTTCCATGCGCAGGTTGTGCAGCGCCTGTGCCACCACGGAAGCCTTGTCGGCCACAATCAGAATCAGGTCGCCCACCTGCGCACCGGATGCGCGCACGATGGCCGACATCTCGGCGGGGGAGAGGAACTTGCTCACCTGGCTGCGCAGCGCATCGGGCGCATAGTTGCCCTCGGCGTCGGGCGCGCCGCTCACGCCAATCCACACCAGCCCCTTGGCGCCATAACGCTTGACGAACTCTGTGGCCTCGTCCAGCTCGCGGCGCGCAAGCTGCGCACCCCCCGGCCAGACCACGCCCTTGACTTCGCCTCCCTGCGCCAGTGCATTGGTAAAGACGGCAAAGCTGCTTGCCGCCGCAACTTCATCCAGCCTGAAGAGCGTCTGGCCGAAACGCAGGTCGGGGCGGTCGATGCCGTAGTGCTCCATCGCGTCGGCATAGGTGATGACAGGAAAGGGCACCTGCTGCATCTGCTTCGTACTGGTGCGTTGGTGCAGAGCAATCATCATCGCCTCGATCAGCGCGCGGATGTCCTCGCTCTCCACAAAGCTCATCTCCAGGTCGAGCTGCGTAAACTCGAGCTGACGGTCGGCGCGCAGGTCTTCGTCGCGGAAGCAGCGCGCAATCTGAAAGTAGCGCTCAACGCCCGCCACCATGAGCAGTTGCTTGAGCTGCTGTGGGCTCTGCGGCAGCGCATAGAATTCGCCGGGGTGCAGGCGGCTGGGCACGACGAAGTCGCGCGCGCCTTCGGGCGTCGTCTTGAGCAGAATGGGTGTCTCCACCTCGAGGAAGCTGCGCTCGGAGAGATACTCGCGGATGAATCGCACAATGTTGTGGCGCAGCTCGAGGTTCTGCGCCATCCTGGGGCGGCGCAGATCCAGATAGCGGTACTTGAGGCGGATGGCCTCGTCAACATCCTCGGCGGCCCCGCCAATGGCAAAGGGCGGGTTCTTGGAGGGGTTGAGGACCACGACCTCTTCGGCGTGGATTTCGATTTCGCCCGTGGGCAGGTTGGGGTTGGCGCCACCCTCCGGCCGCGGCTGCACAGTGCCCGTCACCTGGATGACAAACTCGTTGCGCACCTGCGCCGCGCCTTCATGCGCAGCACCCTCGGCGTCCACTGTCACCTGGGTCATGCCGAAGCGGTCGCGTATGTCAATGAAGATCAGCCCACCGTGGTCGCGCCGGCGGTTGACCCACCCCGCGAGTGTGACGCGTTGCCCTGCATTCGAGAGATTCAGTTCGCCACAGGTGTGTGACTTCAACATGACCCGGTTCCTTCCATGGGGATGGCGCGGCGGCTGCGAGCCGCCGGAGCGCCCTCCTTGTGTGTCGACATCATTTGACGTAATGCTTTAAAGGCCTAGAATACAGGTAGACTGCACTGTCATCATGCGAAGCAGTCGAGCGCCGCCCGGCCGCTCTACTGGCCCGATTGTGCAGTGCGCGTCCGGACATTATACGGAGAGACGCGACCGAGGTGCAACTCGTGCGCGTGCGCGTCATGCTCTATCGCTCTTTGGGTCTCATGCAGTCGACTCGCCGGCTTCTCGAAGGAGTCCCCATGTCGTCACCCTCCATTCCGCGCGAAACCATGCGCAACGTGGACA
>CAYJNV010000071.1:0-11971 GCA_964370975.1 uncultured Caldilineaceae bacterium | reverse complement strand
CAGTCAAGAGGCTCTGCAGAGGCTGCTGGGGTTTGTGCAGGAGACCCGGCTGACGGACGTGCCGGCGGCTGTGTTGGCCGACGCCCGGCTCTCCTTTCTCGATACGGTGGGCTGCCTGCTGGGCGGTGCCCGGGCCCGCCCGGCCCTGACTTTGGCACGTCGCCATGCCGCTGTCGCTGGCGGCGCTGCCTTGCTGGGTACCGGGCTGCGCACCAGCCCGCTCTACGCCGCCCTGGTCGGCGGCGTGGCTGCCACATGGCTCGACATGGACACGGCCACCAACCGCATGATCATCAACGGTGTCATGCTCTTTGATACACCGATTGAGTACGCGCGCTTTCAGCAGGTGCTTGAAGAGCGCCTCGTGCGCCCCTACCGGCGCTTTCGCCAGCGCATTGTCAGCCGGCCCGGCCCCGGCGGCATTGCCTGGGAGATTGACCCGCGTTTTGATATTCGTACGCACGTGCGCCACATTGCGCTGCCCTCCCCCGGTGACACCCCTACACTGCAGGCTTTTGTCAGCGAGCGCTTGAGCGAGCCCTTCGAGATGAGTCGCCCGCTTTGGCGCTTCTACCTGATTGACAACGTGGATGGGGGCTGCGCCATCTTTGGGCGGCTGCACCACTGTATCGCCGACGGCATTGCGCTTGTCCAGGTGCTGCTCTCACTCACCGATGCGCAGCCTGACGCGAACGCAGCGCAACCGCGCAGGCGCCAGGCTGCGCCGCAAGCGCCGATCCTTCCTGTTGGCGTCGAACCCAGCGCGCCGCCAACGCCGCAGCAGGCGAGCCGGCTGGGCACCGGTGTGCTGCGCACGCCATTTGCGCTCTTGCGCGCGGCCGCGGGCGGCGCCACGCAACTCGTCAAATCAGCCACGGCGTTCACGCTGCAAGAAGCGGTGCAGTCAGCGTTCAACCCTCGACACCTTATCGAGACCGCATACACGGCAGGGCTGGTTTCAGTGATGGGCGCGGCGATACTCGCCAAGTTGCTGGTGCTGCCGACCGACAATGACTCTGTCTTCAAAGGCGCATTGGGTGTGCGCAAGCGCGTGGTCTGGTCGGAGCCGGTGCCGCTCGACGATGTGCGCGCGATCGCGCGTGCGGCGGGCGCTACCATCAACGACATCCTTGTGACGGCCGTGGCAGGCGCCTTGCGCCTCTACATGCAGGAACATGGCGGCGCTGTCGAAATCCGCGCCATGGTGCCCGTGAATCTACGCGACGCGGAAAAGCCGCTGACCAATCTGGGCAATGAGTTTGCCCTCGTCTACCTCACGCTGCCGCTGGAGGAGCCGGACGCCGCGCTGCGCCTGCGCGAAATCAAACGCCAAATGGACATGCTCAAGCAGTCGCCCGAGCCGCTGCTGATCTACGAGATTCTCAACGTCATCGGCATGTTCCCTGGCGAAATGGCCGAATGGGCCACGACCTGGTTCAGCACCAAAGCCTCGGCCGTGTTGACGAATGTGCCGGGGCCGCGCACGCAACTCTACTTCTGCGGCCAACCCATGCGGCGCCTCATGTTTTGGGTGCCGCAAACAGGGCGCATCGGCTTGGGCATCAGCATTATCTCGTACAACGGCCAGGTGTCGCTGGGCGTCATGCTGGATGAAGGGCTGGTCGAGGAGCCGAGCGCGATTCTCGTTGCCTTTGCTTCCGAACTCGCCGCGCTGGCCGCTGTGGCGCCTGCCCCACCCTCTGCGCCGCGCACCGTTGATGTGCAGGCGGCGCCCGCGGTATAGGGTTGCATGCTGCAGTGCGAGGCCGCTGCGTCACGGTCGCGCGCACTGGCCGGCGCGGCCCGCCTGCAAGCCCCCCCTCGTTCAGGCTAGCGCCAATTCCGGACGGAATGCGGAGCGCCTCTGTCGCACGGTGGCGTCCATGTCGCCGCGCATTGCGCGCGGCGGAGATTCAAACGGTGATACTTGATGACCAACCACACGAGTCAGGCGCAGCCTCAAATGGATTTCGGTCGTGCCGGCGCGTCCCCTCTCGACCCGGAGGCTGACGCCATGCTGCGCGCCCACCACATGCTCAGCCTCGTCGCGGATACAAGCCTCATCATTTACGCGCTGCAGGGCGACGTTGCGCTGCTCGCGACGCCGGGCGTAGGCATAGGCAGCCGGCTCACGGATGCCGCACCCGAGTTGTCTACCCGCCAGCGGGACCTTGAAGCCCTGCTCAGTGGCCGCATGCGCGAGATTGACATTGGGCTGATCCAGCGCAGCGATGCACCCGTCGGTCGCTATGTGTGGGTGCACACCGCAGCCATCCATGACGCGCAAGGCAACGTACTGGGCATCAACCATCTCCTGGTCGACGCCACGAGCTTTGGCTTCAACTGGGAACGCAATGAACGCTACCGGCGCGAGTCGGGCGAACTGCGCCACCGCGTCGCGCAGCTCACCATGGAGGTCGCGCTGGCCCAATCCGAACTGCAACGGCTGGATGACGCCAAGTCGCAATTTGTCTCGGCGGCAGCGCACGAGATGCGCAACCCTCTCGCCTCGCTGATTGGCTTTCTGGAACTACTCGAAACCGACGATCTGCAGAGTCTCGAAGAGGTGCAGCGCCGCTACCTGGAAGGAATTAGCCGCAGTGCGCAGCGGCTGCGGCTGCTCACCAACAACATGCTTGACATGACCCGGCTGGACTCCAACCGGCTCGAGCTCGTCATGGCGATGGTGGACCCGCTCGAGTTAATGGAGCAGGCGGTGGGCGAAATGCAGCCGCTCTTTGAAGCCAAAGAACTGAGCGTCTACCTCAAGGCCGAGCCCAAGCTGCCGCTGATCTGGTGCGACAAGCTGCGCGCCATGCAGATCCTCTCCAACCTCCTCACCAACGCACACAAGTACACGCCGACGGGCGGCTCGATTACCGTGCAGGTGAGCCGCCAAAAGCAAAAGCCCATGGTCTGCATACGCGTCAAGGATACGGGCATTGGCATACCGATTGACGACCAGTACCGCCTCTTTGGGCGCTTCTATCGCGCCAGCAACGCGGGCGCGGCGGATGGCGCGGGTGCGGGCCTGGGGCTTGCCATCACACAGTCACTTGTACGCTTGCATGGCGGCAAGATCTGGTTTGAAAGCAAGGTTGGCAAGGGCACAAGTTTCTTTGTCACCTTTCCCGTGGTGGATTAGCTGCGGCCTGTGCAGTCTGGCTGCAGCGGCGAAGTTGCGCCGGGGCGCCGACTGAAGGCAAGCAGCACTACGGTTCTACCCGCTGTTGTTGATGCTTGCGCTTCCTCTGCGCCTTCAACACTGCACGCGATGCGCGCGCACCGCGTGCAGGCAACTCAAAATTGCGTGCGGCCAACGCCTGCCGCAATTTGAACTGCGCACGCGTCGGGCATACAATACTCTTTATGCCTTTAATCCTGCACGCGGCCTGGCTGCGTATTGACCCCCAGCTTCCTGACGGATCCTTGTTCTTTTGGGCCGAAAATCAGGCGGAGAACGCGCCGCCCACGCGCGCACAAACGGCCTCAAGCGCAGCCGTTCAGGGCGCTCGCGCACGCACTGCCAAGGTGCCCTCGCACCCGCTGCAGGCGCCTGCGTCACAACTGCGTACGCTCCTCATCGAACAGATGCCCGCCCTGGCAGCGGCTGAATTAAGCCCCACCAGCGCATCGGTCTGGACGCCCACTGTGGATGGACTGCCGCTGCTGCAGCGCACGCTGCTCTCGGCGGCGGCGGGCCGCACAACCACGCCCGAGCGCGCGAGCACGCTGGCCCCCTGGCAGGTGACAGGTTTTGCACTGGCGCCGCTCGACGCCCTACGCTGCCTGACCCAACTGAACAACGGCAGCGGCGAGAAGAGTTCGGCCACGGCAACCATTTATCACCGCCTGCGCATGGGCAAGGACCTCCTCTTCTGGAGCCATGTTGCCAAGTTCGCGCTTGAGCTGCTGATCAACCAGGACTATCTGCCAGCGCTGCACGCCCACGCCGACGGTTACCTGGTGGCAGCGTGGCAGCCCTATGTGGGTGACGAGCGACTGCAGTCGCGCTTTGATCACCTGGTGCGCATGATGCCGCCCGTTTGCCGCTCTTACAATTTGGCGGCGCCTGCCGACGCGCCATCCGCAGGCCAACTGGTGGAACATTTCGTCGCAGCCGTTATGGATGCCTCCATTCGCAACTGGGGCGCCGAGAGCGCGCCGAGCGCCGGCAATGCGCCGGCGCAGCGCTGGTTGGGCAACCTGCTCAACGGCAGGCGCCGCCTCAACCTGCCCCCGCAGGAGGCGTACACCTTCTACCGGCAGTGGCAGGGGTGGACCGAACAACTTCAATACACCAGCGAAACCACCTTCCGCGTGGCCTTCCAGCTTGAAGAGCCAACCGCCGAGGCGCTGCGCAAGGGTGCGCCGCAGTGGACGCTGCGCTATTTGCTGCAAGCGCGCGACAACGCTGAATGGAAGATCTCGGCGCACACGATTTGGCAAGCGCAGACCGGCGCGGTGCGCGTGGGCAATCGGCGTGTGGATCAGCCACAGGAACGGTTGCGTGCCGGCCTCAACGCCGCGGGGCGCCTCTTCGCACCGATTGTGCGCAGCCTCAACCAGCGCGCCCCCGAGGTCCTGCAATTGAGCACCAGTGAGGCCTACGACTTCTTGCGCGAGGCCGGCCCCATGCTCGAGAGCAGTGGCTTCGGCGTCATCTTGCCCACGTGGTGGAATGCCGAGCGCCGCAGCGGTCTCGGGCTGCGCCTGCGCCTTTCGCCGGGCGACGAACCGCGCGTGGGCGGCGCCGGCCGCAGCCAACCCGGCAACCAGGCAGGGCTGCTGGGTGAGGTCAAGTTCGAGTGGGAACTAACGCTGGGGGGCAAACGGCTTGGCCGCAGCGAATTTGAGCAAATGGCGGCCATGCGCACGCCCTTGCTGCGCATGGAGAACCGCTGGATTGAACTGGATCCCGAGCAGGTTGAGATGGCGCAGCGTTACATTGTGGAGCGCCAGCCAACAGGCATCATGTCGCTGCTGCAGGCAGTGCGTGTGGTGCAAAGCCTCAACACTGATTCCGATGCACCCGCGCCGCCCACATCACCCGCAGTGCTGGGCTTGCCGCCCAGCGTGCCCCAGGTGCTGCCGGTGGATGCCGTGGACGTGGAGGGCTGGCTCAGCGACGTCATCGGCCAGCTGCAGGAGCAGGAGCCTGAGGCTGTCGTGATGGAGCCGGAGGGCTTCATTGGCACGCTGCGTCCCTATCAGCGGCGCGGCGTGGGCTGGCTGGCCTATCTGCGCCGTCTGGGACTGGGCGCGTGCCTGGCCGACGACATGGGGCTGGGCAAGACTGTGCAGGCGATTGCGCTGCTGCTCCACGAGCGCACGCTGGCGGCCACAAATGGCGGCCCTGCCCAACACAATCCCGTGCTTCTCATTTGCCCCACGAGCGTTGTGGCCAACTGGCGGCGCGAGGTGGAGCGCTTTGCACCCAGCCTGCGCGTCCTGGTCCACCACGGCGGCAATCGGCTCACGGATGATGCGTTTGTGCGGGCAGTCGCCGACCACGACATCATCATCACCTCCTATGGCACCGCACGTCGCGATGTGGAAATCCTCAAGCAGTGGCGCTGGAGCGACCTGATTCTGGACGAGGCGCAGAATATCAAGAACCCCGTGGCCAAGCAGACGCAGGCCGTGCGCAGCCTGCCTGCGCGTAACCGCATCGCGCTTACGGGCACACCCGTCGAGAATCGCCTCTCCGAATTGTGGAGCATTGTGGAATTTCTTAACCCCGGCTACCTGGACACACATGAACGCTTCCGCCAGCGCTTCATTGTGCCCATTGAGCGCTACAACGATGACGACCGCGCCGCCGAGTTGCGTCGCCTTGTGCAGCCCTTCCTGCTGCGTCGCGTCAAGTCCGACCCGACGATCATCTCCGACCTGCCCGAGAAGAACGAGATGGTGGTCTACTGCTCGCTCACGGAGGAGCAGGCCACGCTTTACGAGAAAGTTGTGCAGGCAACGCTGGCCGAACTGGACCGCAGCGAGGGCATCCAGCGGCGCGGGCTGGTGCTGGGACTGCTCACGCGCCTCAAGCAGATTACCAACCACCCCGCGCATTACCTCAAGCAGCCGGGACCGCTCCCCAATCGCAGCGGCAAGCTCGAGCGTCTGACGGAAATGCTGGACGAGGCGCTGGCCGTGGGCGACCACGCGCTGGTCTTCACGCAATTTGTAGAGATGGGTACGCTCCTGCGCAATCACCTGCGCGATGTCTTCGGCGTGGAGGTGCTCTTTCTGCACGGCGGCACGCCCGCACCGCAGCGCGACGACATGGTGCAAGCCTTCCAAACCGAGGACGGCCCGCCCATCTTCATCCTCAGTCTGCGCGCAGGCGGTGCCGGGCTGAATCTGACGCGCGCCAGCCACGTCTTTCACTTTGACCGCTGGTGGAACCCTGCCGTGGAGAACCAGGCCACCGACCGCGCCTTTCGCATTGGGCAGCACCGCAATGTGCAGGTGCACAAGTTTGTCGTCGCGGGCACGCTGGAAGAGCGCATCAACGCGATTGTGGAAGGCAAGCAGAATCTGGCCGACACAATTGTGGGCAGCGGCGAGCAGTGGCTGACTGAACTGAGCACGGAGCAGTTGCGCGAGATGTTGACACTGCGACGTGAAATGCTTGACGAATTGTAGGCGGAAACGAGCATCTGATTCATGGCAATGGGCAACTGGTGGGCGCGGCGCTGGGAAGCCGCGATGCAGGAGATTGGCATCGGCACGGAGAAGGCAGGCCGCGGCGCATACCGCGTGAAACGGCTGGAGGTTGTCCAGGGAGGCATCAGCGCGATCGTGCAGGATAGGGAGAGGGGGGCATGCGCTGTTGATGTGCGTCTGGCAACCCTGACAAGCGAGCAGTGGGAACGCGTGGCAGAGGTACTGAGTGGCCAGCCGCTTGTCTCCACGCAACTCGTCTCCGGCACGGTAGCGCCCGAAATGGAACAACTCTTTGCCGAAGCGGGCGCGCACTTGCTGCCCACGACATCCAGCGAATTTGCTTGTCAGTGCAGTTGCTGCTCACCTGCGCCCTGCGTCCACTTGCCTCTGGTCTTCAGCCTCTTTGCCGAAATGCTGAGCGATGACCCGACGTTGCTTTTGCTGTTGCGCGGGCGCGACCGTCAGCAGTTGCTGCGCGCCACCAACGAGGCGCGCCCTGCAACTGTGCCATCGGCGGCGGACGGCGCAAGTCCCGCGCCGACGCGCGACGCGCAATCAAGCGCGACCGAAAGCGAGCAGAGCCTGACGGCCGACCTTGACCAGTATTGGGGCAATCGAACGCTGATCAAGCAGTTTCATCATCACATTGCGCCGCCCACTGTGGAACTTTCACTGCTGCGTCGGCTTGGGCCTATCAACGCATCGGAAGATGCAATGGCGCTTTACGAGCAGATGGTGAGCCTCTACCGGCGCATCACCGAAGAGGCGTTGGCGCTTGCGTATGCAGTAGACGGTGACGGCGCCGACGCGCAAACATACGGGAGCGGGCACACCAACGGCAATGGTGAGAGCCGCAACGCATAGCGGCGGCTGAAGCCGCAGCACTCCCGCAGCTCACCCTACTCGTCGCAACCTCCATAGTGAGCCGCCAGCGCCCTCCGGTTGCGCGTCCTGCAGCCACGTGCCACGCGCCCGCTCCTCGACGCTTGGCACGCACCCTGCCAGTGTGTACAATGCACCACCTGCCGCTGCCGACTTTGTGCGCAAACACACATGCGCTACGCCGCAACGGCGTCGACACGCCATGACACAGCCCGACTATCTGGCTAAACCAGCCTATCTCCTCGCCGAGTTCCAGCGGGACGCGCACGCGCTGCCCGTGCGCCTGCGCGTCCTCAACATGCTCACCTACGCGCTGGACATGGTCTATATCCACAACCTGCCCGGCTTGATTGAGGAAGCGCGCAGCGATAACGCCGCCGCCACGCGCGTGCGCTCGCTGACGGCCGTCACCATGCAGATGCTCAACGATGCCGCCGATACAATGCGCACAGACATTCAGCCGGCGCTGGGCGCGCGCGGGCTTGAGTTGCGCACCGTGGAGGAGTGCTCGCCCGACGCGCGCCAGTGGCTGCGAACCCACTTTGCGCAGCGCGTGCGACCGCTGCTCACCCCCCTGGCAGTTGACGCGGGCCGTCCCTTCCCTCAGATTAGTGCACACAGCCTCAACCTGCTGGCAGTTGTGCAGCAGCCCAACAGCTTTGATGTGGACATGCCCTCGTTTGCGCGCCTCAAGGTGCCGCGCAAAGTGCCGCGGCTGATAGAAGTCGGCGCGGCCGGCCCTCTTGTGCAGCACGGCAATGGCGATGGTGCGCATCGTGGCAATGCAGCGGTCGCAGGGACCCCTTTGTTCTCTCCGAGGACATTGTGCGCGCCCACGTGCAGGATCTCTTCCCAGGCGTGCTCGTGGAAGGCGTCTACCAATTCCGCATTCTGCGCGGCACTCTACCCAACGGCTCGGACGTGGTGGGTCGCCACGCCGCGCTGGCACGCCAGAAGGCATGGCCCGTCGTCCGCCTCGACGTGGAGCCGGACATGCCCGCCTATGCGCTGCGCTGGCTGCTGGAAAACATGGGCGCAAACGAGGCTGTGGTGCTGCGGCGCGTCTCGCCGCTGGGCATAGGCAGCCTCGCCGCCGAATTGGCCAACCGCGCCGCACTCCCGCGGGCTGGCCTGCACGCTTGAATGTAGTTTGAGTGGCAGAATGGTTAAATGGGGTTTGGCGCGATGGGGTGCATATTGTAGAATTGCGGTGACGGTAAATGAATACGCTGATGCATTGACAGTGGCCACGCAGGGTGGTTACTCCGTTCAGAGAGCTGCCGGCTGGTGCAAGGCAGCCGGACGCCGCCCTGTCAGCACCGCTCGAGCACCCGGCAGGCAATGGCCGGGCGATCTCGCCCCGTTACGGCGCAATGAGGCGGGCCCTGCCCGCAAACTCAGGTGGCACCACGAGTCTCTTCGTCCTGGAATGGCGAAGGGGCTTTTTTGTTTGCGAATCACCGGAGGAGAGAGAATGATCATTGATCATTGATCAATGATCAATGATCATTGATCATTCTCTCTCCTCCAATGCTTCATCTATAGTCACCAACTTCTCGGAGGATAACATGCTGGACATACGCTGGATGCGGGAGAACCGCGAGGCGCTGGCCGAGGCCATGCGCAAACTCAACGCCGAGGACGCGCCGTGGCAGCGCGCCCTCGAACTGGACGAGGAACGGCGCGAAATCCTGACGCAGGTGGAGGCGCTGCGCGCCGAGCGTAACACCGGCTCGAAGCGCATGGGCGAGCTCTTTCGCGAGAAGAAGAACGATGAGGCCACTGCACTCAAGCAGCGCATGAGCACGGTAGGCGACGAGATTGCCGCCCTCGACGAAAGGCTGCGCACTGTGGAGGCCGCGTTTGAGGACGCCATGCTGCGCATTCCCAATACACCCGAGCCGGACGTGCCCGTGGCCGCCGACGAAACGGGCAATGTACCTCTGCCCGAGTGGGGCGTGAAGCCATCGTTTGACTTTGCGCCGCTGCCCCACTGGGAGATCGGCGAGAAGTTGGGGATTCTCGACATGGAGCGGGGCGCCAAGGTGGCGGGCAGCCGCTTCTATGTGCTGCGCGGTGCGGGCGCACGCCTGCAGCGCGCCCTCACCGACTGGTTTGTGGATGTCCATGTAGCCGAGCACGGCTATGAGGAAATCTACCCGCCCTTTATGGTGCGCGAGGCGTGCATGGTAGGCACCGGCAACCTGCCCAAGTTCGGCGAAAACCTCTATCACGACGCCGAGGAGGATTACTGGCTCATTCCTACCGCCGAGGTGCCGTTGACAAACCTCTACCGCGACGAGATCATCGAGCCGGGGCGGCTGCCCATCAACCTGGTGGGGCAAACGCCCTGCTTCCGACGCGAGCGGGTGTCGGCGGGCAAGGACGTTCGCGGCATCAAGCGCGTACACCAGTTTCAAAAAGTAGAGATGGTGAAGTTCGTCGAGCCGGCGCATGGGCGCGAGGAGTTAGAGCGACTGACGACCGACGCCGAGGTGCTCCTCCAGCGCCTGGGTCTGCCCTATCGGCGGCTGCTGATTGCCACCGGTGACCTCTCATTTGTGGCAGCCATCAAGTATGACCTGGAGGTTTGGGCTGCTGGCTGTGAAGAATGGCTCGAGGTGTCGTCCTGCTCATATTTCCGCGATTTTCAGGCGCGGCGCGCCAACATACGCTATCGCCCAGCCGAAGGCGCGCGGCCGGAGTATGTGCACACACTCAACGGTTCGGGGCTGGCGCTGCCGCGCGTCATCATTGCCATTCTCGAGAACTACCAGCAGGCAGACAGCAGCGTGGTTGTGCCTGAGGTGCTGCGCCCCTACATGGGCGGCATGGCCGTCATCCACCCGCCGCTCGCGGCCTAACAACCGAACTGCGACACAGAGGCCACAGAGGGAACAGAGAAACACAGAGAAAAGCCACAACAGATCAACATTGATAATGGCGCTCAGCCACAAGTCTCGGTTGACCTGCAGTTGTTTTCCTCTGTGTTTCTCTGTTCCCTCCGTGGCCTCTGTGTCGCAGTTCGGTTGTTACAAACGAAGGAGGCTCCGGATTGCTCCGGAGCCTCCTGATCGTGTATCCCCGAGAGGACTTGAACCTCTGGCCTCTTGGTCCGCAACCAAGCGCTCTATCCACTGAGCTACGGGGACATATGTTGACACTGCACGGCGTATGTGGCCACTGCGGCCGAATCCGGCAAACGTCCAGGCGGGGAGGGAGGGATTTGAACCCTCGAGGGATGTATAACACCCCTACCCACTTAGCAGGCGGGCGCACTCGACCGGGCTATGCGACCTCCCCAAGGTGTTCCATGACCGAACGATCTACGGCACGTTCTCAAAACGCAGGCGGAGGGAGAGGGATTCGAACCCCCGGTGACATCACTGCCACAGTTGTTTTCAAGACAACCGCCATCGTCCGCTCGGCCATCCCTCCACTCTTGGCACGCGCCGTCGCTGCGCTTCACCCAAGAACGGACAGACTGGACAGGCTCACTGCTTCGCGGCAGAGTGCCTGCTTCAGGACGATCAGTATAATACGGAGGCGGGGCTGTGTCAAACCAAACGCGACCTCTTTTGCATCGCGCTCGCGCCGTATTGGGCGTTGCCGACGCAGATACGAGCACGCATACGGGTTGCTTGTGAATTGGGGCACAGATCGGCCCATGATTGTTGCTTTGTTTTGCGCTATGGTAGACTGCACCCGATACTCCATGAACGCATCAGCGGCGCTGGGCTATGGCTTTGTGCGAGCCACCCACTACCGCTAAGGACACTCTCCCAGGGAGGAACCAATGGTACGCGCCGGCCATCGCCGAATTTGGATTGTGACGTTGATCGCAGGCGCGGCCGCTGTGGCGGTATTGGCGCTGAGCGCCTGCGCGCCCGATGTGAACGCAGCGCTGATTTCGCCAAACCTGGGCGCCGAACTCGAGGCCGAATTGGCTGGCCAGCAAGTCGTCGTCGAGCCAACACCCATTCCTCCGGTCCTTGCCGAGTTGACGCCCGAGGAGATCACTGCCGGTCTGCCTGATGACCTGGCGCAGGCGCTCGCCTCTGCCGACGCAACCCAGGGCCCGACTCTCGCCACTGCCAAGGGCTGCATCGGCTGCCATGCGGTGGACCCTGCAACAGTAATGACAGGGCCAACGTGGCACAACGTGGGCGACCACGCCATCATCCGTGTGCCGGGCGAAAGCCCCGCCGAGTACCTTCGCCTGAGCATCGTCAACCCGAATGCCTTTGTTGTGCCCAACTATCCGGCCAACATCATGCCCGCCAACTACAGCGAGCAATTCAGCACGCAGGAACTGGCCAACCTCATCGCCTACCTGCTGGAGCAGACGGGCCAGCCGTAAGCCGGCACTGCGAACGGTCTGGTCAATGAGTTATGAGCGGCGGGGGGGCCCCCCCACAAA
>CAYJNV010000070.1:0-17351 GCA_964370975.1 uncultured Caldilineaceae bacterium | reverse complement strand
TCGTGAACGTTACGCCCTTCGAGCCCGAATGGGAGGGGTATGTCACGATTGAAATCTCCAACACCACGCCGCTGCCCGCCAAGATCTACGCCAATGAAGGCATCGCCCAGGTGCTCTTTTTTGAGGGCGAGCAGCCTGATGTCTCCTACGCCGACCGCAAGGGCAAGTACCAGAAGCAGACGGGCATTACGCTTCCGCGGCCGTAATCGAGGCAGCGGCAGATGCCCGCACGCTGTGCGCTACGGCGTAGCGGTGATGGTGCGCATGTTGCTCAACACACCCGCTGCGTGCTCTACGCGCACGACGACCGCTCCGCTTCCCACAGTGTATGCCGGCAGGGTCACTGTCGGCCATGCGCCCCAACTGGGGGGTGTATAGGGCGTGCCACCAATCCAGAGCTTGCCCGTGACGGCGCCAAAGCCACTACCTCCCGCCTGCACGTTCACTTCCTGGACGATCCGGAAACTCGAGGGCGCCGCCGCAGTCACCGTCGGCGCCTCAAGCCATACCTTGGTCGGATCATCCGCTGCCGTGCCGTTGGTGTGCACCACGCGCAGTGGCTTGGCGGCCGTGAAGGTGCTGGCCTGCGCCGCCTTGCGCCCGGGGTCGTTACTTCCCACCAGCGCGGGCAGTGGCGCCGTTGTGCCGGGATTCCATACAAAAGTCTGCGCACCGCCCGCACCCCCGGCGTTGCGCACCACGCTGCCGTCGATTTCGCTGAACGCAACGCCAGGCGCGGGCCCGGCCGCCGCCGTTATCGTGATCGCACGCGTACTGTAGGCGGGAAAGGTGCTGCCAAAGAGCAGCAGCTCCGGCTTGTCGAAAAGCAGCGTCGGCGACCATGCCTTGTGGATATCCCAACTCTTGTACGGCTCCTCTTGTTGCCCGAAGTAGGCGCGCACGAATTTGTCGTAGACCAGGCCCAGCCCGCCCGTGATGCTGTCCAGCCCGCCCACAGGCGTAGCATAGGTGGGCCAGCCGACGGCTCCCAACCCCTGCAGGAGCTTGAGAATGGTCCCCGGTTTCTGCTCTTCAAGCGAGCGGAAGAAGGCCACCGTGGCGTAGGCCTGGTCGTCGGTCAGATAGCGCCAGTTGTTCATCCCCGTGTTGACGAAGTCCGCCCCCTTCTTCACGTTATCGGCGGCGCTGTTGGCGTCGGGCAGAACCATCGTCTCCGCCCACACCGCCGTTCCCTCCATGAGCCACATGAAGGTGGACTTGGTGGTGCGCGCAACGTAGCTCATGTTCTGGTACTGCACAATGTGGAAGTATTCGTGTACGGCGGCCGAGCGCAGGTCATCGATCGCTTGCCAGGAGCCGAGAGCAAGCTGCCAGTTCAGCATCCGGCCGATGCCGGAAGAGCGCCCCTCCGCGGCCAGTGCCGGGTCGAGATCCACAATCACCCAGCCGGGAAGAGTGAAGCCCAGGTTGCCCATCTTGACGCGCGCCGCCACCAGTGCGCCATAGGCTGCGAGCGCCTTCTCTTCGGTCACACCCTTGTCGTGGTAGAGGACGGTGATGTTGGCGTCCTCGAGTTTCTTGTTGGGCAGGCCCACCTGCCACTTCAGGTTGCGCCCAATGTCGTTGAGTTTGGCGCGCAGGTCGAACCCGGCAAAGGGCGACGCTGCGGCAGTGCCGGTCTCCGCCGCGACAGCCGGCGGAACCACACCCCCTGTACCGGAATAGACACCCGCCTTGAGCACAGCGATCGACCAACCGAGCGTGCTGTCCACCTCGTTGCGTATGGGGAAATCCATGGCCTGCTGGTAATCCGCTGGCGTATCGACTGCAAGGCCGTCGTCGTGGAAGGCCGGGCTCGGACGCGTGGCGGGGTTTGCCGGGTCAAAGCGCGTGGCAAAGCGGAGGTCCTTGAGCAGTTGCGCCGGCTCAGGCACGAACTCGTACTCGCCGTGATGTCCCCCGCCTGCGTCCGGCACCGATTTCAGGTAGAGGGCGTAGGGCGCCGTGCCGGGCAACGCGCCGGGCGGAATCTCCATGCGCAGATTGTTGCTGTAAAAAGTCCCTCCGATGGCCGGGGCCACAGTGAACGGATCGTAGTCGGAGTCGCGCCCTTCGTACCGCGCAGTCACCGGGCAGGTTTCCCCATCTACCACAAACGTGTAGTTGCCTGCCGTCGCGAACTGATACGCAAACCACGTGCGCTCCGACGCTGTCCAGGGTGGGAAGATTCCCTGCGGCGAACTCAGTGACTGTGTGCCGTTGTACACTTCGTCGTATTGTTTCCACACCATCCATTCGCCCACGTTCATGATCTGCGGTGTCGTCGTGCACTGCCAGTAGTAGCCGCGCTGGTAGTCATAGCGCCGCCAGTTGCCCACGCCGGGCAGTGCAGGGCTGCCCGCCTGCACCACGCCATCGCCCACCTGCACGCGCAGCGCGCCGGTTTGCCCCAGCGGCAGCGGGCCAAAGCGCCACGCGCTCGCTGTTACGTCGTAGAGCGGTACCTGCTCGTTGCCCAGGAAGACTCTGGCATGCGCCGGCAGCAGCGGCAACGTGCCGCTGAGTTTGACCGTGCCTTCCTTGCCCGAAAAGCTGGCTGCCGGATCGACGCGCAGCGTGGCGGCGGGCGCCACTGGTTGCCAGAAATTGCCTCCCAGCGAGATGAAACTCGTCCCCGTGCTCACAATCAATCGGCCGGCGCCATAGGCAAGACTCACCGCCGGTGCGCCCAAGGCCAGTGATCCCACCACTTGCGGGGTGGCGCCGCCGAACACAGTGATGACGCCGGGCTCCTCGTTGGCCATGAAGAGATGCCCATTGTCGTCCACAGCGAGCGGCTGCCCATAGCCGCCGCCGTAACGGGTGTGGAAACCTTCCGCCACGCGCCGCCACTGTGCGGCCCCCTCATTCCACATCATCAGCGCGGCTGTCCACCCGCTTGTGCTGAGCGGGCTGCCGTTTTGCAGATAGCCCGTGGCGAAGATATGGCCCTGCGAATCCACAGCGATATCTTCGGTCTCATCGTCGCCGAAGGGCAGCGGCAGGCTCCGCAAGACGGCCCCTGTGGCCGGGTTCACCTGACGCAGCGCAGTGACGCCGCCGGCGTGGCACGCCACCCACAGCGTGTTGCTGAAGCGGTCGAAACGCATGCGCGTCATCATCGGGCACGCTGTATCGCCCACAGGGGGATAAATGCGCTGCACAACGGGATGCTCGGGCTCGCTTTGCGCCAGGTCGAGGGCGAAGATTATACTCACACGGCGCACATAGACCGTGTTGGCCTGCGCGCTCGGCTCAACGTTGTGGTAGATGGGCCAGTTGTGGGGGTCATTGGGCACACCCAGGCTGCCCAGCCAGAAGTAGCGCGCTGCGGTGGCCGTTGCGCCGGCGGGCAGACGCCAAACATGCAGGTTCATCGTCTCCCAGGCGGTGCCCGTGTGGGTGAAGAGCAACGCGCCATCCTGCGCGACGGCCGCAATCGTGGCCTTATTGGCGGAGGTGCCGCCGGTCGGTGAGCCAAGCGCCCCACTCAGCGGCGTGGCGAAGAGCGCAAAGTTTGAGAAGTGGGTGGTCTGCGCAATCACTATCTGAGCGCCCAGATCCACCCGCCCCACGAGCGGCGCCCAGCTGCCGGCGTTCTGGAAATAGAGCACCAGTCGCGCCGGATCGATGGCTGTGAGCGTCGCGGGATTGTAGTGCACGCGCACTTCCACCGCTTTGGCGAAGGTAGTCACTGGATTGCCGGCGTCATCGACGGCGCTGAGCGCAAGGATCGCGCCGCCACTGGAGAGGCCTGGCGGTGGTGCAGGCAGCGCGCCGGTCACGGCGCTGAAGGCAGTCGGCCGGCTGAGCGCGCCCGCCGGAACACTAATTGTGACATTACCCAGGTCCACAACACCGCCTGTTTGCGGGGAAACCCAGCGCGCGGCGGGCGGCGCCCCGTTGCGCACGGAGGGCAAATAGACCCAGCGCGCGATTGCTGCAGGGTCAGCAGCGGCGGGCGCTGCGTCCGCAGGCACAACGCCTCCGTTTGTCACCAGGGGCACGTAGACGGGCAAGGGGACGGTTTGGGCAGCCACCGGCCACGCAATGACCAGCGCACACAGGAGCGCGCCCACCCCTGCCGCAATGAGCCTGCACAAGAAGGTTCGGTATGAAGTGATGACGCTCATTTTGCTCGCCCTTCTGGGGATTTTGGCAAAGCAGCGGGTTGGGCAACGCGCGGTGATGGGTGCGGCAAACTGCATGTGGGTATACGGCGGAGAGCCTGATATGATTATCCTGCGGGCGGATTGGCGACACGTTGCAGACGCGTTGCAGTGCGGCGGGACTGCTTCCCGACCGCACGGCAACGGCTTCTATTGATCAATTATTCTGCGGCAATCAGCCCTTTGGCTGCAAATGCAACCGCGCGCAACTGGCTGGGCCAACATGCGCACCGGCGGCCCTGCGCCGGCGATCACAGCGGGCTGGGAACCCTCAAAAGGTACATGCTTGCAGCGGTGGCCACTATCACCGGGATGGGCATGACCTGGTGGATCTTCAGGATCGCTTCCGGCATGGGTTTGGCGGTGCTCAACAAGCCACCGGTGGCGATCATGATCGCGAAGCAAAGGAAGGCGACTGCGCAAGTGGCGATCAAAGTGGGGCTCAACGCCGAAATTTGGTGCATGCGGTACGCGATCACGAACAGGTAAACGACCGCCGCGACGGAGATCACTTTGTGCGTGGTCAGGACAAGCACGTTGAGTGGCCTGCCTGTACGATTCAGCCAGAAACCGGACAGGATGATATAGACAAAACACAGTCCCGCAATGAGAAATCGGTTGTTCATTTCTGCTCCTTAGTGAATTGTTTCGTTCAGACTGCGCGTGTTTGGTTGATCGTGATCCCGTCCCAAAAGAGATCGAAACCCTGCTCGATGGATGTATCTCGCGTCGTGGCGTCTGCTTCACGCCGGATGTATTCCATCATGGCGACGACTTCCTGAAAGAGGAAACCGCCAATCAAGTCTATCGGATAGGGCTTGATGCTTCCTTCTTCGTGACCCCTTCGAATCGTCTCATAGTAGAAAGTGAAGTGCGTGCCGGTTTCCGCGACGACAGCATCCGCAATCAAGTTGGAGTCTCGGACTTGTTGCGCGAAGCGATATGCGTCCATGTGATCCAGAAACCAGCGCACGGAGCCATCCCAGATCGTGTAGAAGGTTTCGCGGACGGAAAGGGATGGATCCAGGAGGCTCTTGATGAATTCGGATTGCGCTATAGTAATTGTGAGGACCAATTCGTGGATCAGATCCAGCTTCGTGGGAAAGTAAAGGAAGAGGGTGCCCGAGGCCGTGCCGGCCACTTTGGCAATCTCGGCTGTAGTGGTGTTCTGCACGCCATGGGCAGCAAAGAGTGCCAGCGCGACGCGCAAGAACCGTTCTCGTTTCTCGGGGTTGCGTTCACGAACCATGATCGATCTCTCCTCTCCAACAATAATGACTGACTACTCACTCATTATAGAAGGGGCGCGCCCGTTTGTCAAGAGGCTGCATGCACCAAATCGAAAAGTGGCGCCGAGCGTGCCCGTGCAGCGCGTCGGCAAAAGGCGCGCCCTCGTGCAGTCCTGTGGTAGTCTTGCAGCCAGCGCCGTTGCGCGCGCCGACCGGCTCCGCCTCGACACACTGCGGCGATCCTGAACTTTGTGGATTCCGAATCATGACCCGCTCCGCAGCCAGTCCTTTGTCTTCACCCAACCCGCGCCGCGCCCTGGGCGCCGCCGGCGAGGAGATGGCCGCACAAGCGCTGGTCGATGCCGGCCTCACCATGATCGAACGCAACTGGCGCTGCACGGGGCTGGGGTTGCCCGGTGAACTGGACATCATTGCCGAGGAGATCGGCCCCGACTACACCCAGGGCGGCCGTCCGGCCACCTGGCGCGTGATCGTCGAGGTGCGCACACGGCGCGGTGACAGCCACGGCACGGCGCTGCAGTCGGTGGACGAGCGCAAGGCCACACGACTGCGCAAGCTGGCAGCGGCGTACATCGCCGAGCGCGACTGGCAGGGGCCCTGGCGCATTGACGTCGTCGCCATCCAGATGGACGGCAGCGGCCGCCTGCTCGAAGTCGAACACATTCGCTACGCCGTCACAGGATAGGGAGAACAGTCTTGACGCAAAGGCGCAAAGACGCAAAGAAAACGCAAAGAAAAGCATGTGTGCGCAACAAGCCTTGTTGTTGCTTTTCTGTGCGTTTTCTTTGCGTCTTTGCGCCTTCGCGTCAAGCTGTCGTACACGCTGACGGAGCGTTTCTGTGCGGCCGCTGATTGTGCTGCTTGGCCCCACGGCCGTGGGCAAGACGGCGCTCAGCCTGGCGCTCTGCCGCCGCTTTGGGGGCGAAATCCTCAGCGCCGACAGCCGCCAAATTTACCGCGGCATGGACATCGGCACGGCCAAGGCCACCCCGGCCGAGCAGGCGCAAGCCCCCCACCACCTGATTGACATCCGCACCCCCGACCAAACGCTCACCCTCGCCGAATACCAGGCGCTGGCCTACGCCACGATTGACGAGATCCACGCACGCATGCGCGTGCCCTTGCTTGTGGGGGGCACGGCGCTCTATGTGCGCGCTGTGGTGCAGGGCTTGCGCATCCCTGAGGCGCCCCCCGACCCCGCCCTGCGCGCCGAACTCGAGGCCACGCTCGCCGCCGAGGGTCTGCAGCCACTCGTGGATCAACTGCGCATGCTGGATCCCGCCAGCGCCGCCGTAATCGACCTGCGCAATCCCCGGCGCGTGTTGCGCGCGCTCGAAATTGTGCGCATCACCGGCCGCTCCAAAGTGGAGCTGGAGGGCGCCGAGCCGCCGCCTTATGCCATGTTGCTGATTGGCCTCACGCGCTCGCGCGCCAGCCTGCACGCGCGCATCGATGCACGCGTCGATGCCATGCTCGAAGCCGGCCTCGTGGAGGAGACGCGCCGGCTGTTGGCAGCCTATGATCCCGCGCTGCCTGCGCTCTCCAGCCTGGGCTACCGCGAAATCGGCGCTGTGCTGAGCGGCACAATGGCGCTGCCTGACGCCGTGGCGCGCATCAAGACCGAAACGCACCGCTTCGTGCGCAATCAGGCTACCTCCTTCCGTAAACTGGAGGATGTGGAGTGGTTCGATCTGGATACAGTCGCCGAGTCAGCGGTGGTGCAGAGAGTGGGCAAGTTTCTGCAAAGGGACGCGTAGAGCCACCGCCGCGCACGTCGCCCGCCCCTGGAATCAAAGCGAGGCTTCCGGTTGCGGAAGCCTCGCTCGTGGGCATGCCTATGAAGTGGTGCGGCGCACTTAGCGTCTGCGGTTGAGGATGGAAATGTAGTAAAGCATCGTCGCCAGTGACTGCACCGCGGCCGCCACATAGGTCAGCGCCGCCGCATCCAACACCCTGTCCACACCCAACACCTCTTCAGAGGTGAGGATACCGTTGGTCACAAGCACCTGCTTGGCGCGTTTGCTGGCGTTCAATTCGACCGGCAGCGTCACCAGCGCAAAGAGCGCCGTCGCACCAAAGAAGGCGATGCCCACCCACGCCAGCGCGGTAAACTGCAGCAAGAGGCCGATGAAGAAGAGAATCGGCCCCACCATGCCGCCCACGCGCACAGCGGGCACAATTGCGCTGCGCAGCTTGAGCGGGCCATAGTTGACCTGGTCCTGCAGCGCATGGCCGGCCTCGTGTGCGGCTACACCCACTGCAGCAATACTGGCTGAGCCGAAGACGCCTTCACTCAGGCGCAGGGTCTTGCTGCGGGGATCATAGTGATCCGACAGCTTGCCGGGCACGCGCTCCACATCCACACCCTGCAGCCCCGCGCTGTCAAGCAGCATGCGCGCCGCCTGTGCGCCGGTGAGGTTACGCCCCGATGCTACTTTGGAATAGCGCGCAAAGGTGCTCTTGACGCGCATCTGGGCCCACAGCCCCAGCAACAGCGGCGGAATGACGTAGAGAAAATACATCGGATCGAGGTACATGGTTGGTATGATACTCCTTACGCGGGTCTACCTTGGTAGACGGTGCCCTTGTACGCAGGGTTGCGGCAGATAGACTGCTCCCAGCGTAGCATCACTACGTATGCGCGCGGATTAGAGTTCCATCAGAGTTGTGTTAGTGCGCAACAATAGAACCCCAACGCAGAGCCGCAAAGGACGAAAAGAGCCGCTTGAGCAAGAACAGCAACGAACAAGAGCCCTGTTCTTGCTTTTGTTGTTCTTTGCGTTTCTTTGCGCCCTTTTGCATCTTTGCGTCGAGGTTGTGTTGCTAGCGGCGGCGCGCCAGCGCCACCACCTGTCCCAGTTCGGGCGCACGCAGCAGCGCGCTCACGCCAATGAAGAGCGCAACACCGCCCAGCAGCGCAATTGCGTCAGCCGCCATTTGCATGCCGGCCGCCTGTATGGCCGCCCACTGCGCCAGGGGGTAGAGCGCCGCACCCATCACGCCCGCGGCCAGCGCCGTGCGCCCCACGGATAGCGCCAGCGCGCGCCCGTCAACCCCACCCAGACGCCGCCGCAGCAGGATCAGCAGCAGCAGCGCCTCGAGCAGCGTGGCCGTTGAATTGGCCAGCGCCAGCCCGCCGAAACCGAGATAGCGCACCCACCAAATGCTCAACAGAATGTTGAGTGCCATCGCAGCCACGCCTACCAGCACAGGCGTCCATGTATTGTGCAGCGCATAGAAGGCGCGCACCATAATCTCCAGCGATGCGTGGCCCACCAACCCCAGCGCGTAGAAAGCCAGCGCATAGGCCACCAGCGCCGTGCTCTCGGCGGTGAAACTGCCGCGCTCAAGCAGCAGCCGCACAATCATCGGTCCGAAGGCGAGAAGCGCCACGGCCGAAGGGATGATCAGGAAGAGCACTGTGCGCAATGTTTGCGAGAGGGTGCGGCGCAGCGCGTCGGCGTCGCCCGCAGCAATCTGCGCGGCAAAGGTGGGAAAAACCGCCGTGGCCACCGACTGCGCAAAGATGCCCAGCGGCAGCAGCATGATCAGCCAGGCATAATTGAGCGCGCTCAGGCTGCCTGTCGCCAGCCCACTGGCCAGAATGGTGTTGACAAGAAACTGCATTTGCACAAAAAAGAGGCCAAGCACGCGCGGCCCCATCAGCCGCAGCACCTCGCGTACGCCTGCGTCGTGCAGATCGGCGCTGGGGGTGTACACAACGCCCGTGCGCAGCAACTGTGGCAACTGCACAAGCAGGTGGCCCAGCGCCCCTGCCACCACGCCATAGCCCAAACCCGCAATCCCCATGCGCGGGGCCAGCCACCACGCGCTGGCAATGATGGCCAGGTTGTAGGCTACGGGCGCGGCCGCTGGCCACAGAAAGTGCTGCGTGGCGTTGAGCGCGCCCATCACCAGCCCCGACGCACCAAAGACCACCGTGCCCATGAGCATGATGCGCATGAGCTGCACAGTCAGCGCCTGCTGCCCGGGCGCAAAGCCGGGCGCAATCAGACCGCTCACCAGCGGCTGCGCAAAGAGGATGGCCGCCAGCGCCAGCACAACCAGCAGCAACGTGACCAGGTTGAGCACGCGACTGAAGAGCAGCCACGCGCCGGACTTTTCACCTTTGACCCAATAGCCGGCAAAGACAGGGATAAACGCGCTGCCCAGCGCCCCACCCGCCACCAGTTGAAAGAGCAGATCGGGCACGCGAAACGCGGCCAGGTAGGCGTCGTACTCGGCGGAGGTGCCGAAGCGCGCGCCGATGATGATCTCGCGCGCCAACCCCGTGAAGCGGCTGATGACAAAGAAGGCCATCACAACCAGCGCCGCACCCGCCACGCGCCGCGACGTAGTGACGGATCCGGTGGAAGCGGTGGTCGCCGCCTCGAAAGCGAGCACCTCGGGCGCACCCTCGGCAGGGACTTCATACAGTGGGGGCGGCGGTGTCAAACTCATTGTGCGATTATAGCAGGGGGTGGGATACGGATGCTATTGCACACCGCTTGTCATTCTAGAACGCATGACCTACAATAGCGACATCTAGCCTGCTGCAATGACCGTGCAATTCAACACACAAATCTCTATGAGCGGCAACTTTCTCTCCCTCAGCGCATGGCGCGAAATCCTGGCGCGCGTCTTCGGCACGCTGCCGGCGCAGGACAACGTAACTCCCGAATGGCTTGTCAACCCGGCCACCAGGCGGCGTCTCAAGCTTGACAAACTTTACACCGATTTGGGCATTGCTGTACGCTTCGAGGGGCTCACGGCCAAAGGCCAGGGCAGGCAGAGCGACTTGGAAGCGGCCGAAATCGAGCAGCGTGACGGCACACGCGAGGAGATTTGCCGCCGCCACGGGGTGGAACTGGTGCGCATCGACGCCGACGGTGAGGATCCCGTCAAGACGCTGGACGCGCTGCTGCGCGCCATTGCCCGCGCCGGGCGTACAATTGAGCAGAGCAGCCGCACGCCCGGCGAAAAAGCGCGCTGGATGACCGTGATCGGCGGCGCACGCGACCGCGCCAATGCGGTGCGTCTGAGCATGGCGCGCAATCCGGATCAAGCCATGGCCACCCTCGCCGAAGCATGGCGTGACCGCGAAACCGCACTGGCCGCCGCGCCTGACCCTGCACCCCGTCCCCCGCCCACCGCGGGCGAGCGCCTCGCGTTGTATGTGGGGCAGCGGCTGAGCCACGAGCGTTTCGGCCCGGGAGTCGTCACGGCGATCGTGCCCAATGGCGACGGCGACACCAAAGTGACCATCCTCTTCGACGGCGCAGGCGAGCGCACACTGCTGCTTTCGTTGGCGCATGACAAGCTTTTGGCGGAAGAGTAGGCAGGGCATCATCAGTTGTGGAAAATAAACAACTGGAAATTGCTGATCGGCTGTGCATGTACGGCGCGCTGCCAGTCAGCAATTTCCAGTTGTAGTTCTTTCCGCGACTGCCGACCTGCCAACTTCAGCCCGTGCTACCCCTCAAAGGGCTCGCTGGGATAGCCGCCGGCGTAGGCGCTGCGCGTGTCGGGCTGGCTCTCCTGATGCATGCGCAGCAGCAGGGCCGCCGTCAGGCGCGTGTTTTCCTCAACTGCCAACTGCATGCTGATTGACTCGGCCAGCGCAAAGTAGATGACAAAGAGCAGAATACCGCTCAACGCCGCAACGATGCCTGTGATGATGCCACCTGCACCAGCGCCCATCAAGTTCAGCAGGGGACCAATGACTGGCGTGCTGACAAGTGCCGGGGTTTGCAGGAAATTGGTGAAGTTGCTCAGGCCTGCCACAACGCCGCCCAGAATCGCGAGAATCAGAACAATCCACGCGATTACCTTGAGCAGGGCCGCGACAAAGCGAAGCACACCAAATCGCTTGGGAACAGTCATTCCATCCTCCCGTCTGGTTCGTGGGCTATCAGTTCGGTTGTACCTTTGGTGATGAAGAGTGCCTCGGGAGCGCACAAGACGCATTCCCGGCGGCTGCTGCGTGGTCTGAGCGCACTACGCAAGAGCCATTCTACACGATTCCCGACAAATGCAATAGTGGCGAACGCGGCCCTGGGGCCCTGGCCGAAGCGACAACGCAAGGCCCCGGCGACGACGACACCCCGGCCGGTGGCAAAAAACGCCGGCGGGCAGGGCTCAGCGTCGGCCCTCTCCCACCGGGTTGTCATTTGTTGCCTTCGCGTGCGCCTGCAGCGTGACCTACTCCTTGGCGGCCGGCTTGCTTTCGGCTTTGTCACCGCCGGACTTACTCTCCGTTTTGATATCAGACTTGTTGCCGGCCTTACTGTCAGCCTTGTTATCGGCCTTGCTCTCCACCGTGGCTTCATTTGAGGCGGCCGGCCTGGCGTCGGTCGCACCTTCCTTGGCGCTTTCCTTCACGCCCTCCTTGGCCGAGTCGCCATTGGCGCTCTGTTTGCTGGAGCCCTTGCTGTCATTGATATACCAGCCACTCCCCTTGAAGTGGATCGCGGGCCGCCCCAGCAGGCGGCTCACGTGCTCACTCCCGCACTGCGGACAGGGCGGATGCCCTTTGGCCGAGAAGGACTGAATCTGCTCAAACTGGGATCCGCAATCGCGACAGACAAATTCATACAACGGCATGGACCAACTCCCGCACCCTTTGCTTCTCATCCTGCGCACCGCTTGCGCCGGAAGCTTGCGACTCGCATCGCAACATGCACCGGCTGAACCAGCGCCGGCTTTGCACCACTCCAAAGCCAGGACTATACTCTATGCTTTGGCCGCACAGCCCATCCACTGCGCGACGCGCTGGATGTACACCTGCACAGTAACGGAACAAGTATAGTCAGGGGCGGGAGCCCTGTCGAATTCACATGAGCTTCAAATTTGCCTCGCAAAAGCTGCTGAACGGCCTGTTTGAGCCGGAAGGCATTTACCTGACCCCACCCTTTGAGGACGAATTGCCCGTAACACAGGGCTGGGGCGCATGTCCCGAATTCTACGGCCAGTGGCGCTACAACGGCATTCCGCTCAAGGGCCATGTGGGAATTGACGTGCGCATTGCGCCAGGCGCACGCCTCTTTGCCATGGATGCCGGAAAGGTGACCGAAATCAGTGTGGATCGCGGCGGCTTCGAGCACTATATCAAGATTGAGCATCGCTGGGGCGAGTCCTTCTATGCCAACACCGGCGAGGCGCTGGTGGAAGCGGGACAATGCGTTGCCCGCGGTGATGCGCTTGCCACCGCCGCACAGTTGGACCCCACAGCCCCCGGTGCACGTGCGGCCGGCGCAACGGCCGGCGTCATTTTCCACTTTGCCATTCGTGTACTGCCCTGGAATCGTTACGACGGCTGGGGAGGATTTTGCGATCCGCTGCCCTATCTCGCACCCGGCTGCGTCTATCTGCCCGAAGACGCCGGCGACGATGAACGCATCTCCGTGCCACCTCACCCTATGACCGATGACCTCCCCGGCATGCGCCGGCCTTAGTTTTTCACGTTTCTTTCCGCGTTCTCTCACCTTCCCTTTCGCTAAATAGAATAATCTTACCGTGGTAGGAGTAGGCCCTGTGGAAATGCGGAAAAGCAGCGTCGCAACACCTACCGGGTGGCAGATGGTGGGGTCGCGCAGCGGCGGCACACAAGATAGGGTAGTGCCGCCGCATACCTGATTGTGGAGAGTTGAGGGCGCTGTCTCGGGAGAAGTTCTCCCCGCTGCCAAGGGTGCGGACGGTCCCGCGAAGTCACGTACTATATGTGTGCTTGGCTGGCATGTAATGCCCAAGGCTGCCGAAAAGTTGACCGTGAAATCCGCAGACAATCCACCACGTATCCGCCCGTTAAGTGACACTTTTCCACAACTGTATCAACATCGGTGCACGAATGGAATGCAGACAGGTATGAGCAAGCATGAAGGCCGAAGAGAGACAACCCGTCGATGCGCCGCTCTGGCAATCGGCGCGCTTGTGACCTTTGCGCTCATGGGCTGCAACTCGGTTGGGCAGGGCGTTGCGGATATTCTTGCCGGCGCCACGCCGACACCGGACCCCACCGCAACTGCCACGCCGTTACCCACGCTTGCGCCGGCTCTACCCGTGCTGGCCGACCATGCCGCCGCCAATCTGGCCGAACTCACTCCGCTAATCGACGCTGCCGGCCTCGACTTTGCCGAGCGGCGCAACATTAGTGTCTACGATCAGGTTGCGCCATCAGTGGTCAATATCACTACGCAGGTGCTGGTGCGCAACATGTTTGGCGTGGTTCCCGAAGAGGGCGCCGGCTCGGGCTTCGTGCTCGACACCAACGGCCACGTCCTCACCAACTATCACGTGGTGGAAAACGCACAGCAGATCAACGTCAGTTTCAGCGATCAGACGGTCCTCTCTGCGCAGGCGGTGGGGCTCGACCCGCGCAACGACCTCGCCGTGCTCAAGGTGGACGCACCCGACGGCCTGCTGCGCCCGGTCACGCTTGGCTCTTCCACGGGCCTCAAGGTGGGGCAGTGGGCCATTGCCATCGGCAACCCCTTTGGCCAATTTGACCGCACGCTGACGACTGGTGTCATCAGCGCGCTCAACCGCTCGCTCCAGGACAACAGCGGCCGCACCATCACCGGCGTTATCCAGACCGACGCCGCCATCAACAGGGGCAATTCGGGCGGGCCGCTGCTCGATTCGAGCGGGCGCGTAATTGGCATCAACTCGGCCATTTTCAGCCCGTCGGGGGCCAGCGCGGGCGTGGGCTTTGCCGTACCTGTGGACACCCTGAAACGCGTGCTGCCCGATTTGCTGAGCCTGGGCTACTACCGTCACCCCTGGCTGGGCCTGCTGGGAGGCTATTCACTCTCGCCCAACCTGGCGCAGGCGCTGAACCTGAGCACGGAGAGCGGCATTCTGCTGGTGCAACTGGCCGACAACAGCCCGCTGGCGGCGGCGGGACTGCGTGGTGCGCAGCGCCAGGTGATCATTGGCAACCAGCGCGCGCTGGTGGGGGGAGACATTCTGGTGGCGGTGGATGGCCAACCCACGACCGCCGCCGGTGATCTGGACGCGCTGCTTGAGAGCCGCTACCAGGTGGGCGACAGCGTAACCGTGGACTACCTGCGCGACGGCCAACCCAACCAGGTCAGCGTGCAACTGGCCGAGGAGCCGCGCTAGGGCTACGGCGCCGCCCCGCGCCACAAACTCACGCTGCACGCGGCAGTATCGCTGACGGCCAGCAGCAACTCGCCATCGCGCTGCCAGGCGGCCACGCCCGTGGGCCGCTGGAAAATGCCGGCGTCGCCCAGCGCGGCCACGGGCTGACCCTGCGCACTGAGCAGCAGCACCAGGCCGCGCGCCGGGTCGCTGAGGACCAGCCGGCCATCGGCCAGGTGCGCCAGGTGGGGGCCGTTGATGGTGTCCGTGGGGCGAATGGCCGTCAGCGAACCGAGCCCATCCATGCGCCACAGCCGCCCCTCTTCGGCGGCTATGGCCCAAATCGCCTGGGGCGCGACCGTCACATCCACGGGCTGACCACTGCCCAGCGGCGTGCCTTGCCCGCCAAATTGCCCCTGCACCACGACCGGCGCGCCGTCGGCGCTCGGCTTGACCACAGCCACGCGCGCACCGCCTGTGTCCGCGATGTAGAGCAACCCAGCCGCATCCACATCCAGCCCGCGCGGGCGGTAGAAGCCTTCGCCCAGGGCGAGCGTAATGGCCGCGCCGCCGGCGGGTTCAAACTCAATCAAGCGCGGGGCGGCGGTGTCCAGCACGTAGAGGATGCCGTCGGGAGAGACAGCCACATCCACCGGCTCCTCCAACTCGGGCATAGGCACAACTTCGGGCTGGAACACGCCCTCGCCGTCCACACGCAGCGCCAGCACGCGCCGGTTGCCCGTATCGGCCACGTAGAGGGTCTCGCGCGCAGCGTCCCAGGCCAGACCGTGGGGTGCGTCGAGTTGCGACACGGCGGGGCCACAACTGCCAAAGTCCCGCACGCGTTCGAGGTTGAGCGCGGGGAGAGTGCGTGCCGGGATGCGCGTCTGTGGCAGCCAGTAGGCGCTCTCGCCGCTCAGGGCAAAGGAATCGTCGCCCAGGCGCGCATCCAGCACGCTGGGCAGCGCGGGCAGCGGCGCGTCGCTGGGCGCAAGCGGCGTTTGCGAGGGGTGGAGATAGGCCACGTTGAGCGGCGCAGGGCCGCTGCCCGGTGGCTGCCAGTAGAGCTTGATTTCGGGCACATCTCCGGGCTGATTGCCCGTGGCATAGCGCACGGTGATGGGTGTCCAGCCTGCCTCCAGATAGATCGTCCCTTCGGCAGGCGCATAGCCACCCTCGGATTGTTCGCCGCCCAGTTGGGTCACCACAGCTTGCCCGTCCACCTCAATCAGCATGGCGCCATCGCTCACGGCGCCGATGAGATACTCACCGGCGCGCGGCGTGGCCAGTTGTCCCGTCCAGTGCACGCTCCACGGCGCGGGCAGCGTGGAATCCGCCTGGATCACGCGGTCCTTGCGCTCTGCAAGGATGGGGCCATCCCAGAGAGCGCCACTTGTGTATGTGCCCACCAGTCCCACGGTGGGGATGGCAGGGTTGTGGAGCGCCTCGAGCGGAATGGGCGCCGGCTCCAACCCTGGCGGCTGCCACAGCACGCGTAGATTGCCGGGCGCGCTGCTGCTTTGGTAACGCATGGTGATGGCGTAGGCGCCTGCAGGCAGCGCATCGCCGTAGCTGGTGAGGCCGGCGGAGCTGTCGAGAATGAGCCGGTTGTCGAGCAGCAGCGTAAAGAGCGCACCGGGCGACGACTCGACGCTGAAGGTGTAGTCACCGCGCTCGCGCACGATCAGCGAGCCGCGCCACTCGGCGGCAAATGGGGGTGGCGCGGGCGGATAGGCAGCCCAGCCGAAGTCGAGAGGTCCGGCGCTTGTGCTCAGGTCAGCGTTGTTGGCCGCGTTGCCGCTGCTTGTCGCGGCAATCAGCTGGATCAGGCCGTTACTTGCGGCAAGGTCGTCCCGGCTCACCGAGAAGGTGGTGAGGGCGGGCAGTGACGGGTCGATGTTGGCCGGCGCCGCAACGCCCGTGGGGTAGACGCGCCAGAGTTCCTCGCGCGCCGCCGTGTCGTCCACGGCCAGCAGATAGACGAGGCCGTCCGGCGCATCGCCGGCAAAGGGCAGGTCGCTCTGCAGACTGTACTCCTGAACGCGCCCCGCCTGGATATCGGGCGCGACCGCCAGCCGCAGCGTGGGCGCATCGAGCAGCGGCGCAGGTACGAGCAGCAGCGGCGCGCCCGACTCGGATTCGGCCTGCACGCGCGCGGCGGTGATGTAGGCCGCCATCGCCTGCGCCATGTCGGCGCTCGCACCGCTGTCCTGGGTCTGGGGCGCATCCAGCGTGCGCCAGAGGCCGGGCAGCATCGCAACAAGAACAAGCGCCAGCGCCGCGGCGGTTACCGGGCGGGGGCGCAGCAGCGGGCGGCTGCCCAGAAGCGCCGCGCGCAGCAATTGATCGGCGGCCAGGGCGGCCAGGAGCAGCAAAAAGGGAAGCAGCAGCGGCCACTGGGGCAAGCCATCGGGCAGCAGGAGGAGCCAGCCCAACAGCGCGCCCGCCCCGCTGAGGAGGAGCGCACCGCGCCGCCCCTGCCGCAGCGCCGCGCCCACTCCTACCACGGCCAGCGCACCCAGCCCCAGTGCGCCTTGTGTAAAGAGGGTCGCATAGAGTGCACCGGCGCGTGCCGTCAGGTCGGGCCATGCGGGCCAATCAGACGGCAGACCGGGCAGTGGCGCGCTCTGCACGGCAAGCAGTGACCCGCCGGCGAGCGCAGCCAACAGCAGCAACGCAGCCACCCACAAGCGCCCCCGCTCGGGCAGTGTGAGGGCCACAACCAGCAGCGCCACCAGCCACAGCAGCCATGCACCCAGCGGCGCGGGCGCCGCCGCGGCCGTCAGCCCCCGCGCCAGGCCCGCCATTGCCCAGGCGCGCGCCCCCCCCGCAC
>CAYJNV010000069.1:0-17619 GCA_964370975.1 uncultured Caldilineaceae bacterium | reverse complement strand
CATCGCTTCGAGGCGGGCAAGACGCTGAAGGTGCACGTGCGGCCGTAGACGTGCGTTATTTGGCAACATCATGCAAAATGCGATCTTTACTTGAAACTCAGCGCGAAGTCATGTAGAATCCATTTACGACAGGTGTTTTCAGTCAAGAATGGAGGATTCATGTCTACAGTAATGTCTAGGCGCGGGCAGATCTCAATCCCTGCTGAGATTCGGGAGAAAGCTGACTTTCGCGAGGGCGATCGCTTTGAGTGGTTTTATGATGGCAAGACGGTCACTTTGGTACGAGTACCCAGGAACCCGTTGCAATGGTTGCCGGGTTCTACAAAGGGAATGGGACTCTATGATGCCCTGATGGAGGAACGCAAGCAGGAGCGCGATCGTGCCTGATCGATTCGTATTGGACACTTCGGCACTGTTTGCGTGGCTTGATGCAGAACCGGGCGGCGAGCGAGTCGGCGATCTCTTGCGTAGCGACGCAGAAGTATTCATTCCCTGGCCTGCACTCATGGAAATCTACTACCTAATCGTGCGGCGACAGGGCATCTCGTTGGCCCAGGAAGTCTATATTGCCCTGAAGCATACTCCAGCGTCAATCCTTACCGATTGGAGCGAAGCGCTGTGGCTGAAGGCGGCGGACTTCAAGTCTCGCCACCGTATTTCACTCGCCGACGCCCAAATCGCCTCATTGGCACACGCAAACGATGCCGTGCTCGTTCACAAAGACCCAGAGTTGATACCTCTAGCCCAGGAATTGAAGCTGGAGGCGCTGCCCCTCAAGCCGCGGCATCGAAATTGAGCGTGAGAGTTTTTGCGCAGGGTTGACATTGTTGCAGGATTTCGGTAGAGTGTGTGCAGTGCTTTCGCTTAAGACGATAGCGCCCGACATATTTTCAGATCAGATTCTCATTTGAAAGCGAGTCATACACATGACAGTATTGGCTGCTGATGGCCGCGCCCTGATCGTGGCGATGGACCATGCGCGCACGCAGGGTTACAGTGCAGGGCTGGAAGATCCCGGTAAGGTCATCGAAGCGGTCATTGATGCCGGCGCCGACGGTATCATGACTTCATTCGGCATTATCAAGCGCTATCGCAACCAACTGATTGGGCGCATTCCCACCATGATGCGCATGGATGGCGGCCCCAGCCTCTTCCGCGAGGATTGGCTGGCCAACACCGAGTGGAGCCTGCTCCACACCATGGAGGAAGCGCAACTGCTGGGCGTAGATGCAGCGGTCGTCATGCTCTTCATGGGCATCCCCGTCGAGATGCGCACCATGCAGATTGTGGCCGAAATGGCTAATGCGTCGCTGCGCAACCACATTCCGGTAATGGTTGAGGCGCTGCCCGCACCCTCCGAGCGCGTGCCCGATGCCAAGGCGCCGCGCGCCATGGCCGCCGCCTGCCGCCTTGCCTTTGAGCATGGCGCCGACTACGTCAAGACCTACTACACCGGCTCGGTTGATGGCTTCAAAGAGGTGATTGCCAACACGCCCGTGCCTGTGCTCGTGGCCGGCGGCACAAAGATGGACACCGAACTGGAGACGCTACAGGTTGTCTCCGAGTGTATGCAGGCGGGCGCCAAGGGCGTTGTCTTCGGGCGCAACATCTGGCAGAATCCGAACCCGGCGGCGATGGTGCGTGCGCTCAAGCTCATCGTGCACAACGATGCATCCGCCGAAGAGGCGCTGGAGGAGTTGAAGCGCTAACCCTGTGATCCGCGGCGGGGCCCGCCAATGACAGCCGGGCCCCGCCGTATTCCCCTTTTTCAGTGTGCGCGAAAGGAGAATGCCTCACGAATTAGAGCAGCTCGGTCGTACGTTCGCTCCCCGTAGAACAGCGTCTCAACAAACCAGTTCTTAACCGAATGGAGAGTAACCCACTATGCATCGTCGCGTTTTGGTGTTCCTGTCGGTTCTAGCCGTGTTTTCGATGCTCGTCGGTTGCGCCGCGCCTGCTGCTGCACCCGCAGCGCCTGCTGACGGCGCAGCGGCCGAAAATGTACAGAGTGAGAACGAGTCAAACGTCACCTCTGGCAGCGACGTGCAGGTGCCGATTGTGGCCCAGCCCTGCGAAGGCGATGCCTGCCTTTGCACCGGCCAGACCGTCTCGGTGATCGTCAATGCCGCCGGCCCCGATGGCCCCATCTCTGGTCCCTTCTACGAAGTACGTGACGAGTTCGAAGCTGCAACTGGCGCCACGCTCGACATCATCGAGACGCCTGACAGCGAACACTTCCCCAAATTGATGACGGATGTCACCAGCGGCGCAGCCGCCTATGACACCTCGATCGCCGGCGCATGGTGGCTTGGTGACCTTGTCGAAGGTGGCTACGTCCTCGACTACTCCGACTTCTACAACGACACTTCGGGCAAGTTCCCCAAATGGGACATAGACTATGTGCTGGTTGGCCCCAAGAAACTTCTCACCTACGGCGACAAGATGGTGATGGTCGGCAACGACCATGACGGCCAGGTGATGTACTACCGCCGCGACCTCTTTGAAGACCCGGCCCACCAGGCCGCCTTCAAGGAAGCCTACGGCTCCGACCTCAAGGTGCCCACCACCTGGGCCGAATTCCGCGACGCCGCCGAGTACTTTGACCAGAAGGACCTGAACGGCGACGGCGCACCCGATGACGGCGTCACCATGCACCTCAAGGTGGGCGGCCAGGGCATGTTCCACTTCATGTCCTTTGCGGCGCCCTTTGTGATTGGCCCCGAAAATCCCAATCTCTTCTGGTTCGATCCGGAGACCATGGCGCCCCTCATGGACAGCCCGGGCCACATGCGCGCCATGGAGACCCTGATTGACCTCCTCCAGTTCGGCCCCGAAGCGATGATGGGCTGGAGCCTGGGTGAGGCGTGGGACCACTTCTTGCGCGGCCAGGCAGCCATGACCTTCACCTGGGGCGACCTCGGCGCACTCGCGCAGGAAGAGGGCAGCCAGGTCAAGGGCAAGACGGGCTCCGCACCCATGCCCGGCACGATGGAGTACTACAATGTCAAGACGGGCGAGTGGGTAGCGACAGAGACGCCCAACCTCGTCGGCAACACCACCGGCGGTTCCTGGTCGGGCGTCATCAGCGCGCTGTCCAAAGCGCCGGAGTGCACCTACTATCTGCTGGCTCTCATGGCGACACCCGAGAAGTCCTTCATCTATGCCGCGCGCGGTTGGGATGGCGTAGACCCGGGTCGCTTTAGCCACGTTCTGGAGCCGGAAGGCACGGCGACGCTTGATGCCTTCCTGCAGGCTGGCTGGGATGAGGCGGACATCAAGGACTACACCAAGGCCTACTTTGACAACTTCAACAACGAGCTGCAGTTCCCCTACCTGCGCATCCCGGGCGCTTTTGAGTACTGGACTTCGCTTGACGTGCACCTCTCCGAGGCAGCGACAGGACAGGCGACCGCCGAAGAGGCGCTGCAAGCTGTTGTCGCGGACTATGAGTCGATCACCGATCGCCTCGGTCGCGATGTACAGCAGAGTTCCTACAAGGCAACGCTTGGTCTGGAATAGTCTCTTCTTCGCTGATCGCAACCAAGCCGGCTTGGCCTAGTCAAACGGCTGGGGGGTGGGCAACTGCCCCCCAGCCTCTACACAAGGTGAACCGCGATGTCTCAATCCGTCGAATTCGCCGAAGCGCCTGCAGTGCGCGAGATACCGGTGCGGGCGCAGGACCGAAGCCGCTGGGCTTTCTTGCTGCCGGCCGTCGTCTGGGTGCTGGCGCTCACGATTTTTCCGCTTCTCTATGCGCTCTTCAGTTCTCTATTCAGCTTTCGTTTTGGACGGCGCAACGCATTCGTCGGGCTCGACAACTTTGGACGGCTCTTTACCGACGAGAATTTGCACAACGGCCTCTGGGTGACGTTCATCTTCGTCATCTCCACAGTCGCGGTCGAAATGCTGCTTGGCTTTGCCCTCGCGCTGCTGCTTAACCGTGAGATGCGCGGTCGCAATTTCCTGCGCGCGATCATGATCCTTCCCCTCTTTGCCACACCCGTCGCGCTTGGGTATCTCGGGATCACAATCTTCTACGAGACAAACGGCCCGATCAATGTGCTGATTCGCTCACTAGGCGGGTCTAGCATTCCGTGGCTCTCCAATCCATACTGGGCACGCGTAGCTATCATCATTGTGGATATCTGGCAGTGGACGCCTTTTGTCTTCCTGGTTTCGCTGGCGGGCCTGCAAGGATTGCCGATCGACCTCTATGAGGCGGCTGCGGTGGACGGCGCCGACGGCTGGCAGTTGTTCCGCCGTATCACGCTGCCGCTCATGATGCCGACGCTCTGGCTCATTCTCCTCTTCCGGCTGGTTGACGCCTTCAAGGTCTTTGACATTCCCATGAGCCTGACGCTGGGAGGGCCCGGGCGCGCCACCGAGGTATACAGTATGTTCCAGTATCGAACGGGCATGCGCTTCTTTGACCATGGCTATGCCGCGGCGCAAGGGTTCCTTCTGCTCGTCATCGTTTCGGTCATCGTTTCGCTGCTCTTCGGACGCATCCGCTCACTCTATGAGGAGGCGTGACCCATGCTGCAACGCCGCAACTCGCTGCTGCTCAATATTGTGATTTGGGTGCTGCTCATCATTATGATGCTATGGGTGCTTTTTCCCTTCTACTGGGCCCTTCTCAACTCGATCAAGCACCCCAGCGACACCTTCCGTCCTGGCACGTGGGTGCCGTGGCTTACCTTCAAGCCAACGCTCGACACTTGGATCTCCAACTTGAGCCAGCGCGAAATTCGGCGTGCGCTGCTCAACAGCACCCTCATCTCAACGGGTGCGGCAACGGTATCGGTCACCATCGGCACGCTGGCCGCCTATGCACTCGCGCGCTTCCGCTTTCAGCGCATCAGCAATGTCTCCATCACAATGTGGTTCCTCAGCCAACGCATTCTGCCGCCAGTGGTGGTTGTGCTCCCCTTCTTCCTGATCATGAGCAGCATCGGCGCCACGGACACAATCTGGTCATTGATTCTGCTGAACGCCACCTTTGTGCTGCCCTTCCCTGTGATCATTCTGAGCCAAATGTTCCGCGAACTGCCGCCCGAAATGGAAGAGGCCGCGTTTGTGGATGGCGCGAATCGCTGGCAGGCCTTCACACGCGTGGCGCTGCCGCTCGTGGTGCCAGGGCTTGTCTCTGTCTGGATCATCTGCATGGCTTTCTCGTGGAACGAATTCCTCTTTGCGCTTACGCTCACCTCGAAGAACGCGATTCCCATGCCTGTGATTATCGCCGGCGCACAGCACACGCGCGGCGTGCAGTTCCACGAAGTCGGCGTGCGCGTCTTGATGACAATGCTGCCGCCAACGATTTTGGCGCTGCTGGCCCAGCGCTACATCGTACGCGGCCTCACGCTGGGCGCAGTCAAGGGTTAGCAGCCGGCGCAGCACCGGTGATTGATTGTGAGTACGGCAGAATCGGCAGGGATTGCCATGCGCTTCTGTTTTGATCCCTGCGCTTTCTGCCGTACTCTATGTGTAGCCTGTCGTTTCTTCCCTTTTTGCCCAAACCCCGTCAACTTCCTGGAAAGACCAAATCGTGACCATCGACCCCCTGCTCGTCGGGCTGGACATCGGCTCGACCAATATCAAGGCCGTGGTCTTTGAGGCCGACGGCCGGATTGTGGCGCGCGCTGCGCAAAAGACGCCCACTCATTTCCCACGCCCCGGCTGGGCATATTATGACCCCTCCGAGCTTTGGCAGACCACCGCCGCCGTGCTGCGCGCCGCCACAGCCCAGGTGGACCAGCCCGCGCGCATCGCCTCCGTCGGGGTGGCCAGCGTGGGCGAAACCGGTGTATTGCTCGACGCACAGGGCACGCCCCTCTACGAGATGATTGCCTGGTACGACTCGCGCAGCGAAGCGCAGGGCGCGCGCCTGGCAGCGCAGCTTGGCACAGAACGCGTCTACGCCACCACCGGCCTCGCGCCCCAGGCGATCTTCAGCCTCTGCAAACTGGCCTGGATCCAGGAGAATGCGCCCGAGCAATTCGCGCGCGCCGTGCGCTGGCTGCATGTGGCCGACTACATCACATGGAAGCTTTGCGGCGAGGCTGCGACCGACTACTCGGTTGCCTCGCGCACCATGGCGATGGACCTCGCGAACCGTCAATGGGCGGTCGATCTCATTCGCGATGCCGGCATTGATCCTAACCTCTTTGCGCCGCTTGCGCAGGGGGGCACGCCGCTCGCCAACGTCTCGCCCGCAGCCGCGGCCGAAACGGGGCTCCCCACCCAGGCGCTCGTCGCCGTTGGCGGCCACGATCATCTCTGTGGCGCGCTGGCCGTCGGCTCCGCCACCCCGGGCATGCTGCTCGACTCAATCGGCACGGCCGAAGCGCTCGTGCTAACCATTGACAAGCCCCTCGCCGGTGAGCATGTGGCAGAACAGGGCTACGAGCAGGGCGCACATGTGGTGGATGGCTACTACGGCATGGGCGCCTACCGCACCGCCGGCATCTGCATCGACTGGTTCCGCCAGATCGCGGGCGGCGTCGATTACGCCACGCTGACGGCCGAGGCCGCCGCCGCGCCCGTGGGCAGCCTGGGCGTCCGCTTCGTGCCGCAAATGCGCCTGCCCCATTCACCCTCCAACGACCCGCGCGCACGCGGCGTCTTTATTGGGCTGAGCACCGATGTGACACGCGGCATGATGTTCCGCGCGATTCTCGAAGGGCTCACCTTTGAGACGCGCAACGCGCTGGAGCCGCTGCTGCAGTATGCCGGCTACGCGCGCCCCAGCGAGATCTTTGTCATTGGTGGCGTTTGCCGCAACCGCCTCTTTGTGGAGATCAAGGCAGCCATCCTCAACCAGTCATTGATCCTCGCAAACATCGAGGAAGAAGTGGCCACAGGTGCAGCACTGCTGGGTGGGCTGGGCGCTGGCATCTATCCCAATGCGGCCGCAGCCTCCGCCGCGCTGCACTTCACACGTACACACATTGATCCCGACCCGGCCATGGCCGAGCGCTACGACGCCATCTTCCGCAATGTTTACCAGGGCATCTATGCGGCCACGCGCCCGCTGCACCACGCCAATGCCGCGCTTATTTAAAGCTGAAATGCGACGCAAAGGCGCAAAGGCGCAAAGAGAACGCAATCAGAAATTCCGTATCACGACTGTCACGCCAGCGCACCAATTACCAATTTCCAGTTACCAATTATCGATTGTCAATTATGTGAACCTCTCTCCATGCCTAATCCCATCCCCAGCACCTATGACGTTGTGGCCGCAGGTCACGTTTGTGTCGACATCATCCCCACGTTTGAGGGACCCGAACGCCCCCTGAGCGATATCCTCATCCCCGGCAAGCTGACGCAGACGGGGCCCTGCATTGCCGCCACGGGCGGTTCGGTCTCCAACACGGGGCTGGCGCTCTACCAACTGGGCGTGCCGGTGCGTCTCATGGGCAAGGTAGGCGGTGACCTCTTCGGCCAAGCACTGATTGACATGCTGAATGGGCGTGACCCCTCACTCACCGCGGGGATGATCCGCGCGCCCGCTGAGCCCTCTTCCTACACAATCGTCATCAACCCCCCCGGCGTAGACCGCGTCTTCCTGCACTCGCCCGGGCCGAATAATACCTACGGCGCCGACGATGTGCGCCTCGACGTAGTCGCGGGCGCACGCATCTTCCATTTTGGCTACCCGCCAATCATGCGCCGCATGTATCTTGATGGTGGCCGCGAACTTGCCGTCATGCTCAAGCGGGTGCGCGCCACCGGTGTCACCGTCTCGCTCGACATGTCCTATCCCGACCCGCTTTCGGAGGCCGGGCGCGTCGACTGGCTGCCGGTGATCGCTGGCGCGCTCCCCTCGGTTGATCTCTTTTCGCCCTCAATTGACGAAATCGTATACATGCTTGACAGGCCCCGCTCCAACGCCCTGCGCGCAGGCGTCGCACCTGTTGACGGCGCACTCCTCTCGCAAACGGCGCAGCGTCTGCTCGACTTCGGTGCACCTATCGTGCTTCTCAAACTGGGCGACCAGGGGCTCTACTTGCGCACCACAAGCGACAGCGCGCGCCTGGCCGCAGCCGGGCGAGCACACCCGCTTGATGTCCAGGCGTGGGCCGGGCGCGAGCTGCTCTCCACCTGCTTTCAGGTGCATGTGGGCGGCACCACCGGCTCGGGCGACAGCACGATTGCGGGCTTCCTCACGTCGCTGCTGCATGGCCTCGCACCGGAGGATGCGCTGACCGGCGCCGTGGCCGTGGGCGCGCACAGCGTGGAAGCGCCCGACGCCAGTTCGGGCATTACGCCCTGGGCGCAGGTGCTGGCACGCATTGCCGCCGGTTGGCAGCGCAACGCACCCACGCTGGACCTCGAAGGCTGGCAGGCACGCGGCCCCATATGGGCCGGCCCCAACGACAGGACCCCCGCGTGAGCGCCCCGCTGCTGCTGGGGATCGATCTCGGCACCTCGTCCGTCAAGGTGCTCTGCGTTACGCTGGCCGGCGATGTCGTTGGCAGCGGCAGCGCCGAGTACCCCGTGTACAACCCGCAACCGGGTTTCGCCGAGCAGGATCCAGCGGCGTGGTGGGCTGCAGTGCAGCTTGCCGTACGCGCCGCCACCTTGGGCCGCGCCGCTGACGTGGCCGCCATTGGCCTCTCCGGGCAAATGCACGGCACGGTTCTGCTTGACTATGAAGGCGCTCTGTTGGGCAACGCCATCATCTGGCCGGACCAGCGCAGCGCCGCCCAGGTGCGCGCCCTGACGCTGGAAATCGGCGCGCCGCAGTTGCATGCAATCACGGGCAGCCCTGTCGCCACAGGCTTTCAGGCGGCAACGCTGCTATGGTTGCGCACGGAGCGTCCGGCCCTCTTTGCGCGCATTGGCCTCGTGCTGGCGCCCAAGGATTGGCTGCGGCTGCAATTGACGGGCACGGTCGCTACCGACGCGGGCGACGGCTCGGGTACGCTGCTGCTGGACGTGCAGACGCGCGACTGGTCGCCGGTGCTGCTCGACGCCGTAGGAATCACGCGCAGCCAACTGCCACCCGTCCACCCCGCGACGGAGATTGCGGCTGGCTTGCTGCCCGCTGCCGCCGAGGCGCTGGGCCTGCGCGCCGGCACACCGGTTGTTGTCGGCTCGGCGGATACGGCGTGCGGTCTGCTGGGCGCAGGCGCCATCGGCGGCGATACGCTGGTTGTAAACCTGAGCACGGGCGGCCAGTTGGTGCGTCCCGCCGCGCAGCCCGCAGTGGACGCGCGCGGCCGCTTGCACACCTTCTGCGCCGCATTTGAGCCGCAACGCGAATGCGCCGCGTGGTACCAAATGGGCGCGACCCTCAATGTGGGGATGGCGCTGCGCTGGCTGCGCACAAACGTACTCGGCTGGCAGGGCGAAAATGCCTATGCGCAAATGACCGCACTGGCCGCCGACGCCCCGCCCGGCGCGGGTGGTCTGCTCTTTCTCCCCTACCTGGTAGGCGAGCGCACGCCCTTGCTCGACCCGGCGGCACGCGCCGCGTTTCTGGGCCTCACGGCCGCTCACGGTCAGGCGCACCTGGTGCGCGCAGTGATTGAGGGCGCGACCTTTGCCTGCTATGACGCCTACCGGGTGCTGATGGAGGTGGCTTCAGCGGGCGAAGGGCCGCCGCGCCAGGTCGTGCTGGCGGGCGGCGGCGCGCGCAGTGAACTATGGCGGCAGATTGTGGCCGATGTCTTTGGCGTGGCCGTGCGCCACCTGCTGGTGACCGAGCAGTCGGCGCTTGGCGCGGCGCTGCTCGCCGGCGACGGCGCAGACTTGTTAAGCGCCGCCACAGCCGCGCGCACGTGGGCGCGCCTGGGTGATCACCAGCAACCCGACCCGGCGCGCCACCAGCGCTACGCTGAACTCTTTGCCTTGTATCAACGCGCCTACCAGGCGAACCGGGACTTAATGCACGAACTAGGCACGTGAAGTCTGGCGGGCTGGTGGACTGGTGGACTGGGTGATGCACATGCCTGCGATATCGCGCGCCCGCCACGACCAATAAACAAGTAGACAGGTCACCCAGCCCACCAGTCCACCAGTCCACCAGTCCACCAGTCCGCCAGTTCGCCGGTCCGCCGGCTGCCACTTTGCCCATACGAACCAGCCACTCCATGCCCCCACGCATCCTCACGCTCACGCCCAACCCCAGCCTGGACCGCACGCTCACCGTCCCTGCCGTGCGCCTGGACGAGGTGCTGCGTGCGACCGAATCGCGCGTGGATCCCGGCGGCAAGGGTTTCAACGTGGCGCGCGCGCTCGCGGCGCTGGGCATGGCTTGCACACCGCTGGCGTTTCTCGGCGGTGACACAGGCTTGCAGTTGGCTGCGCTGATGGAGGCCGCCGGCGTCGCGGTGCAGCCCGTGCCCATAACCGATGCAACGCGCACCTGCTACGTGGTCACCGACGCCCAGGGCAGTCGCCATCTCAAGGTCAACGAGCCGGGGCCGCGCGTCTCCGAAGCCGAGAGCGCCCTGCTCTTTGCCGCCGTGGAGAGAGATGCGCGACCAGGCGATCTCTGGGTGCTGGCTGGGAGCCTGCCGCGCGGCCTGGAGAACGACTTCTATGCGCGCCTCGTACGGCTGCTGCGCGCTGCCGGTGCGCGGCCCGTCCTCGACGCAAGCGGTGAGGCGCTCCGTCAGGGGCTGGCCGCAGCCCCCTTCCTTATCAAGCCCAACGCACTGGAGGCGGGCGAAGTGCTTGGCGTCGAAATCAGCACGCCCGGCGAGGCAGCACGCGCCGCCGTGCAACTGTGCGGAACGGGCGTGGAAGTGGTCGCGATCAGCCTGGGGGCGGAGGGGCTGGTGCTTGGGCAAGGCGCGATGTGCGTACATGCGCAGCCGCCCATGGTGCAGGCACGCAACACAGTGGGTGCGGGGGACGCCACAGTCGCCGGCATCCTGTGGGCGTTGGCGCAAGAGTTGCCGTTGCTCGAGATGGCGCGCTGGGGCGCGGCCTGCGGCACGGCGGCTGCGATGTGTGCCGGCACGGACTTTGGAACGCGCGCCGAGGTGCGCGCGCTGGCGGTGCATGTGCGCGTTGAGCCTTTGCGCACCTGACGCAACAATGTGCCGGCCCATGCACCTTCTCGCCCAGCGATTGCGCGCAAGTTGCCCTCGTTTTGCGTCTGATGTAAGATTGGTCCCGTTCAAAACTCGCAATTTGCAGGTGGTTCCCGTGTAATGACCACCGTCGATGTACTGGCTTCACATCCCGATGGCTCCATATCTGCATTTTGTCTGCGCGTCGCGTGCGGCATCGCCGCACATGCGCGCTCCCCACGTGGTCAAACGCTTTCGACCGGCTGCACCATCAAGCGTTTCCTATATTGTCTTGGTTATCTTGCGTGCCGTTTCCTAAACCAATGTCGCAAAGGAGATAGACTATGAAGTCAAAGACACTGCTGCTCAGCTTGCTTAGCCTGCTGGTTGTTGCAGCCATGCTGGCTGGTTGTGCAGCGCCCGCCGCCGCTCCGGCAGCACCCGCCGCCCCGGCGGAAGAAGCCGCTCCGGCCGTAGAAGCCGCTCCGGCAGATGCCACCGCCGCCCCGGCCGAAGAAGCTGCTCCGGCCGATGCCGCCGCCAAGCCCTACATTCCGATTATTTCGAAGGGTTTCCAGCACCAGTTCTGGCAGGCCGTGAAGTTGGGTTCGGAGAATGCCGCCGCTGAGTTCAACGTCGACATCACCTTCGAAGGCCCCGAGAGCGAGTCGCAGGTTGACAAGCAGTTGGAGATGTTCCAGACGGCGCTCGACAAGAAGCCCGCCGCCATCTGCCTGGCCGCCCTCGACAGCAAGGCCATGATTCCCCTGCTGGATCGCGCCAAGGCCGAAGGCATTCCGGTCGTCGGATTCGACTCGGGTGTTGACAGCGACGTGCCTGTGACCACAGTGACCACGGACAACGTGGCCGCCGCGGCGCTTGCCGCCGACAAGATGGCCGAACTGATTGGCGGCAGCGGCCAGGTGGCCGTTATCGCTCATGACCAGACCAGCCGCACGGGCATCGACCGCGTGGAAGGCTTCACCAAGCAGATGGCCGAGAAGTATCCCGACATTGAGGTTGTGGACGTCCAGTACGGCGCCGGCGACCAGCTCAAGTCGACGGACATTGCCAAGGCCATCATCCAGGCCTACCCGGACCTCAAGGGCTTCTTCGGCGCCAATGAAGGCTCGATCATCGGCGTCATCAATGCGGTGGGCGAACTCAACATGTCCGGCCAGCTCACGGTCATCGGCTACGACGCCGGCGCACCGCAGAAGGCAGCCATCCGCTCCGGCCTGCAGGCAGGCGCTGTGAGCCAGGACCCGGTCAACATTGGTTTCAAGTGCGTTGAGTCCGCCGTCAAGGCCATCGCTGGCGAAGAACTGCCCCTGGTCATTGACACCGGCTTCAAGTGGTACGATGCAACCAACATTGACGATCCGGAAATGCAGCCGCTGCTGTATGATTGACCGGTCACCTGCGCTACACGCGGGTAGATGCTAAGCAGGTTGGGGGCGGCGCGGCAGTCGCGGCGCCCGCCACCAGTGCCGGCTGCAAACCACTGGCCCCACGCCCCGGGCCGCTCGCTGCTCCGCATATGCGGCTTCGTCATCCCGACAGAGGCAATTCCATGAACGAAGTCATTGTGAAAATGGAAGGGATTGACAAGTCCTTCCCTGGTGTCCATGCGCTGGATGAATGTCGTTTCGAGCTGCTTTCCGGCGAAGTGCACGCACTTGTCGGCGAAAACGGCGCGGGCAAGTCCACACTGATGAAGGTGTTGGCCGGCATCTATGCCAAGGATGCGGGCCGCATTCTTGTGAACGGGCGCGAAACCGAAATTCATGACCCGCGCGCCGCACAAGCCCTGGGGATTAGCATGATCCATCAGGAACTGAATCTCATGGCCCACCTCACGGTGGCGCAGAACGTATTTATCGGCCGCGAGCCGCGCAAAGGCGCGGGCTTCTGGCTCGACGAAAAGAAACTCAATGCCGACACGCAGGCGCTCTTTGACCGTATGCACCTCGTCTTGGACCCGCGCGCAAAGGTAGGCGACCTCAGCGTGGCCAAGCAGCAGATGGTCGAGATCGCCAAGGCGCTCTCGTTTGATTCCAGGGTGCTCATCATGGATGAGCCCACCGCCGCCCTCACCGAGGCAGAGATTGACGAACTCTTTCGCCTCATTCGCCAGTTGCAGGCGACGGGCGTGGGCGTCGTTTACATTTCGCACCGCCTGGAAGAACTCCAGCGCATCTCCAACCGCATCACCGTCATGCGCGACGGCCGCTACATCGACACGGTAGCCACGGCCGAAGCCACGATTGATCGCATCATCAGCATGATGGTGGGGCGCACAATCTACGAATCGTCGCCCGAAATCGCCCCCGACGAGGAATCAAACCCCTTCGTCCTCGAGGTGCGCAACCTCAACCGCGGCAAGAGCATCCAGGATGTCAATTTCACGCTGCGGCGCGGCGAGATTCTCGGCTTTGCCGGCCTCATGGGGGCAGGGCGCACGGAAGTGGCGCGCGCCATCTTCGGTGCCGATCCCGTGGAAAGCGGCGAAATTATCGTCAAAGGCGAGAAGGTGCGCATCCACTCACCCAGCGACGCGGTGCGCCACGGCATTGGTTACCTCTCCGAGGACCGCAAGCGCTACGGGCTGGCGCTGGGCATGGATGTCGAGTCCAACGTCGTGCTGGCTTCGCTGCGCGAGTTTCTCAACGCAATCGGCTTCGTCCAGTTCGGCAAGACACACGTCGTCGCCCGCAAATACGTAGACGCCTTGCAAATCAAGACGCCCAGCCTCCAGCAGACTGTGCGCAACCTCTCGGGCGGCAACCAACAAAAGGTGGTCATCGGCAAGTGGCTTTCCGCCGACACGGAGATTCTGATTTTCGACGAGCCGACGCGCGGGATTGACGTGGGCGCGAAGAGCGAAATCTACAGGCTGCTCAACGAACTCGCCCATCAGGGCAAATCAATCATCATGATTTCGTCGGAGTTGCCCGAGATCCTGCGCATGAGCCACCGCATCGCCGTCATGTGTGAAGGGCGCATCACCGGTGTGCTTACCGCGGCCGAAGCGACACAGGAGAAGATCATGGTCCTTGCCACGCAGCGTAGCGTGGTCATGGCAGTCGAGATGCCCATAATCGCAGAGTCCGGCAACGGCAGCACCGGCATGGTGCAGTGATCAGCGCACGAACGAACGCAGCAGACGCAACGCAGCGCACATATCTACGGTGCAGACAGAGGCCTTTATGACGACAGAGACAGCAGTAGCCCCGCAACCCCGCACGTCCATTATGCGCACCGATGCTGCGCGCAAACTGCTGGCCTTTGCCGGCCTGCTTGTACTTATTATCGTCTATTCCATTCTCTCGCCCGTCTTCCTCACCTTCAACAACCTGGTGGCGATCATCCTCGCCACGGCCGTCAACGGCGTGCTGGCCCTGGGCGTTACCTTTGTCATCATTACCGCGGGCATTGACCTTTCGGTGGGCACGGTGATGACACTGACTGCCGTCATGGCGGGCGTCTTTGTCACCTACTGGGGATTCCCTGTGTGGGTAGGTGTGCTCGGCGCCATTGCCACGGGCGCGATCGCAGGGTTGACCACGGGCACGATTGTCTCGCGCATGAAGATTCCGCCCTTCATTGCTACGCTGGGCATGTTCTATGTTGCCAAGGGGCTAGCACTTGTAATTTCCGACCTCAGACCGATCTACTTTGTGGATACGCCCCTTTTCCAGAAGGTCGCCATGGGTTCGTTGATCGGCCTGGCGATTCCTGCCTTCCCCATCCCCAACGCCGTGCTGATTCTCTTTGGCGCGGCCCTTGTGGCCTGGGTGATCCTTTCCAAGACAGTGCTGGGACGCTACACCTTTGCGATTGGCAGTAACGAAGAAGCCACGCGCCTGTCGGGCGTCAAGGTCAACAACTGGAAGACGCTGGTCTACATGCTCTCGGGCATGTTCGCAGGGCTGGGCGGTGTACTCATGGCATCGCGCCTCAACTCGGCGCAACCTTCGCTGGGTGCGGGTTATGAACTGGACGCGATCGCCGCCGTTGTGATTGGCGGTACGTCACTGAGCGGCGGTGAAGGTTCGATTCTGGGCACGATCATCGGTGCGTTTGTGATCAGTGTGCTCACCAACGGTTTGCGCCTTCTTTCCGTGCCGCAGGAGTGGCAGATGGTTGTAACGGGCGCAATTGTGGTGATTGCCGTCTACCTGGATGTGCTGCGCCGCAGCCGGCTGAAGTAGGCAAGGCAGGTTTTCCACATCAGCGGCCAATCGCTACACCACGGAGTAATCATGAATAGCACAAGCATTCGCCTGATGCCCGTCATGTTTGGCGAAAAGGAAGTGGCGCTGGCAAGCCACGGCGAATTGTCCGCTGCCGTCTTCCGCTTTGAGAGCGGCGTTTGCGCGCTGCGGCTCAGCAACAGCCTGGGCGAACTGGTGCTGCTTCCCTTCCAGGGGCAGCAGGTCTGGTCGGCCCGTTTTGGCGGGCGCGAACTGGCCATGAAGTCCATGTTCGAGCAGCCCCGCCCCACGCGTGTTTATCTCGACACCTACGGTGCGCTCGTGATTCACTGCGGCATCACGGCCATGGGCGTTCCGGCTGCAGGGGACACGCATCCGTTGCATGGTGAACTGCCCAACGCGCCCTACAGCGACGCGCTGCTGGTCATCGGCGAAGACGAACACGGCAGCTTCATCGGCCTGCATGGTCACTATCAACACACTGTGGCCTTTGCGCACAACTATCTGGCAACGCCCACGGTCAAGCTCTATGCGGGTGAGACGCTCTTCTCGACGGTCATGGAAGTGAAGAACCTCAAGCAGACGCCCATGGAGTTGATGTACATGGCGCACGTCAACTTTCGGCCGGTGGATGGTGGCCGCCTCGTCTACAGCGCCCCCTCCGATGCGACCCACGTGCGCGTGCGCACGAGCATCCCGTCGCACATCAAGCCGGGGCCCGGCTTCCGCGAGTTTATTGACGAACTCGCTGCGCACCCCGAGCAACACCACGTGCTCAGGCCGGGCCTGGCCTTTGACCCCGAAATTGTCTTCTACATTGACTACAACGCTGACGCCGCTGGCTGGGCGCATGCCATGCAAGTGCGCCCCGACGGCTCTGCTGACTACATTCGCCACAAACCCGCCCAACTGGACCACGGCGTGCGCTGGATTAGCCGCACGCCCGACCAGGACTGCCTGGGCATCGTCCTCCCCGCCACCGCCGAGCCGGAAGGCTACAGCGCCGAGAAGGCCAAGGGCAACATCAAGACTGTGGGCGCCGGCGAGACCTGGGCTGCCGAGATGTGGATGGGCTACCTGACGCCGGAGCAGACCGCATCGATGGAGAGTACAATCAACGAAATGCTTTGATGCAAAGGCGCGGGTTTCGTAGCGGCGGCTTGAGCCGCCGTCCTCGAGGACGCTACGCGTTCCGGACCTACGGCGGCTGAAGCCGCCGCTACGCAACGCAGCTATGAAACGCGCGTTCGCGCCTCTGTGTCAAAGTCAATCAGGAGGAATCATGGACTACAAGCCGAATCTGACAGGTCTCTTTGGCACGCCGGTGGCTGAGAATCCCTCTGTGGTCATGCTGGAGGCGGCATTTCACGCGCTGGAGCTCAATTGGCGCTACATCACCATGGAGGTGCAGCCCAAGGATCTTGGCGCGGCCGTGGCCGGCCTGCGCGCCATGGGCTTCTCCGGCGTCAACTGCACGGTGCCGCACAAGGTGGAAGTCATTCAGTATCTGGACGATGTCTCGCCTGATGCGCGCCTGATGGGGGCGGTGAACACGGTGCGCCGCGAGGGCGACCGGCTGATCGGCGAAAACACCGACGGCAAGGGCTTCCTGCGCGCCCTGCGCGATGATGGCGGCGTGGACCCCGCAGGCAAGCGCTTCGTGGTGCTGGGCGCAGGCGGCGCGGCCCGCGCGATGACTGTGGAACTGGCGCTCGCAGGCGCCGCTGAATTGATCATTGTCAACCGTACAGCGGCACGGGCGCTGCCGCTGGTCAACCTGCTCAACAACGAGACGCCGACCCATGCCAGCTTTGTGTCATGGGAGCAGACATACGCCATTCCGCCTGAGACCGACGTGGTCGTCAACACCACGTCGATTGGCCTCTACCCCGACCCGACCAAGCCCGACATCGACTACGCCACCATCCTGCCGAGCATGGTCGTCTGCGACATCATCCCCAACCCGCCACAAACACGCTTCCTGGACGAAGCCGCGGCGCGCGGCGCCAAGACGCTCGACGGCCTGGGCATGCTCGTCTACCAGGGCGCGATCGGCTTCAAGATGTGGACGGGCCACGACGCGCCCATTGACGTGATGCGGCAGGCCCTGGCCGATGCCTTTGGGGTGGCGTAGGGCATGGCCCAAAGCGAGGACGCACCCCCCAAGCCCAACGCAGAAGCGGGTGCGACTGCGCAACGAGGCAGCAGCACGCGCAGCTTTGGCACGGGCAACCGCATAAACCACGATGCATCCAGCTACTACGCATCGCGCCTGTACGCGGACTCGGCCGACGCAGCGCCGCCACGTGAAGTTGGGGTCGAAGCGCCGCTGCCCGCCGCCCTCGCCAATACCATTATCTGCGCGTCCTCCGCGCAAA
>CAYJNV010000068.1:12542-17633 GCA_964370975.1 uncultured Caldilineaceae bacterium | reverse complement strand
CTGTTCTCTGTTTTTCTCTGTGTTTCTCTGTTCCCTCTGTGGCCTCTGTGTCGCTGGTCCCTTGTTACCCGACGGAGCGCCGGATGTCGATGAATCCCTCCCCCATCGCCTGCTGCGTCATGCCAATCGTGACGAAGGCGTTGGGGTCGGCATCGCTTACAATGCGCTTGAGCTCGGCCAGTTGCTGCCTGTAGATGGTGCAGAGCAGCACCGTGCGCGCCTCGTGCGTATAGCCGCCGTAGACCTCCCAGTAACTCACACCGCGGCCCAGTTCTGCCAGGATTGCCTTGATCATCACATCCGGTTGCGTTGTGACAATCGTGGCCGTACGCGTGCGGCTTGGCCCCTCAAGCACGTAGTCGGTGGCCAGCCCGCTCAGCAGGAGCGTAAGGTAGGCATAGAGCGCCGACTCCCAGCCGAAGACCAGCCCCGCCGTCACTACAATCGCCCCATCTACGAAGAGGTAAATCTGGCTCAGGGGCATCCCCGTGCGTCCCTGGATGATGCGCCCGATGATGGCTGTGCCGCCCAGCGTGCCGCCCGCGCCGAAGATGAGGCCGCCGCCCACGCCGCCCACCAGCCCGGCGTAGATGGCGCTGAGCAGCATGTTGTCGGTGATCGGCCACTGTGCAAGGTAGGTGGGCAACACAATTGCCGCATACTCTGTGGCCAGCGTGAAGGCGACCACGGCAATGACCGTGCGGTACAGGAAACGCCAGCCCCCCAGCATAAACCAGCCCATGATGAGCAACGGCACGTTGGCAATGAAGTAGAAGAGCGACGCCGAAAAGCCCGTGAAGTGGGCCACGATGATGCCGATTCCGGTGACGCCGCCCGCCGCCAGATTGTAGGGCACCTGAAAGAGGCTGAAGCCCAGCGCGGCAATCACAACGCCCAGCAACAGCAAGAAGAGGCGGCGAATTTCTTTCCACACGGCCCTCCAGCGCCACTGTTTCATGAGATCTCCCAAGGAAAGCGAATTTCGCACCTGCTCACTGGTAATTTGTAATTGGTGAATTGGTAATTTGTAACTTGCATAACGCACGTTACCAGTTACCAATTACCAATTACCATTTGCTCGTCACGTCCGATAATCCCCATTGATACGCACGTAGTCGTGGGAGAGATCGCTCGTCCATACGGTGGCGGCGCCGCTGCCCAGCCCCAACTCAATGCGCACGTCAATTTCGGCTTGCGCAAAGCGGATGGCTGACTCGGCCTCGCTGAAGGCCAGTGGCGTGCCCGCCTCCACCAGTTGGAGCTCGCCCAGGCGGGGGGCATGAGCGGCGCCGCCGTCGATGAAGAGAGATGTGCGCAGCGGCTCCACGTTTGCACCCGAGCGCCCCACAGCTGCGAGGATGCGCCCCCAATTGGCGTCACCGCCGAAGAGGGCCGTCTTCACCAAAGGGCTTGTGGCCACGGTGTTGGCCGCGGCGTGCGCCTGGACTGCATCTATCGCGCCGTTGACGTGGATCGCGACGAACTTGGTGGCGCCCTCGCCATCGCGCACAATGGCTTGCGCCAGCGCCGTGCAGAGTTCCGCAAGCGCAGCCGCAAAGGGTGCGTAGCCGGCATCGTCTACCGAGCCAATCGGCGGGTTGCCGCAAAGGCCGTTGGCAAGCAGGATGACGCCATCATTGGTGCTCGTGTCGCCGTCAATGCTGATGCGGTTGAAGGAGCATGCGGTGGCCTCTTCAAGCGCGCGCTGGAGCACGCCGGGGGCAAGCGCGGCGTCGGTGGCAATCACCGCCAGCATGGTGGCCATGTCGGGGTGAATCATCCCTGCACCCTTGGCGATGCCGGTGATGTGGCAGGGCTTAGCGCCAAGGACGACGGTGCGCGTCTCCAGTTTGCGCAGCGTGTCCGTCGTCATGATGGCCTGCGCGGCGGCGGGCCAGCCATCTGGCGCGAGCGCGCCCACCAGGGGCGCAATGCCACCCAGCACACTGTCCATGGGCAACTGCACGCCAATCACGCCGGTGCTCATGACGAAGATGGAGTTGTCGCCCGCGCCGATGGCCTGCTCCACCGCTTCGGCCGTGCGGCGCGTGTTGGCGCTGCCGGGCGTGCCCGTGCAGGCATTGGCGCACCCGCTGTTGATGATCACGCCGTGGATGGCCTCGGTGTTTAAGGCCAGCAACTGCCGGCCGTGGAGTACGGGGGCCGCTGGAAACTGGTTCTGCGTAAAAAGCGCCGCCGCCGTACAAGGGACGCGACTGGCAATTAGCGCCAGGTCGAGTCCGCCATGCTTCTTGATGCCCGCCGCTTCGCCCGCCACGTCGAAGCCGGGAACGGCATACTCCTCACCCTCCATAGCGCACCTCACTCATGAAACTGATACACAATGAAACCAGCCCCATCACCATCTCAACGCAAAGGCCCAGAGGCAGCAAAGAAACGCAAAGCAAATGCAACTTCTCTGCATAAGTCGTCAGGATGTTGCTGTTCTTTGCGTTCCTTTGCTGCCTCTCCACCTTTGCGTTGAAATGCTGTTTTCGCGCCTTTATGACTTTAGAAACAAGGCCTTACATGGATCCCGCAGACTGACCAGAGACGCAGCAGCGTGGACGATCGGGCGCTTCCCGTCGCTCCTGCAACTATCCTTCAAGTCGCTATTTATCGTAGTGAATATTCTATAGTGCTTAATCTCTCTTGAAGTCGTCGTAGTCGATCTCGTCGTACTCGCTTACGCCCAGCCCCTGCATCTTGAGCATTGCGCTCACCTTGAGCGGCAGACCGAAGAGCTTGATGAAACCCTCGGCGTCGGCCTGGTTGTAGACGTTGTCCTCATCGAAGGTCACGTAATCTTCACGGTAGAGGCTGTGCGGGCTCTTGCGTCCGGCCAAAATCACGTTGCCTTTGTAAAGCTTGAGGCGCACCGTGCCGGTGATGTTCTGCTCGGTGGTGCTGACGAAGGCCATGAGCGCCTCGCGCAGGGGCGTGAACCACTGGCCGTTGTAGACAAGCTGGGCGAAGCGCAGCCCCACCTGCTGCTTGAAGTGCAGCGTCTCGCGGTCGAGGCACAGCTGCTCGAGCGCGGCGTGCGCCTTGTAGAGGAGCGTGCCGCCCGGTGTCTCGTACACACCGCGGCTCTTCATTCCCACTAGGCGATTCTCCACAATGTCCACGCGGCCGATGCCGTGTTTGGCGCCCAGCGCATTCAGCGCCTGCACAATGCCCACAGGGCCATGCGCCACGCCATTTACACGCTCGGGGACGCCCTTGCGGAAGTAGATTTCCACATACTCGGGCTCATTGGGGGCCTTCTCGGGGGCGGTGGTCCACTCGAACATGTCGGCGGGGGGCTCGTTCCACGGGTCCTCCAGCGGGCCGCCCTCGTTGCTCAGGTGCCACAGGTTGCGGTCCTGGCTGTAGATGCGCTCCATGGTCGCCTTGACGGGGACATTGTGCTCGACGGCATAGTCAATCGCGTCCTTGCGGCCGCGGATGTTCCATTCGCGCCAGGGTGCGATGATGCGCAGCTTGGGGTTGAGCGCCATCACAGTGAGTTCAAAACGCACCTGGTCGTTGCCCTTGCCCGTGGCGCCGTGGGCGACTGCGTCGGCGCCCTCAAGCTCCGCCACTTCCACAAGGCGCTTGGCAATCAGCGGCCGCGCAAAGGATGTGCCCAGGAGGTAGTCGCGCTCGTACATCGCGCCCGCCTGCATGGTGGGGAAGACGAAGTCGGTGAGGAACTCGAGACGCAAATCCTCTACATAGCATTTGATCGCGCCCGATGCCAGCGCCTTCTCCTCGAGGCCGGGCAACTCGTCATCCTGCCCCAGGTTGGCGCAGAAGCAGATGACTTCGCACTTGTAGTTCTGCTTTAGCCAGGGAACGATGATGCTTGTGTCCAGCCCGCCCGAGTAGGCGAGCACGCATTTCTTCACAGTGGGTTTGGTGGCTGGTGTGGTGGTCATGAGGGTCTTCCTTTCGGGCCAGGTGAGGTATGGGGATGAAGCCGGACAAGGGCGATTGCGCATATGGCGCACGCTACGTAAGCAATAAAAAACGCCACCCGGCATATCCGGGATGGCGTGGAAGCGAGGGCTCAGGAGCCAGCGCGCGCGGGCCGGGCGTCGATCACCCGGGGTGCTGTGGCCTGTGCAGTCCGCTTCCGGCGGACATTGTCCTCAGCGGCGAAGCGCCGGCGAGGGCTGACGAACTCACTGTGCAATGCATCACAAACACAGGATAGTGCAGCGTGGGTCGAATGTCAAAAGAACGCACGGCATCGTATGCGCATGGGACTCGTGTTCAGTTAGGTTCGATTATAAGAAATGGATCGATGGAGTTGAACGTTATTTTGGCAGTTGTTTTTTCCGGACCGAAGGTCTATAGTATCGCACCCAGTCCGCCCCTCTTGTCCTCAAGCCATTGTCTGTCCACGACCCGCCCCGCTTCCGCGATCTCTTCTTTCTGTTGGCAAGGAGTGTGAAACCCTAGTGACCCCGCACCCGCGATTCGTACACTCGAACTTCCAACGTGCAGGCCGTGCCGGAGCGCTCCTGCTCGCTCTGACCCTCATGTTCATCTCTGGCGCGCGCAGTCACGCGCAGGAAAGCCCGGCGATTGAGCCGCAGGCAATCGCGACACCCATCACGCTGGATATCATCACGAATACGACCTGGACGCTCGCGGCCAGCCCCTATGAAGTCGCCATTAACATCAATGTCAGCCCAGGCGTCGGGTTGACGATCGAGCCGGGCGTGCAGGTGCGCTTCGCGCAGAATGCCGGGCTGCGTGTTCTCGGCACGCTCACTGCCGTCGGAACAGCCGAGAAGCCCATTCTCTTTACGGGCACGACGGCGCAGAAAGGCTGGTGGGACAACATCAGCGTCGAAGGCACCCTCGCCGCACCCAACACAGGCTCCGTCTTTGACTATGTCACCATCGAGTACGGCGGCGGCGTCAGCTACTACGCCAACCTCTATCTCTCCTACGCCACCGTAACTGTCTCTCACAGCACCATCCGCAACAGCGCACGAGACGGCCTCTACGCATACAGCGGAGGCGTAGCACATCTTTCGCATACGACCGTTGCGAACAACGGCACGGCGGCCGACCACTACGCCATCCGCTTCCACGACG
>CAYJNV010000068.1:0-12442 GCA_964370975.1 uncultured Caldilineaceae bacterium | reverse complement strand
GCCACCGGGAATGTCAACAACGCGATTGCCCTGGGCGGCGGTACGATGGCGGGCGTTCATCTTTGGGAGAATGTGGGCTTGCCATACGTCATCCTCAACGATGTGGTCGTCGCTGCGGGCGCATCCCTGACGATTGAGCCGGGCGTGCAGGTGCGCTTCGCGCAGTATGTCGGACTGAGTGTCCTCGGCACGCTCACTGCCGTCGGAACAGCCGAGAAGCCCATTCTCTTTACGGGCACGACACCGCAGAAGGGCTGGTGGGAGAACATCAGCATCCAGGGCACCAACGTCGCACCCAACACGGGCTCGGTTCTGGACTACGTGACGATCGAGTACGGCGGCGGCTACTACGCCAACCTCTATCTCTCCTACGCCACTGTCTCTGTCTCTCACAGCAGCATCAGTGAGAGCGCACGGGACGGCCTCTATACATACGGCGGAGGCGTAATGCGTCTTTCGCATACAACCGTTGCGAACAACGGCACGGCGGCCGACCACTACGCCATCCGCTTCCACGACGCGTCGATGAACCCTCTCCTCTCGAATGTGACAGCCACCGGGAATGTCAACAACGCGATTGCCCTGGGCGGCGGTACGATGGCGGGCGACCATCTTTGGGAGAATGTGGGGCTGCCGTACATCATCCTCAACGATGTGGTCGTCGCTGCGGGCGCATCTCTGGCGATCGAGGCTGGGGTCGAGGTGCGTTTCATGCAGTCCGCCGGGCTGCGCGTTCAAGGCAGGCTGACAGCCATTGGCCGGGAAGGCGCCCGCATCCTCTTCACGGGCACGACGGCGCAGAAGGGCTGGTGGGAGAACATCAACATCCAGGGGTCGAACGCGCATCTCAACCAGGGCTCGGCCCTGGACTACGTGACGATCGAGTACGGCGGAGGCGTCGGCGCGTACGCCAACCTCTATCTCTCCTACGCCACTGTTACTGTTTCTCACAGCATCATCCGCAACAGCGCCCTCGACGGCATCAGGTTCGACGCGGGTGCAGGCGCTTCGATGATCGAGTCCAGCCAGATCGTCGACAACCAGGCCTATGGTGTGTTCAACTATCTACAAAATGCCCCGCTGCTGGCCGCCAACAACTGGTGGGGCGCCGCCACCGGCCCCATCGTCAAGGACCACGAGGAGTGCAATGCGGGAGGCACGGGCAGCCGTGTCAGCCTCAACGTCGAGTACCGCCCCGTCTTGAACGCGGCCAATGCCCCAGTAAGCCCGGTGGCGCCGTCCCGGTCAAACAGCCTGAGCGTGACGCCGCTGCGCTGGTTCATCCCCGCCGACGGCGTCACGCGCGGCGAGGTGACCATCACCCTGCGCGACGGCGAGGGGAACCCAGTTGCGGGCCACCAGGTATCATTGCGGACCACGCTCGGCAGCGTCATCACCGGCAGCCTGACCGATGCGCAGGGGCAGGCGCGCGCCCGCATTGCCTCCGACCTCCCGGGCGAGGCACAGCTCACGGCGTCGGTCCAGGAGACGAACCCTTGCATCATCCGCGCCCGCTCCGGCCTGGCGGTTGTGACCTTCACGGCGTTCAACCCAGGCGAGTTGATGCCGAATGCGGCCGCCCCCTACATGAACAGCGGGCTTGAGTTTTACCCCGAGCCCATCGTCAAGGGCGTTCCCACCGTCATCGTTGCGCGCGTGGTCAACCCCAACGACTTCCCGATCTCGGTCAACGGGGATTTCGGTATTGCCCAGTCGGGCATCGGGCTTGCCTTCCCGCCCGTGGGCTCGGTGGAGAACCGTGTGATTCCGGCCAACAGTGTCGGCGTCATCTCCGTCAATTGGACGCCACCCATCTCCGGGCACTACTGCATGCGCTTCGAGTACAACTGGCAGGGGGTGGGAACGGCCGAGGCGGCGGCGGTGCAGGGCAGGCAGACCGCGCAGCGCAACCTTAACGTCTACGGCGCCACACCCGGCGGCTATTCCGACAAGGAGATTCTGAACAAGGCGAGCACAGCCGGCACGTATGTCGGTGGTTTGGGCAACGGGACGGGCGAAGGGTTCATTCCCGGCGTGGGCGCGACGATCCTGACCGAATGGCAACTGACGATGACGGCGCGCATCTCGCGGGCGTTGGGTTTCGACCCGCCGCGCCAGGACTACACTATCATCGCCGTAGCGGAGCCTGTCACCCTGCCACCTGTGCCGGCAGGCAACGGGGTCTCGCCACAGATGGCGGCCGCGCTCAATGACCTGCGCACGCAACTTGCCTGGGTGAATGCGCATGGCAGCGCCGCGATCATCTCCTATGACCGCTACGGTGGCGCCGCGGCGGCCGGCGACCTCCAATGGGCCTCGGCCCAGATCAATGCTCTGAACATGCAAAAACAGGAGATGGCCAAGCGAATCCTCGAGGCAGCCGACGCGCTCGATGCCTATCGCGCAGCGCGCCAGACTGCTGGCATCGCCGACGCCATGTTGACGGCGGACAACCTGCGCGCGTATCAGGCGCGCCTCGTTGCCACCGGTTTCACGCAGGAGGAGATCGCCGCCGCCCATGCCGTCGGCATGACCGACGCCGAAATCGAGGAGGTCCGACTGCAGCATATCGCGGCTGATCCGGACGAGCAGGCGGGCAGCTTCAGCGGGTTCCTCACCAACCTGGCCGCCCTTTACCGCCAAGTCGGCGCGGCAATCCTCTATCCGCCCACCTTCGGTCTTACGATCAGCGGCAGCCCGGGCAGCGCCAGCCTGCCGGCTGCGGTCACCGCGGTGGCCCCGCCACCCGAGATGCCGCCCACGAACAACCTCGCCCGCGTCTACGAGGTCGTCAACACGATCCAGATCGGCAACCCCACGGGCCAGACGGCGACAATCGACTTGCGCGTGCGCCCCGTGGACCTGCCTTCCGACTGGATGGTGGCGGTCTCGCCCGTTAGCGTAACGCTGGCGGCGGGCGCGCAGGTCGCCGTCGAGGTCCGCATTACGCCGGGCGGCCCGGCCGTCCAGGGAACGATCCCCCGCGTCGCAGTCGAAGGCTACGTGGGCAGTGCGCTGCTGGGGGGCGTGACGATGGACGTGATCGTGCCCCGGAACGTACTGAAACCTGAGAAGCCGATCTTCCTGCCAGTGATTGCCACTTCCTGATCCAACCTGTACATGCAAGCGGCGCCTGACATTGTCAGGCGCCGCTGCGCATTGAAAGCTCAACTCTTGCCGACCCTTCGCTCACCTGCGTGCGGATTAGGGCCGGTGACCTACTGCGCCGTTCGCTCACAGTGTGTGCGTTCCCACACCCGCAACCGCGTGGAGCAATTGCGTCGCGGGAGAGAAGCCCACTCCGACATCTAAAGCAAAACCTGAACGGCGCCCGTGCCGTTGTTCGCCAACCGCGCCAGGATAGTCTGCAGGTTTCGTTCCGGCATCACTTCAGCGCAGCGCCGGGCAGGCGTCGCGGATCACATCCGCGATGTACTCAATCTCGCCCTCGGTCAGCGACGACGCCGAGGGCAGGTAGAAACCGCGCTTGCAGAGATCCTCCGCCACGGGGTAGCGTTCGCCCTTGTACTGTTGCCAGTAGACCGGCTGGCAATGCATGGGGATAAAGAAGGTGCGCGTCTCAACACCGTGGTCGGCCAGCACCTCGCGCAACTGATCGCGGTTCATGCCATACGCGGCTTCATCCACCAAGATCCCGTACATCCAATAGACATTCCTCGCCCACGGCGCTTCGGCAGGCGTGCGTATGCCGGGAATCGTGGCCAACCGGCGCGTGTAGGCGGCGGCGTTGCCCCGACGCGCATCCACGAAGCCATCAATCTGCTCCATCTGCGCTAGCCCCACGGCGGCCTGCAGGTTCGTCATGCGGTAGTTGAAGCCCACATACTTGTGCCAGAAGTGGCGCTCGTGGCTGAAGGCGTGGTCGCGCAGGTTCCACGCCAGCTTGGCGATCTCCCGGTTATCGGTCGTCACCATGCCGCCTTCGCCGGTCGTGATGATCTTGTTGCCGTAGAAGGAAAAGCCCGCGGCATCGCCCAGGCTGCCGGCGCGCCGCCCCTTGTATTCAGCGCCGTGCGCTTCGGCTGCGTCCTCAATCACCGCGATGCCGTGACGCTCAGCCAGAGCGCGCAATGGATCCATGTCGGTTGGATGGCCGTAAATGTGCACGGGCACGATCGCACGCGTGCGCGGCGTAATCTTTGCCGCCACCATGTCAATGTCCATTTGCCAGTAGGTCGGCTCCATGTCCACCAGCACAGGCCTTGCCCCGCAGTAGGTCACCGCATTGGCTGTGGCAATCATGGTGAAAGTGGGGATGATGACCTCATCCTCCGGCTCGAGCCCCAGCGTGGCCATGGCCAGGTGCATGGCCACCGTGCCGTTGGCACAGGCGATGGCATACTTGACGCCGCAGAAGTCAGCGAACTTCGTCTCAAAATCGCGGATGAAGCTGCCCGCCGAGGAGATCCAGTTCGTTTCGACCGCCTGCGTGACGTACTTGAGCTCATTACCGCCCAGCGTTGGCTCGCATACGGGGATAATGCGGCGGCGCGACTCGCCTTCAAACTCGGGGATGGCGCGATAGGCGAGTTTCACCTCAGGGTCACTGAGCGGGATGATGGAGGCGAGGTCGCCCATCTCTTCAAGCGATAGTTCGGCGGGATGAAGCATACGGAGGGGTTCCTTCAGGGAGTGCAGATGCAGCGAGCGGTCTGGCGTTCGTGAATTGTATCACAGCGGCGCGGCCTTGAAGCGTGGTATCGTTCGTGGTCGCCTCGCTGCACAGACTCCACTATAGCTATACCGACATGAAAATAAAATCTCAACGGAAAGATGCAAAGGGCGCAAAGAAACGCAAAGAAGGGCGCCATCCTGACGACTCATGCAGAGATGTTGGCTTTCCTTTGCGTCCTTTGCATCTTTGCGTTGAGATGTTGCTGCTGCTGAGTTCATTGTGGTGTCAGTTTAGCGACCGCTGCGCACGCGCCACACGGTCGAGACATAGTGGCGTCCCTTGACCAAGTAGTCGCCCAGGTTGGCGCCCGTCTTGCTCTCGCCAGCGGTGCGCGGCACGCAGATGTAGGGGACATCCACCAGTGTGAAACCGGCGCGCCCGGCGCGGCCCAGCAGGTCGATACAGTACTCGCCATAGTCGCCCCGCAGGCGCAGTTGGCTGAAGACCGCAGCGCGCCCCGCCACGAAGCCGCTGGTGTAGTCATGCGTGTAGGGGCCAATCAGAATGCGCGCAAAGAGGTTGATTGCGCGGCTAAGCGTGCGCGCCGGCGCATCGTGGGCCACGTCGGCGCCGCCCGGCGCCCAGCGCGAACCTACTGCAACGTCGGCGCCCGCCTCCACCGCGCGCACCAGCCGCGCAATGTCCTGCGGCGGCATGGAGAGGTCGCAGTCCATCCATGTGATCACATCTGCCCCCAAGGCATAAATGGCAAGGTCGATGCCCTTCTGGATGGCGGAGGTAAGCCCCTTCTCACCCATGCGCTTTTCGAGGATCACGCGCGGCGGCCGGCCTGGCTGGTTCCAGCGCCGCGCAGCCGCGAGCACCACATCGGCGGTGCCGTCGGGCGAGTTGTCATCCACGACGAGGACACAGTGGGGTGTTATGGCATGTTCGAGCACGCCGTCAATCAGCCGGGCGATATTGTCGCGCTCGTTGTAAGTGGGCAGGATGGTGCAGACGAGAGTGGGCATGGGTGGGTTGGCGAATGGCAACGGGTGGACGGGTGGACTGGTAGACGGGTGGACTCATGGACTGGTAGACTGGTGGACTGGCTGCCTGGTCAACTGGTCAACCAGTTCACCAGTTACGATTCCTTGTCGCCAACACAAGAAGGCTGAGCCCCGCAGGCAGGTTGGCGCGGCGCAGCCACGCGGCTTCAAGCGCAAGCGCCGCATGCACTGCCCCATTGGCCGCCGCCGATGCGTAGATCGAAGTGGCCGCCGTCGTCAGTTAATCGGCGTTGCCCGCCATGCTGTCCAGTGTACGCAGCGCCACGGCGGGCGCAGCCAGCAGAAAATTGGCATATGTCATTCGCTCAATTTCGTAGCCTGCGGACTCAAGCATGTAGCACAACTCGGCGCGCGTGTAGCGGCGACCCGTGTTGAAGCCGCGGTCGTGCGCGCCCTGCAGGCGCGGGTGGGCGCTTACACGTAGCAGAAGCAACCCGCCCGGCCGCAGAACACGGCGCGCCTCGGCAAGCGCCGTGGGCAAGTCAATCCCCGCTTGATCAAATGAATCGAGCGCCAGAAGCAGGTCTATTGCTTTTGCAGGAAAGGGAAGCCGCAACCCATCGGCCTGCACGAAGCCGGGGTGGTGGCTGCCCGTCGCGTTTGCCAGCGCCTGCGGGTGAATATCCACGCCGATGACGTGCGCAGCCGGCCAGTTTATTTGCAGCGCGTGCGCCATCGCGCCCAGCCCGCAGCCCACCTCCAGCACGGTCGCGCCGGGCGGCATGGCGACGTCGGCGAGCATGGACTGCGTCACACGCACCATGCCTGCTGTCCAGCCGCCGGTGGCATGCGCATCGTACAGCAAGGGGAGGAGCGCCGCCTGTGTCATGGCGCACCCGCAATTTCCACCATACCCAGCGGAATGGCGGCTGGAGGCAACTGCGCCCCGTCTGCAGTATATAGGCCCGCTGCCAGCGCATACACGCCGGCGGGCAGGTCGGCGGGGAGCTCGATCTGGTATTCATCCATCACGCGCCAGCCCGGCTGCCAGCGCGTCGTGGGGAGTGATCCCCCGCCCGGCGGCCCATCCTTGCCCGCCACCTGCGCCCCGCCGTTTGCAGCAGGTGCAACCACGTGCGTGAAGACCGTCCAGTCGTGCGTTGGCGGCGCATCCACCAGCCAGTGTAATTGCAGATACAGGAGGTCACCGGCGCGCGGGGTGGCCGGCTGGAGGTCGTAGCCAAGCAGCGTAATGCCATCGCCCACAGCCGCGGCCAAAGCCACTTGCGGCGGACGCGCACTGGCCGAGCCCGCTGGGCGTGTGTAGACGGTGGCGTAGGTCTGCCCGGCAAAATCGGTGAAGGTGCGCGTTATGCCCGCTTGCGGCAGCACCTCGGGCAGGAGCAGCGGGCCGCGAAAGTCCTCCTGGTTGATGATCGCGTACGCCTCGGGTTGTGTCGTGGCGCCGTCGGTCACCGGGAAGATAGCACGTGCGTCAAAGCTCACGGGCGCGGGGCGGTTGCGCGTCTCCCAGGCAAAGGCGAGCGTCGCATGGTTGGCGGGGCGGGGCGAGAGAAAGACGGACAGGTCAGCCGGCTGATCGGCAACCCAGCGTCCCACATCCCAGAGGCCCTGATCAAAGGCATAGTAAAGGTCGGGCAGGGCCGCCCAGCGCACAAAGTAGTCGCGTGCCGTCGTCATACTGCTCAGCAGAAGCAGGGCGACCCCTATCGCAGGCCCTGCCCAGGGCGCGCGTGTGGGCCGTCGCTGCCAAAGCCAGTCCAGCGCGCCCGCACACAGAAGCGCCACAGGGGCCGCCGCGCCCAGCACGCGGTGAAAGTGCGGCGCATATTCGCTGACGATGCCGACCGATAGCAGACCCGCCAGCCCCAGCAGCGGAATCCAACGGGCAGGCGCGCGCAGGTGGCGCAACGCCAACAGCAGCCCCGCCCAAAAGGGAAGCGCGAGCCACAGGTCGAGCGCGGGCGCGCCGGGAAGGTTGCGACGCGGGTCCATGTCGCCCGTGGCACCAAAGGGCCAGGCGAAGGGCCAAAACATGGTGACTGTCGCGCGCAGGTTGTGGAGCATACCCTGGTTGCCGGCGCCGTCAGGGCTGCCTGTGGCCCCCACCACGGCCAGTTGCGCCGGGCGCATGAGCAGCAACTCGGCGTGGCGGCTGAAGTAAAACAGCAGCGGCGCCACAAGCGCCAACGCCAGCGCACCGGCCAGCAGCTGCCCCAGCCAACGGGCGCGCGCCTGGTTCTGTGGCGCGCCGCCATCTGCGATAGGCAGAATCAGCGCCGTGATCGCCACAATGATGGGGATGACCCATGCGCCCTGGTACGTGTAGAGGGTGGCCGCGAGCACAAGCGCCAGCGCGACGAAGTTGCCCCACGCGCGCGTGCGCCAGCCGCGCAGCAGCAGCCAGATAGCTGCGGCCCACTCGAGCGGCACAATGACCGGCTCGATGCCCATGCGGCTAAAGTGAATGTGCCAGCGCATGATCGCCAGCGTGACCGCGGCCAGCAGCGGAAACGCCGGGGACAAGTTGCGGCGTGGTGCTGCCAAACGCAGCTCAAACGCTGCGCCATAGACGGCCAGCACGCCCAGCGTGCCAAAGAGCGCCGCCGTCATGCGCGTGAGCGTCGGCCCTGGCCCCAACCCAAAGAGGCTGCCCAGCCAGAAGCTGAGTGCGTTGGCATATGCGTTGAGGGGCGGCACACCGAAGTTTCCCTCGAGAAAGAGGGGTTTGTAACTGGGGATGGTCAGGATACGCCATGCCTCCAGCCCTTCGAACGACTCATCAAAATGGAAGCCGGGGGGCAGCGTGTTGATGCGCCAGAGGCGAAAGGCAAGGGCTACACCCAGCACGAGGAGGAGAAGAACGGGCTGTGCGGAGGTCCGCGCGGGGCGGGGTTCTGCGTGCGCCATGCAGAGATTCTAGCACATGCGATGGGCGAGCCACCTGTTGTCGCGTGCAACACGCGCAGCGGGCCGATGCGCCATTGCATCGGCCCGCTATTGTACGCCGCGGATTAGTTGTTGCGGATGACAAGGGGCAGACTCGCGGGCGTCTGCGCTCGGCGTGCATGTTGCGACGGCAGGTGTGGGGTGCGCGCCGTAGCCGCTACTGCATGCATGGTCGTATCCAGCACACTGTTGTTACAGCCAATGTCGCTCGGCTGCGATCCGTCAGCGTGAATCTCCGCATGCCATTTGCCATCGATGAGGTAGCGAAATTCGTAGTAGTGGCCAACAGGCAGCTCCAGTTCAGCTCGCCACACACCGTCACGATCCTGTTTCAATGGCGTTTCGGCGGGCTGCCACTCGTTGAAATCACCTACCACATAGATGCGGTCTGCCCAAAGACACGAAGGCAACTCGAAGACCACACGCACCTTCTCACAGTTCGCTGCAAATTGCTTGGAAATCATCTGACACCTCCCATTTCTCAGCCTGCAAGCAGGCCGCTTCTGCATGGGCATGCAGTTTTCGGCTACTTGTGGCTGCCGCGTCGTGGTCTGCGCCAGAATGTATCGGCGCGACCGTGCCATCGTACAACGGGTTCTTGTGCAGATCCTGGCCTCTTGCTCCTGCGCGGGAGAGGCGCATGTACGCTTGCTGAGACATGTCATTCGGTCGTAAAGTTGGGCGTTTAGTATGCACCCAATTTCGTCCCCTTTCAAGGCCCCGCGGATCGAGCAAACGAATCCGGCTTCGCGTTCGTTCAGGTCGCTGCCCTGCATTTGCCTGACGACCTCTGCGTAGGAGTCGTGACCGGTTGCTGTCCGCAGACAAGCGCTAACGTACAGGAGGTAGCGTGTAGACTGGAAGCAACGCACTGCCATGATGTCGGGGAGATTCCAGCCTAATTCGCCTTCATGAAGCGCAGATGAATAGGCTGTGAGACGATCATCAGTTTGGGCCATGCAGTGTACGCGCAGGGGCATTGCAGGCAATGCGCAGACCAGGCGCATCGACATCACAAGCCCAGCGCAGAAGGAATGCATACCGTTTTTGCGATTAATGGAGTACCGTTGGCGACTGCCCGCATGCCTGCGCTACAATGCAGGTAGGTGGCGGAGAACGCCAGACAGCAGCCATGAAATCATCTACATCCAACGCACTTGTTTTGGCCGACCCATGGGTCAGGCTTGTTACAACCAACGGAATCTCAGCGGAATAGGGCATCAACGCTCACATTGAGGAGAACCTATGACGTCATTCTGTATTGAGGGCGGCCACCCGTTGCGCGGCAGCGTGCGGCCGATTGGCAACAAGAACGCCGCGCTGCCGCTGCTGGCAGCATGTCTGCTCACCGATGACCCCGTTGTCCTCCACAACGTCCCCATGATTGGCGACGTGACGACCATGATGCGCATTCTGCGCGAACTGGGCGTCGACGTCACCGAATCCGAAGGCACCGTAACCCTCTGCGCGCGCAGCGTGCAGGGTAAACCGGATGCCGGCCTCTTTGGCCAGATCCGCGGCTCGCTCACGCTGATGGGGCCGCTGCTCGCGCGCTTTGGCCGCTTCGCGATTGAGAACAGCGCCGGCGGCGACGACATCGGCCGCCGTCGCATTGACACCCATCTTCAGGTCTTTGATGCGCTGGGCGCTGAACTGATGCACAACGGCAAGTTCGAGCTGCGCACGCAAGGGCGGCTGCGCGGCAAGGACATCATCCTTGACGAGGCCTCGGTGACGGCCACCGAGAACGGCGTCATGGCTGCGGCGCTGGCTGAGGGCACGACCGTACTGCGCAACGCCGCCTCCGAGCCGCACGTGCAGGATGTCTGCAATTTGCTCGTCAAGATGGGCTGCCAGATTGAGGGCATCGGCAGCAATGTGCTCACCATCCACGGCCAGGAGCGGCTGGGCGGTGGCACATTCCGCATCAGCCCCGACTTCGTGGAGATTGGCAGCTTTGTGGGGCTCGGCGCAATTACCCCAGGCGAGTTGCGCATTGAGGGCGTTGTGCCGGACCACCTGCGCATGGTGCAGATGATCTTTAGTGATCGCCTGGGCGTGCGTATGCACATCGAACATGACGCCGCCCTACCCGCCGAGTGCGCCTATACGTTGGTCGTGGCTGATGAACAGGATCTGCGTGTCCGATCCGACTTTGGCGGCGCGGTCCCCAAGATCGACGATGCGCCCTGGCCCGCCTTCCCGCCCGACCTGATGAGCATCGCCCTCGTTACCGCCACGCAGGCGCAGGGCACCGTCATCATGCACGAGAAGATGTACGAGAGCCGCCTCTTCTTTGTGGACAAGCTGATTACCATGGGCGCACAGATCATCCTCTGTGACCCTCACCGCGCGGTGGTTGTGGGCCCACGGCGGCTGAGCGGCCAGCATGTGACCAGCCCCGACATTCGCGCCGGCATGGCGCTGGTGCTGGCGGCGCTGGCGGCGGACGGCGAGACGACCATCGGCAACGTGGAGCAGATTGACCGCGGCTACGAGCGCATTGACGACAAACTGCGGGCCCTGGGTGCGCATATCGAGCGGCGGCCGTAGTGGTGGGTTCCAGGGCTGCAGACTGACGGGTTGATGCGGTAGTTGGAAGCTAGTGCCTCCGCCACTGGTTTGCGGGCCGACTGCACGGCGGGTGGTGGGTGTTGCGCCTGTGGCTATGCGCGGACGCTGCTGCGGCCCGGCTTCGAGAGGGCGCCGCACCCTGCGTTTGCCGCAAGCAAGGGATTGCGCGATTCGTAGTAGAATACGCGTCAGTGCCCCCAGCACTGCATGTTGGAGACCCGAAATGACTTCTTCCCCGATAGTGCCGGCTCCCTACACCCTTGAACTGCGCGCAACCTTTGACGATCTGCTCTACATTCTTGCCCAGCTTGAAGACGACGAGATTGAGAACGGCCACCTGGCCAACACATGGACGCCCAAGGCTCTCGTCGCACACGTTGCGTTTTGGGACAATGTACAACGCCGGCGCATGGAAGACGCGCTAGGCGGTGCGCGCTCGTTTGTGCGCCCGCCGGGCGACAACGAAAGCCGCGCCGCCGCTGAACAGCGCCCCATCGCCGAGGTGCTTGCGGAGGCCGAAGCCGCGCGTACCGCGCTCATAGCCTTCGCCGCCTCGCTCCCCGCCGAAGCACTGGCGCGCAATTATCCCGAAGACGAACACACGCTCTCGTTTGACAGGCTCCTGCTCCACATGGTCCAGCACACGCGACAGCACAGAGACGACCTCTTTGCATACGCCGCGTCGCTGCAGCGCTGGGGGCGCGCCGGGTTGCGCGAGCTGCTGGTTGTGCAGCACTCGCTTCTCATGGACAGCATTGCAGGTTTGGAGGAGCAGACAATCATCACGACCCGCAACGCAGGTGGCTGGACCTTGCGCGAGCAACTGATCCACCTGATGGCTTGGAGCGAATACCGCTACCTTGTGCTTGCCGATTGGCCCGCGCTTCCGCCCGGCGCCATTGCCGAGTGGCAGGCGCACTCTGGCGAGGGCGAAGATGCGGTGAATGCACGCCTGCTCTCAAAGCACAGCGCCATGAACATCATCGAGATTGCCGATATGCTCGGCACCTGGCATCGCCGCACGCTGGCGCGCTTCGACGCGCTGGACGACGCGACGTTGGACTCCGCCGGCGATTATGGCTGGGGTGCGGAGGGGCCGCTTTGCCGCTTTCTCTACAGCATGTGCCTTCACCAGGCCGAACATGCGCTGGAGATTTGGGAGTCGCGGGAGTAGGGAGTAGCGAGGTTCGTAGCCGGGGGCTTCCCAGCCCCCGGTTTTCTTTATGTGACAACGCTTCCTTGCGAATTGGGG
>CAYJNV010000067.1:0-17975 GCA_964370975.1 uncultured Caldilineaceae bacterium | reverse complement strand
CCGTTTGCCGCGCTGCGCCGGCGCATGGTACGCTTGGCGGCGTTTGATTCGCTTGTCACGACATTTGCTGCGCCGGCCCGTTGGCCTGGTGTTGGAAGCTTTGTGCGGAACTTTATGCCCCCCAAGAATCTGAAAGCGTTGGGCTGGCGCATCGGCCTGACGTTGCTTTTGCTTGCCCTGCTTCTCATCTTTGCCGCCGGCAGGCCGCGCACCGCGGGCGCACAGAGCGGCGGCGATCCCCTCGTCCTCGCCTTCTACTATCTCTGGTACGACGACGCCACCTGGACAAGTGACCAACTGAGCGATCTGCCCGCGCAAACCTATGCGAGCAGCGACCGCGCCGCCATGGGCCGCCACATAGAGCAGGCGCGCGGTGCGGGCATCGACGCGCTCGTGGCCGCATGGTTTGGCCCCGGCGGCGGCAACCCCACCGAGGCCAACGTTGCGGCGTTGCTGGAGGAAGCCGCGGCGCGCGGCGCCAGGGCCGCAATTCTCTTTGAGACGAACTCCCCCTTCCTGGGCGGCCAGGGCGATGTGACGGCCGCGCTCCAGCATCTGCTCAGCGTCCACGCCCAGCAGCCCGCCTACCTGCGCGTCGATGGCCGCCCCGTCATCTTCTTCTGGCGCACGCAGATGTATAGCGTGGAGCAGTGGCGCACCATCCGCGCCCAGGCAGACCCCAACAACAGCGCCATCTGGATTGCAGACGGCACGGATACCTCCTATCTGGCGGTCTTCGACGGCCACCACCTCTACAGCAACACGTGGAATCCCCCTGGCAACCTGGAGGCGGTGAACGCCAGGTACGCCGCGCAAGTGGCGCAGGCGCGCGACAGTTACGGGCAGCGCTTCTGGGTGGCTACGGCGATGCCCGGCTACAACGATGTGAAGGCGCGCCACGGCAACGGCTTTGCGCAGGACCGCGAGGGCGGCGGCTACTATGGGCGTGCGTGGGCGGCAGCCGTGGCCAGCAATCCCAATTGGGTGGTCATCACTTCATTCAATGAATGGCCCGAAGGCTCCTACATTGAGCCGAGCCAGGCGTATGGCGACGCCTATCTGGGCATAACGGCGCAGTGGAGCGCACAGTTCAAGGCGGGGGGCGGCGCGCCCGCCGGCGATTTTGTGGCCGCAGCCGTCGCGCCCGCAGCCCCGTCTGAACCCACGCCCGACCTCACGCCCAGCGGCCCCACGGCCTATGTGGAGACGCAACTGCTCTACGCACGCAGCGGCCCCGGCACAAATTTCTCGGTCGTGCAGGAACTTAGCCAGGGCGACACCTTGGTTGTCACAGGGCGCAGCGACACGCCGACGCCATGGTGGCAAGTGGACGTTGGCGGTCAACCTGCCTGGGTGAGCGGCGACTTTGTGCGCACGGCGGGCGCGGTGGATGGCACGCCCCTGCTTGCGCTGGGCGAACTGGGTGCGGCCGTCGCGGTCTCTACCCCGCAGGCTGTGCCGCTGCTGCAGCAAATGCGCGCGCCCGCCCCGGCTGATTTTGCGCCCGACGAAGCGCCCGTGGTCTTCCTCAAAACACTTGGCCCCATCCTCTCGCCGCGCCCCTGAATTGCTGCTCTCCAGCAATAGTGTCAGTCGGAGAGCGCGCAACGGCGCAGACTGATGCACATATTGATAGGGTAGCCGGAATCATCAGCGCGTTCCTGTTTATCCCACATGTGATCACCCGCAGCATGAAGGAGTCCTGTAATGAAGGCGCTCGTGGTTTTTGATTCGTTCTTTGGCAACACCGAAAAGGTGGCCCGCGCGATTGGCGATGCGCTGTCTGCCAAGGCCAGTGTTGAGGCCGTGCGCATCGACGCTGTCAGTCAGGAGATGCTGGCGGGAGTGCAACTGCTCGTTGTGGGCTCACCCACGCGCGCGTTTCGCGCCAGCCCTGCCACAACTGGCTGGCTCAACGCGCTCGCGCCCGACAGTCTGCGCGGTGTCAAAGTGGCGGCATTTGATACGCGCATTACCCCGGAAGATACAGGGTCGCGCGTCTACTCCACTATGGCGCGCGCCTTAGGTTATGCCGCCGGCCCAATCGCCAAGCAACTCGTCGCGCGCGGCGGCGAACTGGCGCTGCCGCCCGAGGGCTTCCGCGTCAACGACAAGGAAGGCCCTCTGAAGGAGGGCGAACTGGAGCGAGCGACCGCCTGGGCGCTCCGGCTTGTGGCCGCATAGCAGCCTCCCGGCAATCCAGTCCCGCAGACAATGCCAAGGGGTGTCGCATGTTTGAACTTCCCGAAACCATCACGCTGGCCCGGCAAATCAACGAAAGCATTGCCGGCAAGCGCATCCGATGCGGGAGCCAGGGCAATTCACCGCACAAGTTCGTCTGGTACAACCGCACGCCGGATGAGTTCGCCTCCCTTGTCGAGGGCAAGACCGTAGGCCGGGCGCAGGCGCGAGGCAAGTGGCTGTTTATGCCCCTGGAATCAGGCTATCTCCTGCTCCTGGGTGAGATGGGCGGGCGGCTGCTTTACCACACACCCGGAGCGCCCCTGCCCGCCAAGAATCACCTGATGCTCAATTTCGAAGACGGCGCTGCATTGACGGCATTCACGGTGATGTGGGGCGCAATGGAACTCTTTGCAGCCGGAGAAGAGGCAGAGCGCCAGTATGTCAAGGGTATGCGCGTCACACCAGTCGACGAGGCATTCAGCCCCGCCTATTTTGAGGGCCTCATCGACGAACTCCTGGCGGGGCCGAAGCGCAGCGTCAAGGCGCTGCTGACGCAGGAGCAACTGATCCCGGGCCTGGGCAATTCCATCGCGCAGGACATCATGTTCAATGCCCGGCTGCACCCCAAACAGCCGCTGGCCGCATTGAGTCCGGATCAACGGCGCGCCCTCTACGAAGCCATTTGCACAACCGTTGCGGCTGCGATTGCCGGTGGCGGCCGCAATGATGAGGTTGACCTCTATGGCAACCCCGGCGGCTACGTACGCATCATGGACAGTAAGTCGGCAGGCATGCCCTGCCCCGGATGTGGTTCACGCATCGAGAAGATGCAATACCTGGGCGGCGCATGCTACTTCTGCCCGACGTGCCAGAAGTAGGAACAACGCGAGTACGCAGTAACGACGAAAATAACGGAAAAGGCAGGAAACAGGAGCATCGGCTCTTGTTTCCTGCCTTTTCCGTTGCTCCGGTCGTTTCTGCGTACTCGCGTTCTTACGCGTGCCGGCGCGTGAAGCGGTACATGCGCTCGAGCGCCTTTTCGATGTTCTCCAGGCTCGAGGCGTAGGCACAGCGGATGTGCCCCTCGCCCCCTGCCCCAAACGCGCTGCCGGGGATAACCGCCACGTGTTCTTCCATCAGCAATCGTTCGCAGAATTCGTGCTCATTCATGCCGGTGCTCTTGACGCTGGGGAAGGCATAGAAGGCACCCTTGGGCTCAAAGCAGTCGAGCCCGATCTCGTTGAGGCCATCCACAATAAAGCGGCGGCGGCGGTCGTAGGAGGCCACCATCTCCAGCACATACTCTTCGGCCGCGGGGTCTGTGAAGGCCGCCAGCGCCGCCTCCTGCCCCACCGTGGGGGCCGACATGATCAGGTACTGGTGAATCTTGCGCATGGCGCCAAGGAGCGCTTCCGGCCCCAGCGCGTAGCCAATGCGCCAGCCCGTCATCGCGTAATCCTTGCTCATGCCGCCCAGATGGATGGTGCGCTCGGCCATGCCGGGAAGCGCCGCAAACATGATGTGCTGGTGATCGCCGTAGACAAGTCTGTCGTAAATCTCGTCGGAGATGACGATCAGGTCATGGCGCGCCGCAATCTGCGCAATCTCCATCATGCCTGCATAGTCCATCACAGCGCCGGTGGGGTTGCTGGGGAAGCCAATCAGCAGCGCCTTGGTGCGCGGGGTGATGGCCGCCTCAATCGCCGCCGGGTTCACAAAGAAGTTGTCGGAGGCATAGGTCGGCACATCCACCACGATGCCCCCTGCCATGATGACGCTGGCCGTGTAGGAGACGAAACAGGGCTGCGGCACGATGACCTCGTCGCCGGGGTCGAGGATGGCCTGCATGGCCACGTACATTGCTTCGCTGACACCCACTGTGATAAGCGCCTCGGTGGTGGGGTCATACTGGCTGCCGCCGTAGCGCGTGTGCAGGTTGTGGACGACCGCCTCGCGCAACTCCATCAAGCCCGAGTTGGAGGTATAGGCGGTATGGCCCTTCTGCAGCGAGGCGATGCCCGCGTTGAGGATGGGGGGCGGCGTCACAAAGTCCGGCTCGCCAATCCCCAGGCTGATCACATCCTCCATGGTGGAGGCAATGTCGAAGTATTTGCGAATGCCCGACGGCGGCACCGCCAGCACGCGCGCGCTGAGGCGGTCGGCCATTGGCCGCATGGTGAGCGTGGACATGCTGTTCTGGCCATTCACGCTGCTTTGGCCATTCTGGCCGTTGAGCATGTTTGAGAACGTTGTTGTCTGCGATGTGGGCAGCGTTTGCGAGTTCATGGACTTGAGCCTCCCAGGCCCTGGAAATTGTCGTCTTCAATGGTCAAGCGGGTGGAATGGTGGCGACGCTGCGCGCCCATGCGCAGCGTCAGTGCGCCGCCGGTAGATGCCGTTTGCAGCCTGCAGCCCGGTGGGCTCCGCAGGCTACCGGCTCGTAGCGACGGCCAATCCGCCCAAACTCAAGCCCCGCATTTGTTCGCTCATTATATGCCTCTAGGAAATACCTTGTACGCAGATAGGACGGAAACAACGGAAATAGCATGAACTGCAAGGCCCGTCATGTTGTTTCCGTCTTTTCCGCTGTTCCTGCGTACAGACTCTCGCTGTTCATTTTCGGGCGGCGCGTGTGCCAGGAAGTGGCGCGTTCGTAGGCGTGGGCCACGTGCACTATCTGCGCCTCGCCCAGGTGCGGACCGATCAGTTGCAGGCCGATGGGCAGATTCCCGTCATCAAAGCCACACGGCACACTCACGGCGCAGACCCCCGCCAAGTTCACCGGCACCGTGAAGATGTCGCTCAGGTACATCTCCAGCGGGTTCTCGCTCTTCTCGCCAATGCGGAAGGCGGTGGTGGGAGCCACAGGGCAGGCGATGGCATCCACATCGGCAAAGGCGCGGGTAAAGTCATCCTTGATGAGGGTGCGCACCTGCTGCGCCTTGCCGTAGTAGGCGTCATAGTAGCCTGCGCTCAGCGCGTAGGTGCCGAGCATGATGCGTCGCTTGACCTCGGCGCCGAAGCCACGGCCGCGCGTCTGGCGGTAATTCTCGAACATGGAGTCGGCGCCCGCGCTGTAGCCGAAGCGCACGCCGTCGAAGCGGGCCAGGTTGGCGCTTGCCTCGGCGGTGGCCACCAGATAGTAGACGGAAAGCGCCTTGTCGGTGTTGGGCAGCGAGACGGGCACAATGGTTGCGCCCAGCGCCTCCAGTTGCGCGATGGCCGCGCGCACGGCGGCTTCAACCTCCGGCTGGAGGCCGTCTACAAAATACTCCTGCGGCAGCCCCACGCGCACACCCGCCAGCGAGCCATCCAGCGCGGCCATAAAGTTGGGTGCGGCATCGGGCATGCTGGTGCTGTCCTTGGGGTCGCGGCCCGCCATGACGCCCAGGAGCAGGGCGGCGTCCTGCACGTCCTTCGCCAGCACCCCCACCGAATCGAGGCTGGAGCCGTAGGCCACAAGGCCGTAGCGGCTGACGCGCCCATAGGAGGGCTTGAGGCCCACCACTCCGCAGTAGGATGCGGGCAGGCGCACGCTGCCGCCCGTGTCGGTGCCCAGCGCGCCCAGCGCCATCTCCGCTGCCACCGCCGCAGCCGAGCCGCCGCTGCTGCCGCCGGGAACGCGCTGCGCGTCCCAGGGATTGTGTGTGATCGCGTAGGCGCTGTTCTCTGTGCTCGAGCCCATGGCGAACTCGTCCATGTTCGCCTTGCCCACCATCACCATACCTGCCGTCTGCAGGCGTGCCACCGCTGTGGCCGTGTAGGGGGGAATATAGTTCTCCAGAATGCGGCTGCCGCAGGTAGTGCGCACGCCCGCCGTGCTCAGCACATCCTTGATGGCAAGCGGAATGCCCAGCAGCGGCGCATCCTCGCCCTGCGTGCGGCGGGCGTCGGCGGCATGCGCCTCTTCCAGCGCGCGGTCGGGTGTGAGGGTGATAAAGGCGCGCACCTGCGGCTCGAGCGCGTCAATGCGCGCCAGGTGCGCCTCGGTGAGTTGCACAGAGGTGAAGTCGCCCGCGCGCAGGCCCGCCAGTGCGGCGTGGATTGTGAGAGAGTGCAAAGGCGCATCCACTACGCGTCCCCCGCTTCCTCGAAGACGGCGCGCACCTGAAAGAAGCTGTTGGCCTGCATGGGTGCGTTGGCCAGCGCCACGGCGTTGGGCAGCGACGGTTGCGGCTCATCCGCACGCAGCACATTGGTCAGTGGCAGCACGTGGGGCATGGGCGGTACGTGGCTCGTGTCGACCTGGAGCAGGCTGTCGGCATAATCAAGAATGGCCGAAAGCTGCTGGGCATAAGTGGCTACTTCTTCATCGCTCAGCGCCAGCTTGGCCAGTTCGGCCACGTGGCGCACATCGTTGTTGCTGATGTGCATTGGTTATCCCCTGCACCGGCACGCAGATTCTTGTCCGCAGAAAGAGCGGGAACAACGGAAACAACATGAAAGCGTATTGTTGTTTCCTGCTCTTTCTGTTGTTCCCGTTGTTTCCGCGTACCGGAATTTTGAAGTTGGCAAAGCAAAACGCCGCGGCGCATGTCCACGGCGTTGAAAGCAGAATCGTTGCAAAACGTGCCTGCGCCGTGAGCCGGTTTTCGGCGTCCACGGCGGCGGCTTCAAAGCCGCACTACCGGGACGCGCAAAGAGCAGCGGCCGCCATCGGGGCGGCTGCCAATACGTTTGCGGATACCGGCTGGGCGTAGTTGCTCATGGGTTCAGTACGGGCTGGCAAGACGGGCCAAGATTGCATGTATCTGAAGTTGCAGTAGTATAGACGGTGGCTTTGCGGGCTGTCAAACGCGGGACTGTTCAGGTTAAGCGTTGCGCAGGGCCGCGTCGCTGCCGTACCATCTGTTTCTTTGCAGGAGCCACCATGACGCGCCCAACCGTCTCGCTTGCCGTTACGAACCGCGCACCCGAACTGCGCGCACACCTGCTGGCGCGTCTGCCCGCGTTGCAGGCCTTGCCCGGCGTACTGGGCATCACCCTCAACGGCGGCCTCTCACGCGGCTTCGCTGATGCACTCTCGGAGATTGACGTCACGCTCTTTCTTGCGCCGGGTATGCTGCAGGAATGGGAACAGCGCGGCAGCCCCATTCCTCTCGGCATATCGCAACACGACGGCTGGACATGGGATGTGGCGGCCTTCGATCTTGCCGAGCGCGAGGATAGCACCTGGGAAAGCGATGCACGCTGGGATAGCTCCTATGCCGAGATTCTTTATGATCCCACAGGGCGGCTGCAGCGCCTGCTCGCCGCACAGGGCGCGCCGCCTGCCATCGACGTGGTTGAGGGACAGCTCTTCCAGTGCTGGTGGTACTATCGGCTTGCCGGGGATATCTGGATTGGGCGCGGTGACTGGCTTCAGGGTCACCACATGCTAAACCAGGCCACAGCCGCGCTGGTGCGGTCGCTCTTTGCCGCCAACTGCGAGCTCATCCCGCACGAAAAGTGGCTCTTCCATCTGAGCCGCACTCTCGCGTGGACTCCCGATAACTGGCCGGATCGGCTCGCGCACGCGCTCAACACGGGCAATGTGGACGTTGAGAGCCTGCGCACGCGCCAGGCTGTAATTGAATCCCTCTGGCAGGAAATCGACGCCTACGTGCGTCGCCGCTTCTTCCCCGAGATGCCGGTTGCGGTCATGCAGCGCAGTTTCTACAACTTGTTGGCTGCGCTTGCGGCGCGTGGCACTTTCAGTTGGCCGGAGTGGGAAGCGCTGGGTGGGCCGGGGGTGATGAACATGGATCCCTTCCAGCCCCTGCTTGCGATTGACGACGATGGCGTAAGGCTGGACCGCGACCGTTTCGCGACGGTTGCGCCCGCAGAGATGTATGGCTGGCACTACGCCATCGTGGAGGCTGTACGCGGTCTGCAGCAGGGACCTGCCTCCATCTGAAGACGATTGGCCTACACCGCCCCCAGTGACTGCACAGCTGGAAGAGCGAGCAGTTCGCTTAGCATCATCGCGGTCGCGCCCCACACGGTTTGGCCCGCCACGGCGAAAAAGGGCACCTCCACGGCGCGGCCGCGCAGGGGCCACAACTCGCGCTGCGTCGTCGCGGGGTCCAGCAGATTGGCGAGGGGCGTCTCGAGAAGTTGGGCCACCTCATAGGGGTCAGTGCGGAAGTCGGGACGGCTGCTGCACCAACCCACAGTAGGCTGCACCAAATAATTGGAGGCGGTTACAAAGAGGGGACTCAACTGCCCAAGCACTATCACGGCCGCAGGTTCCACGCCTACCTCTTCGTAGGCCTCACGCAGCGCGGTGGCAGTCAGGTCGGCGTCCGCCGACTCGCGGCCGCCCCCTGGGAAACCCACCTGGCCGCTGTGTACGCCGCTGTAGGTTGGGCGCAGGATGAGGGGCAAGTGCACATGGCCGCCGTAAAGATAGAGTAGCACGAGCACGCCCCCCTGGCGCGCTTCGGGACCTGGGGGGCGGAAGATGGCGTTGCTGTGGCCGTCGGAGCGAGGGTTGGGGGCCATGGCCGCCTGCGCTGCTTCGCCTGGCAGTGCACCCTGCAACTCGGCGCGCAACGCTGCCAGCAGGGGTGTTGCGCGCTCGAGGGCAGCCGCGCGGATGTTGGTTGTCTCCATCCTGATTCCTCAAGTTACGCGCCTTTGCCCCACTACAGGACGCGGCAGACAAGCCCCTTAAGATAGTCACCCTCGGGAAAGGTAATGGCCACGGGGTGATCGCGATCCTGGCGCAGCCACTCGAGAATTTGCACCTCGCGCCCGGCGTCCACAGCCGCACCGAAGACGACCTTCTGGAAGAGGTCGGCGCTGACCAGGCCGCTGCACGAGAAGGTGACGAGCGTACCCCCGGGTGGCAGCAGGTGCAGCGCCTGCATGTTGATATCCTTGTAGCCGCGCAGGGCTCTCTCCATTTGCGCCTGGTTGTGGGCGAACTTGGGCGGGTCGAGGACGATGACATCAAACCGGGGCGAGCCGGGTTCGCGCCACGCGCGCAGGATCTCGAAGACATCGCCCGCAATCTGCTCGCTCTGCCCCTCCACATCGAGGTCGTTGAGGCGCATGTTCTCTTCGGCCATTTCCAGCGCCTCGTAGGAACTGTCCACATTAGTGACGAAGTCGGCGCCAGCCTCGAGCGCGTAGACGCCAAATGCGCCCGTGTAGCTGAAGGCGTTGAGCATTCGCTTGCCCGCGCAATAGGCGGCCGTGCGGCGGCGGTTGGCGCGCTGATCCATGTAGAAACCGGTCTTCTGGCCGCCAACAATGTCGACTGCAAAACGGTGGCCACCTTCGTGGATCGCGATGAGTCCCTCAGGTGCGATACCCGCCAGCAAGCCCTGTGCCTCGTCCAGCCCCTCCTGGCGGCGCAGCGCGAGATCGCTGCGTTCGATGATGCCGCGCGCACCCGTCAATTCCATGAGCATGGCGGCGAAGTCGTGTTTGCGGGCGTCCATGGCCAATGTGCCCACCTGGAGCACAAGCCAGTCGGCGTAGCGGTCGACGGTGAGGCCGGGCATGCCGTCATTTTCGGCAAAGACGAGGCGCAGTGCGTTGCTCTCTTCCTCGAGCGCGCGCCGCCCGTTGATGGCGCGCAGCAGCCGCCCGCGCCAGAAGTCGTCATCGATGGCCTCCTCCTGCTGCCAGGAGACGAGGCGCACCTGGATCTGGCTGCGGCGGTTGAGCATGCCACGCGCCATCCAGCGCCCCTCGCTGTCCGTCACGTCCACAAAGCCGCCGTTGGGCACACTGTGCGGCAACTGGGCAATGGCGCCGCTGAAGATCCAGGGGTGCCCCTGGCGTACAGGCTTTTCGCGGCCCGGTTTGAGAACAACGCTGTCGCTTGCGCTGCTCTCCCGGCTGGTGCTTCTCTCACTGCTCTTGTTGGGGCGGCTCATGGGGCGTTCTCTTCCCAGCCATATTCGTTGATGGCAATGGTTGTTGCAGGCTGCGAGACGGAGACGCCGCCCAGCGTAATCAAACGCGCAGCGGGATCGTAGACAAAGGCAACCTCACCCGCAGGCGTGGTCATGGTGCCGGCCACGCGTGCGGGCGTACGCAAACTGAAGCGCAGGCTGTAGCCTTTGGTTATGGCCCAGTGGACAAGCGGCTTGATGGGGGCGCGGCTCATGGCGTTGCCTCTGGCAGATTATGCACCCAGCGCAGGTACAGCGCCGGCGCGCCGGGTTGGGCAAGCACGCCCTCGGCCACCGCCAGCCCGCAGAGCCAGAGCACGCGCCCTGCCGCGTCCACAACCACCGGCAAGCCGGCGCGTAGCGCCGTGGGCACCTTGCGGTCGGTGAAGATGTTGCCCAGAGTGCGCGTGTGGCCGCCCATGCCCAGCAGCGCGATGCGCATACCGGGGCTGGGCGTCGTCAAGCGCAGCCCTCTACCGAGCGACGCAGGCAGCCACAAGGCGAAATCGTCTCTTGCCTCCTCCTCGATCGCGTGGGGAACCCAGACAGCCTCCAGACGCCAGCCGAAGGCAACCGCGAGCGCCGCCTGTGGCTCGATGGCGAGGCTTTCGTGCTGCGCGCGCCAGGCGTCGTCAATCCAGGGGCCCTCCGGCGTAATCGGCAGCGCGCCGGCGCGGTGGATGCTGAGCAGGACGCCGTCTTCGCCATGCAGCACGCTCCAGACAATGTCCTCCACCAGTGGGTGGGGGCCGGAGGCGTGTGCCGGCGCATCGACCACAGCGGCGAGTGTTTCGATGTGGGCGTGGCCCACCTCGCGCGCGGCAAAAGTGCGCCGCAGCCCCAGCCGCAGCAGCGCGCAGCGGTCGGCCCAGGTGACCGCTGCCAGCGTGTCATAGCGCAACACGAGGCGGGTCTCGGGTGCTGCGGCCACTGTGGCCCGCACCAGCAATTGGTCGTCCAGCGCGTCGAGACGGTCGGCTTCCAGCCCCAGCAGGGCGGCTGTGCGCGCTAGTGTCGCCGCAATCGACGGGTTGCGCTGCGCCAGCAGCGGCATCACCTGGTGACGCACAAAATTACGCGTGCGCGCCGTATCAATGTTGCTCTCATCCTCACGCCACCGCAGCGCGTGTGCGGCGGCGTAGGCCCGGAGTTCGCTGCGTGACGTATGCAGCAGCGGTCGCAGAATCTGCACGGGCGGCTGCGCGCCATCTTCCCAGGGCGCCACCATGCGCATAGCCACCAGCCCGTGCAGGCCGCTGCCGCGCACAAGATTGAGCAACAGCGTCTCGGCCTGGTCGTCGGCGTGATGGGCGACGATCAGGGTGGGTGCCTGGCCCGTGGGCGTGACCCTGCGCGCGACGTCGACCAGAAAGGCATAGCGCGCCGTTCGCGCCGCCGCCTCCATGCCACCGGGGAACGTGCCACCATGTTCCCAGCGCGCCGTGTACAGCGGCAGCCCCCACGATGCAGCCAGTTCGGCCACAAAGCGTGCGTCATCGGCAGAGGCAGGGCGCAACGCGTGGTCAAAATGGGCCAGGTGGAGTTGCAGGCCGCGCTGCGGCGCCAGACCATGCAGCAGGTGGGCGAGCACCACACTGTCCATGCCGCCGCTCACGCCCACAACGAGCGCGCTGCCCACAGCCCCCGCGCGCAGCGCCGCGTCCACCCTCTCCGCCAGGTTGCCACTCATGGGGCGATTATACACCAGCATCCACCCACCACTCTGTGGCCGCGCTGCGTCACAAACAAACGTCAACTCCCTTGCGGCTCGGCGTTGATGACAGGTTGCCGTTTGTGTTGAGGTGTTTACGGCCCTGATTCTTGGGCGCGCGGCGCGCTATGATATACTCGGGGCGGGCATGAGTCTGTGGCGCGTCCGCACCCTTTGGGCGGGTGCGCCTCTTGTCGCGAAATGCGCCTGCCGCTGGCGGCATTCGTGGCTGCTCTGTATCCTGCCCAGAATTGTCCCGGATGAACGCAGCCCCCGGGTGCTGCCGGAGATTCAAAACGCGTGAATAACCCACTCGACTGGCTTTTGGGCCTCTTTTCGCTTGATATCGGGATTGACCTGGGCACGGCGAATACGCTTGTGCACGTCAAGAACCGTGGCATTGTCATTAATGAACCGTCGGTGGTTGCCATCGACAAGTCATCGCGCCAGCGCAACCGCGTCAAGGCGATTGGCCGCGAAGCCAAGGAGATGGTGGGCCGCACCCCAGCCCATATCGTCGCCATCCGCCCTTTGCAGGATGGCGTGATCTCCGACTTTGATGTGACGGAGCAGATGATCCACCATTTCATCGGCAAGGTGCACGGCAACCGCGCCTTTGGTACGGCGCGCCCGCGTGTCGTCATCGGCATCCCTTCGGGGGTGACCGAGGTGGAGAAGCGCGCCGTGCGCGACGCCGCCATCAGTGCGGGGGCACGCGAGGCGGGGCTGGTGGAGGAGCCGATGGCGGCGGCGATTGGCGCCGGTTTGCCTGTCACCGAATCGGTCGGCTCGATGATTGTAGACATCGGCGGCGGCACGACGGAAGTCGCGGTAATTTCGCTGGGCGGCATTGTCGTCTCGCGCTCCATCCGCGTCGCCGGTGACGAAATGAATGAGGACATCGTCAACTACGCCCGCCAGAAGTACAATCTGCTGATTGGCGAACGCATGGCCGAGCGCGCCAAGATCGAGATTGGCTCGGCCTACCCTCTCGAGCGCGAGCGCACGATGATTCTGCGCGGCCGCAACCTCATCACCGGCCTGCCCGAGGCCGTGGAGGTGAGCTCGGTGGAAATCCGCGAGGCGCTTTCCGGCTCCGTGCAGGTGATTGTGGATGCCGTCAAGGGTACACTCGACGAGACACCCCCCGAACTTGTGGCCGACCTCATGGAGTACGGCATTGTGCTTGCCGGCGGCGGCGCGCTGCTGCAAGGGCTGGCGCAGCGTCTGCAGGACGAGACGCGCATGCACGTCTATGTGGCCGACAACCCCCTCACCGCCGTCGTTATGGGCACAGGCATGATTCTGGAAAAGCCCGAATTCTATCGCGAAACGCTGACGTCCATGCAGCGCAAGGCGAATATTCGATAATTGACAATTGATCATTGATAATTGGCGGCGGGTGCAGGTGTCGCCGCCAATTATCAATGATCAATTGTCAATTATGTCACCTTTTGCCGTTCATCTACTGCACCCTATTCAATGCGCAACACTGAACGCCGCACATGGTCCCTGAGTGATATTGCCATCCGCCTGCTGCTGCTGATTCTGGCAGCGGTGCTGTTGATGGCGCTCCAAATCACGGGGCAGTTGCGGCCGATTCAGGGCTTCATCGCCAGCATCACCTCACCGGCGCAGGTGGGCGCGACAGGCGCGGCCGACAATACTGCGAACGCTGTCGACTTTCTTGTCGACTTGCGCACCATGCGCCAAACCAGCGCCGAGCTCAGCCAGCGCAACGAAGACCTGCTGGCCGAAAACTTTGCCCTGCGCGAGGTGGAGCAGGAAAACCAACGCCTGCGCCAGCTTCTGAACTTTGCCCAAACACGCCCCAGCCTCGAGCTGCGCGGCGCGCAGATTGTGGGCCGCGTAATTGGCCAGGAAGCCAATAACTTCCTCGAATCGCTCATCATTGACCTGGGCGAGCGCCACGGCATTGAAGTGGGCATGCCCGTCGTCACCAGCCAGGGCATGGTGGGGCGCATCAGCGAAGTCAACACGGGCACCTCCAAGGTGCTGCTGATTACCGACGCCAACAGTTCGGTGAACGCGATTCTGCAGAGTAGTCGCCTCAACGGCATTGTGCGCGGCGCGCCCGGTGGCAACTTGCTCATGGATTACCTGCAGCAGGGCGCCGTGCTGAGCGTGGGCGAGGTGGTGCTGACCTCGGGGCTGGGAGGAAACTTCCCCAAAGGCATTCCGATTGGGCAAGTGGTGCAGATCAACCAGCGCGATATCGACGTCTTCCAGCAGGCAGTTGTGCAGCCCACGGTGGATTTCAGCAGCCTGGAACTGGTGGCCGTGGTGACGAATTTCAACCCACTCGAGGTTGAGCCGAGCGGCTTGCAGCCGCTCGTGCCCGAGCTGCCAGGGACGCCCGGCACGCTCGCGCCGGAGGGCGCCGCACAGCCATGACAGTGGGCCGCCGCGACCTTCTCTATTATCTCATGATTCCGGGGCTCTTCGTGGCGGCGCTGGTGCAGTCCACCATGCTCGTTCGCCTGGAGGTGCGCAATGTCAAGCCCGACCTGGTGCTGATTCTCGTGCTCGTGGGGACGCTGGTCTACGGGGCGCAGTCGGGCATGCTGTGGGCCTTTCTAGGGGGCGTCGCGCTCGACCTCTTCAGCGGCGGTCCCATGGGCAGCTCGAGCCTGGCACTGCTGGTGGCGGCGTTGGTGGCCGCACCGGGGCACCACACCCTTTCGCGCTTCAACGTGTTGGTGCCGTTGAGCGCTGCTGCGTTGGGCACGCTCGCCTATGGCGTGATCTACATCGTAGTCCTCTTTGCGCTTGACTTTACTATGAACCTGCCATTCCTGCGCGGGGTGCAAGTGGAGGGCGTGCAGCATCTACTGCCCTTCGTCGCCACGCTTGAATATGTGGTCTTGCCGTCGATCGCATACAACACCTTGGTGATGCTCGCGCTGATACCGCTGCTGAACCAGGTGCCCGAGACGACAGACGCGCCCTTGTAGCGCGCTTGAATACAAGGGGTCGGTGACAGGAGCCGGGGGGTGAGCTGCACACAGTCATGATTCCCCCGTTCTCTGTTCTCCGCTCCCGCAAAGGAATCAATGTACGAACAGCAACGCCGTCCACGTGATATTGCCCCGGCCACCATGTTTCTATTCCGGCTGGGAATCATCGCCTTCTTTGCCATAATTAGCTTGCGCCTCTACCAACTGCAGGTGCGCGAAGGCCAGAGCTACAACGCGCAAGCGGACGAGAACCGCTTCCAGATTGTAGAGTCCAGCGCGCCGCGCGGCGTGATCTATGACAAGCAGACGACCATCCTTACGCGCAACCGCCCCAGCTTCGAAATTGCGCTCGTGCCCGAATACATCCCCGAGGATGATCTCGACACGACGGATGTAGACGAGGAAGCGCAGGAGATCGAGAAGGTGCTGCGCCTGATCAAAGCCGACAGCAACGCCGACGTGGCTCTGCGCATGGGCGAAATCCTCTTTCGCAAGTTGGGGCGCGTGGACTATCAGGATACTGTCGAAGGTGTGGGCGTCACACTCTCCTTTGTCACTGTACCCGGCGCTGTGGAAGCCGGCGCAGCGAACCCGGAAGCGGGTTTTCAAACGCTGCCCGAAGAGATACAAATCCCCGACATCTCGAAGCCGCTTCCCATTCAGGGGCTTGTGGCGCTTGTGCAGCGTTCGGTGCAACTGGGGCGGCAGGGAGGCTCCTCGCGCCCCATTCCCGTTCTGGACCTGGTGGACCGAATCACGGCCTTCGAGATCACCGAACAGGTCTACCGACTGCCCAGCGTGCGCGTCAACCAGGTGCCTGTGCGTGAGTACACCTATGGCGACCTGATGAGCCATGTGCTGGGCTTCATGGGGCCGATTCCCGCTGCCTTGGCCGACGAGTACGAGTCGAACGGCTACACGAATCCCAACGAGAAGATCGGCCTTAACGGTCTCGAGTATTCCTATCAGTCCGAATTGCGCGGCGTGCCCGGCTACAAGAACATCGAGGTGGACATCCTCGGGCGCGAAATGCGCACCGTGGGCCAGGTCAATGACCCAGTGCCCGGCTCCAACCTGATTCTGGGGATTGACCTGCGTTTGCAGCGCGCCATCCGCGATGCGCTCGAGAAGGGCATGGAGAGCGTGGAGGCAAAGTGGGGCGTGGTGATTGCCATGGACCCCATGACGGGGCTCGTCCTCGGCATGGTGAGTCTGCCCTCGTTTGACAACAACATCTTTGCCGAGGGCATCAACGAGGACTACCTGGCGCTTGAGCGCGACGATCGCCGCCCGCTCATCAACTACTCGATTGGCGGCCAATACCCGCCCGGCTCCACCTTCAAGATGACCACTGCCACTGCCGCCCTCGAGGAAGGCGTCATCACGCCTGAGGGCACGGTGTTCGACAGCGGCCCCCTCTTTCTGCCCAACCGCTTTGCACCCAACGACCTCTCGCAGGCACAGAAATTCGTGAGTTGGAATCACAAGTACGGTATTGTGCACGGTGCAGTCAACATCGTGAAGGCGCTGGCGCTCTCCAACGACATCTTCTTCTATCGCATCGCCGGCGGCTACCCTCCCGACAATGAACCGGGGCTGGGACCCAAGAATCTGGCCAAGTGGACTGCGCTCTTTGGCTATGGCGACGCCACGGGAATTGACCTGCCCGGTGAGGTGAGCGTGCAGGTTCCCAACGACCAGTGGAAGCGGCAGACCTACGCCGAATCATGGACGACGGGTGACTCGTACAACATGGGCATTGGGCAGGGCTACGTGCTGGCCACGCCGCTGCAGGTGCTGGTGGCAACGGCGGCGATTGCCAACGGCGGCAAGGTGGTGGCGCCACAGGTGGTCTATCAGATTACCGACGCCAACAATGGCCTGCAGCGCGACTTCACGCCCAAGTTCACGCGCACACTGCCTGCCGATCCCGAGAACATCAAGGTTGTGCAGGAAGGCATGTGGACGGCGGTGAACGCTGACTTTGGCACGGCGATCACCTCGCGCATTGCGGGCGTGACCGTGGCGGGAAAGACGGGCACGGCCGAGTTCTGCGAGTATATTCCCGAGGAGCAGGACTGCCGGCGCGACGACAAGGACAACTTGCCAACGCACGCGTGGTACGTAGCCTATGCGCCCTACGAAGCGCCCGAGATTGCCGTTGTGGCCTTCGTGTATAACGGCGGCGAAGGATCGGCGACGACCATACCCATTGCGCGCGAGGTGCTGGAAGCGTACTTCCGCGAGATCAACCCGGTGCTGCCGCCGGCAACGCCTGGTGCGCCGCCCGTGGTCACGGGCACAGGCCCCAGCGAATAGGCGCCGAATGCACCGGGGCGCATCATGCAACGTTGCGCAGCGATGGCGCTTCTGGTAGAGTTGATGTACAGCGTGTAGTAACGCGTCCGTTGTGTGTAGCATTGGCTTGCAGACGGTGCGCGAATCGGCCGAAATTGTCTGCACCGATTCGGGCTCACGAAGCGCAAATCGCGACGCGCACTTGTTCCGTACGCGGGCCACGCACGCTCACCTTTTCAAGCGCGCAACCGCTGCCATGTGCAGTCAGAAATCGATAGTGCGCGCAAAGCGTTTCCACCGGCGCCGGCATCACCAAGCACGAGGGCTACAGCATGTTTTCCAAACGCCGACCACCTCAGCCATCGTCCAGCGCGGGCAAACCGGTCGCGCCGGCAGCGCAACCGCCAGAGCAAGCGCCCGCACCTGCCCAGGGTGCGCCCACAGAAAACGACGAGATGCGCGATATGTGGAGCGCGATGGCGGCGCTACTGGACAACACCACCGTGCGCGCCGACGGCAGTTCTGCGGAGGCATCTGTACCGCAGGCCTCGCCCGATGACGCGGCGGCGTGGGGCGCCTTTGCCGAGGCAGTGCCCGAGCAACAGCCGCTGGCCGCGCCAAACGCGGCTGCCGCGCCGCATGCGGACGCAATGAGCGAGCAGACGGCCGCACCCCCTGCGCCCGAAAACACACCCGCACCATCGGCGCAGACTCCCACGCAGGGCGGCGATCCCTCTCGCTGGGCGCCCCCTTCCCTCCTGCCGCCGGGCAGCGGCCCGGTTACGCCGATTGCCCCGACTGCACCCGCAGCGCCGCCCGCCGCCGCGCCGCCGCCCGCCGACAAGGCCGGACAGCCGGGCACTAACGATGCCGGCGTGCAGTTGTTGCCCGCGCCCGACGATGCGCTCTTTGCGGAAC
>CAYJNV010000066.1:5822-18193 GCA_964370975.1 uncultured Caldilineaceae bacterium | reverse complement strand
GGACACCTACTGCCGCTGCACGGGCTACACCTCTGTGCTCACGGCCGTGCACGCTGCGGCCGAGTGCATGCGCACAGGACAATTACCGCTGCCCACGCTGCCGGGCACCGTGGCGCCCATGGAACAGATCGGCAGGGCCATCCCCCGGCCCGACGCGATTGCCAAGGTAACGGGTGCAGCGCTCTACAGCGACGACTACCTTTTCGAGGGGATGCTCCACGGCGCGACGCTGCGCTCCACTTATCCGCACGCGCGCATCCTGGAGATTGACGCGCGCGCGGCGCAGGCCGCGCCGGGGGTACACACAGTGCTCACCTGGCGCGATATTCCCGGCATTCCCCGCCACGGGCTGGTGGACAATGACTGGCCCGCCTTTGCGGGCGGCCCCAACCCGGCGCGCTATGTAGGCGACCCCATCGCGCTCATCGTGGCAGATACGCTGCAGCAGGCACAGGCCGCGCTGGCGCTCGTGCACGTGGAGTACGCAGTCCTCCCGGCCGTCACCGACCCGGTGACAGCCCGCCTTGCCGACGCGCCCGTGCTCCACCCGGAGCGCGAGGATGGCAATCTCCTCAAGCACATCAAGGTGCGCCACGGCGACGTGGCCGAAGGCTTTGCGCAGGCCGACGTCATCATCGAGCGCACCTACCGCACGCCCATGACGGAGCACGCCTTCCTCGAGCCCGAGTGCTCGGTGGCGGTGCCCGCGGGCTACAATGACCCGCGCCACGGGTTGCACGACAAGCTCACCATCTACGTGGGTAGCCAGATTCCCTACGCCGACCGCAACCAGACGGCCGCATGCCTGGGCCTGCCCGCGGATGCCATCCGCGTGCGCGGCACGGTCATGGGCGGTGGCTTCGGCGGCAAGGAGGACATTGCCGGGCAACTGCACGCGGCGCTTGCGGCTATGGTCACCGGCCGCCCCGTCAAGGTGCTCTACACGCGCGAGGAGAGCCTGCGCTTCCACCCCAAGCGCCACGCCACGCTCATCCGCGTGAAGACCGGGGCGACGCGCGACGGTCGCCTCACCGCAGTGGAGGCCGAACTCTACGGCGACAGCGGCGCCTATGCCAGCCTGGGCGAGAAGGTGATGACGCGCGCCACCACGCACGCCACCGGACCCTATGCCATGCCCCACGCCAAAGTGGATTGCTACGCCATGTACACGAACAACGCCCCCTGCGGCGCATTCCGCGGCTTTGGCGTCACGCAGTCGGCTTTTGCCGTCGAGAGCAACATGGACATCCTGGCGCACGAACTGGGCATGGACCCGCTGGCGTTGCGCCGCCTCAACGCCATGCGCGTCGGCGCAGTTACTGCCACGGGGCAGGAGTTGCGTGAAAGCGTGGGCATGCTCCAGTGCATGGAGACGGTGGAGAAGGCGGTGCACGCCTGGCATGACGAGCACGAGGGCGGCGCTTCAAGCCCGTGGCAACCTGTGCGCAAAGGAAGCAAGGTCTATGCCTGGGGCGTGGCCGCAGGCTACAAGAACACCGGGCTGGGCGGAGGTGCGCCTGACGCGGCCGCGGCGCAAGTCGAGGTCTACACCGACGGCCACGCCGAGATCCGGACCAGCAGCGCCGAGATGGGGCAAAATCTGATCGGCGTGCTGGCCGCCTGCACCGCCGAAGAGCTTGGGCTTCCCTTTGAGAAGGTGAGCGTGCTGGTCATGGACACGGACCTTTCGCCCGACGGCGGACCCACCACAGCCAGCCGGCAAACCTATTTGAGCGGCAATGCGGCGCGCCTTGCCGCGCGCACCATGCGCGAGCAAATGCAGGCCGTGCTCGCCGAGAAGTTCGACGTGCCGCCCGAGGTCATCGCCTTCCACGAGGGGCTGGCCTATGTGGACGAGGCGCGCCTCGACGCCGTGCGTAGCGCCACGGGTGATGCGCCGGTGAAGGGGAACGGCGCAAACGGCAGCAACGGCGCATATGGCAGCAACGGGACGAACGGATTCAAGCACGCGTCGCCCACCTCGCACACAATTTCCTTTGCCGACGCCGTCAAGTTGATGATTGATGAAGGGCGCGAGCCGCGCCTCACCTATGACTACTGGGCGCCCAAAACGCAGCCGCTGGGCACGGGCGGCGATATGCACTTCGCCTTCTCGTTTGCCGTACACGCCGCGCAGATTGCGCTCGACGTGGAGACAGGTGAACTCTCCGTGGAGCGGGTGATTACGGCGCATGACGTAGGCCGCGCCATCAACATTCTCAGCCTCAACGGGCAGATTGACGGCGGCGTGGTCATGGGCATCGGCAACGCGCTCACCGAGCACTACATCGAGGAGCAAGGCGTGCCGTGGACGCGCCACCTGGGGCAGTACAAGATGCCCAGCGTGCGCATGTCCCCTGCCATGCAGCACTTCATTGTGGAGCACCCCACCGCCGACGGCCCCTACGGCGCCAAGGGCGTGGGCGAAATCAGCTCGATTCCGATTAGCCCCGCAATTGCCAACGCCATCTTCAACGCCGTGGGCGTGCGCTGTCTTGCGCTGCCGATTGACCAGGACGCCCTCCTGCTCGCCATGAAGCGCGGCACCGTGGATCTCGACCGCCGCTGGGGCGACCCGCCCGAGGCGTAACCAAATTTCTGTACGCAGAAAAAGCGGGAACAACGGAAACAACATGAAGAAGTGCATTTCATGTATTTTCCGTTGTTCCCGCTTTTTCTGCGTACAGGAATTTGTGTGGCGCGCAGCACAGGGCGGGGTTGCGCAAGGCCACTTGTGGGCACAGAGTTTTCTGCTACAATTGCGGGCCGGTGCGGCATGGGCTGCATCGTGCAGATCCGCGACCCGAGAGAAAACAACGGAGAACCTACCATGACACACAGAACACTGCGCACCCCGGTTTTGCCTTCTTTCTTTGCCCTGATGTTGGCAGCCCTCTGGCTGGTGAGCAGTGCGCGCCCGGCGCTGGCCGCCGGCGTCGTGGGCGACGGCACGCCCGGCTCGTGTGACGACAACGCCATCACTGCTGCGTTTATGGCGGGCAGCGGCACAATCACCTTCAACTGCGGCGCCGCGCCGCTCACCATCAGCGCAAACACACACGTCGTCAGCGCCGGAGAGAACTTCGTGGTTGATGGCAACAACAAGATTACGCTGGACGGCATGGACGCGCGCCAACTCTTTCTGGTCCAGAGCGGCGGCACGCTCACACTGCGCAACATCACGCTTACGCGCGGTGGCTTCAGCAGCGGCAGCGTGGTGCGCAACAATGTCAACGGTGACCTCACCCTGCGCAACGTCATCGTGACAAACAGCGGCACGGATGCCGACGACGGTGGCGCCATTTACAACGCCGGTCTGCTGGAGGTGGAACTCTCCACCTTCGATGACAACCAGGCACGGCGGCGTGGCGGCGCCATCTTCAACGCTGCAGGCGCAACGGCCTCTGTGCGCACGTCGACGTTGCGCGGCAACCGCGTCAAGGACCCAGTAGGGCTGCTGGGCGACGGTGGTGGCATCTACAACCTGGGCGCACTGACGGTCGACCGCTCAACCCTCTTTGCCAACCGCGCCAAGCGCCACGGCGGCGGTATCTTCACAGCCACGGGTTCAGCCACTGTCACCAACTCGACGCTGGCCGAAAATAGCGCCGACTACGATGCAGCCGGGGATCCGGTCGTGATTACCAACGGACAGGGTGGTGGCATCCACGTTGGGGCCGGTACAGGCCTTGTACTGCTCAACGACACCATCGAACGCAACAACAGCGACTCGGCGGGCGGCATCTGGGTTGGTGGTCCGGTGTCCATGAAGAACACGATTGTGTCCAACAGCAGCAACAGCGCCGACAATGGTGTCGCATCGCTCAACTGCGACAACCCCGGCATTTCGCTCGTATCAAATGGCCACAATCTGATTAGCGACGGCAGTTGCGTCGACGGCAGCAACCTGACCGACAAGCGCAACATCAACCCGATGCTCTCCTTCATCAACCCCAATGGCGGCCCCTCCGTTACGCTGCTGCCGTTGACGGGCAGCCCTGTGATTGACGCGGGGGATGATGCTGGCTGTCCCGCGCTCGACCAGCGGGGCGTGGTGCGGCCCGTTGGCCTCCATTGCGACATTGGTGCTGTCGAGTTCCGACTGATCGACAACGGCAACGGTGTCTATCTGCCACTCGTACACAAGTGATTCCGCCGGGTTCGGCTTGCCGGGAGGGGACAACGGGGGAAGCGGCGCTCCGCGGGGGGCGCCGCACCGCGTGCAGGCGCGAGGTTGCTGGACGCACCCGCGCGCCTGTGGTAAGGTTCTCGTCATCCGCTTCACGTTCGCGGGGTGCGCATATCCTGCAACGAGGTGACCAATGAATGGCGTTGGCGTGCTTAAGGCGCAAATGGACGTTGTCCATGGGATGCTCGCACGATTGATTGAAGGCATGCGCCCGGATGAGTTGACAGCGCGGCCGGCGCCGGGGCTCAACCTGCCGGGCTACACGCTGTGGCACATGGCGGCGACACCCGATTGGGTGGTGCATGTGGTCTTGCGTGGCATTCCGGAGGTGCGCACCCAGGAGCGATGGACGCAGAACCCGGGCATCAACCCGCCGCTGCCCCCCTTTGGTTGTACGAGTGCACAAGCTGATGGGGTCGCCCACGCCGTGACGCGCGACGATCTGCTCGCGTATGCGCGCGATGTGCAGACGGCCACGCACGCGTGGCTTGTCACACTCACCGACGCCGATCTCGATAGAGTGCCGGATCTGGCGACCAATGCACGTCGTTATCCTGTCGAGCGCATTACCCCTGACTATCTCGCGGAGATTGCCGACCAGACGGCGTGGAACACTGCGCGCTTCCTGGCCAGTCCATGTATCGGCCACCTGCGCGGCCATGCGGGCGAAATAGATGTACATTTGGAACTGTTGCGCGCCAAATCTTCCGGATAATTTCCCTGTGCGCCAAGCACTGCGCCCGTGCGGCGGCAGGCGCACGAACTCGTGACATCCGACCCATATGCCGTCAATCCCGGCCGACATTCGCAAAGAGTACCACCAGGGGCGCCTGCTCGAGGCAGACGCGCCCGCCACGCCGCTGCCCCTCTTTGCAGGCTGGCTGCGCGCCGCCGTGGAGGCGGGGCTGCGCGAACCCAACGCCATGACGCTGGCCACCGCCACGCCTGAAGGCAAGCCCGCAGCGCGCGTGGTGCTGCTCAAGGATGTGGACGACAAGGGCTTCCGTTTCTTCACCAACTACGCCAGCGCCAAGGGCGCCGAGATGGCGGCCAACCCGCAGGTCGCGCTCTGCTTCTGGTGGGGCGAACTGGAGCGCCAGGTGCGCGTAGAAGGGCGCGTGGAGAAGCTCTCCCCTGCAGAGTCCGATGCGTACTTCAACAGCCGGCCGCCCGGCAGCAGGTTGGGCGCGTGGGTTTCGGCGCAGAGCCAGGTGATTGCCAATCGCGACCAGTTGGAGGAGCGGCTGGCGGTGCTGCAAGCCGAGTTCGTTGGTCGCAGCCCCGATCGCCCACCCCACTGGGGCGGCTATCTGGTTGTGCCCACGGTGATTGAGTTCTGGCAGGGGGGTCCCAACCGCCTGCATGACAGGCTGCGCTACACCCGCGCGGGCGCCGGCTGGCGACTGGAGCGACTCGCGCCGTGAAGGGGGCGCGCACTGGCCGTTGACGTGGCGACGATTCAACGCCTTCCTCGACTTGTGTATAGCTTGTAGCCAATATTGTGCTACAATACATACATGAAACGATACATCCTTACGAGACAACAGAAAGAGGTGTTGGAGGCGCTGCTGGCTGAGCACGGACTGGTGGTCAATAGCCAACAAGTAGCACAGCAGGTCTCGCATTTGAGTGAACAGAGTAAGCGGCGCTTCATCGTCAGGCTTGTCGAGGCCGGTTGGTTGGTGCGTATTAAGCAGGGCCTGTATCAGATCGGTGATATTGGTTCCCTGGGCACGCTTACGCTCTCACGGGTGACAATTGCCCAACTGCTCGTCCCGGAGTCATACGTCTCCTTTCAGACCGCACTCCAGCAATATGGGCTGTATGACCAGGGGCTATCAAGCGTTGGTTCAGTCTCACTGCACCGCCGAGCCGCTGCGGAACTGGAAGGTACACGCTACACCTACGTCACAACACAACCGCGCTACTTCTTTGGCTTTACAGAAACGTCGCTGGACGGTCAAGGGGTGAATATTGCCACTGCCGAAAAGGCAATTCTTGACCTTCTGCAGTTTCAGCGCACGCAGGCCACCGTTGATCTAGCGCTGGAACTGCTGCGTGAACGGCCTTCCAGCCTCGACCTAGAGCGATTGACAGAGTATGCCCTGCAACTGCCTGGAGCCGTGCAACAAGTGGTCGCCTTTTTACTCGAAACAGCTGGACAAGTCTCGCTCCAGAAGCTTGCCGACTTGGCAAAGGGCACCAGTGTCACCTGGTTGACTCCCCAAAGCAGCGTCTACAATAGTCGATGGCGCGTTTACATTGATCCCTACTTCACAACAGCAAACATCCACGCATGAACGTCCCCAACCCTCCGGCTCGCCTCCAGTTGCAGGCCATCAACAAGCAATCACTCAAATATCCGCTCGACCTTGCCGAGAAAGACTATTACCTGGGGGCTGCGTTGTCGCTGATTGCACAGTCTCCGTTAGCAGACGTACTCGTCTTCAAGGGCGGCACGGCCATTCACCACTGCTATCTGCCCCAATACCGTTTCTCGGAGGACGTCGACTTTTCCTGTCGAGCAAACGGTGCCGTGACGCTGGATGAGGTCAAAACAGCATTGGAGACGGGCGGATTGTTTGAGGTGCGCAAGGAGTTCACATCAGCAGCAACCATCAAGATCGAGCGTTTAAGCTATGGTGGCATTTTGGCCCAGCCAGGAGCGATCAAGGTCGAGATTGACCACCTGCAGAATGTTATGCTGCCTCCCCAGCTTCTGCCCTACCGCAACGTTTGGGGGCTCGATGTCGTGCTGCCGGTGATGGACCTACGCGAAATTGCTGCTGAGAAGCTGCGTGCAGCCAGCCAGCGCGCGCGATACCGCGACTTCTATGACCTCTATTTGCTTTTTGAGGAGTACGCGCCAGACGTGGAGGAGTTGGCAGATTTGCTGCGTCAAAAGGAAGTGCGCCGGCCGGTTTCGACCCAGGCATTACGCGAGAACTGGCAGCGCGCAATGCAGGAGCAAAGCGGACTCGTCGAGCGGATTCACTACGCAAGAGCAGTTGTACAGGAGGACATCACAAACGTGGTTGAAGCCTTTCGCTTTGCCCCAGTCCTCTCAGGGCATGGGTAAAATTGGCGGCGTCACCTGCCTCAAGCCTTCAGTGTGCCCTACGGGCTTTCCTGCTGGGCGTCCCCCATTCTCCCTTCCACTCAGCAATCCTTAAGCAGATTCGCATCAGATACTCACACGGGCAAGCCGGTACGCGCCGCATAGTCTGTTATACTTGGAGCCGCTGTGGCGTAACACCATGATTCCGGGTTGTCTATGAGCTACGTACGTACAAAACTGGACAGTTGGTGCGAGGGTGTGCTGGAGGCCGGCTGGCTGGCCGCGCTGATCATCGCCCCGCTCTTCTTCAACGTCTTTTCAAGCCGCGTATTCGAGCCGGACAAGATCAGCCTCGTGCGCACGATTGCGTTGGTGATGGCGCTGGCCTGGCTCATCAAGATTGCCAATGGCGGCTACCCGTGGCTGCCGCCGTGGCGCGCATTTTCCAGCGCCACAGCCAGCGGCGCGGGCAGTGACGCGCCCGGGGGCGCAGTGGAGACGCGGCGCGGCGCGGCGCGCCGCATGTGGCGCAACCCTTTCTTCATCCCCGTGGTGACGCTGATTGCTGCTTACTTGATCAGCACCATCTTCAGCCTTGCGCCCTTCGTCTCCTGGTTCGGCTCCTACCAGCGGCTGCAGGGGACCTACAGCTTCCTCAGCTATGTGACGATTGCGTTCCTCACAGCGGCTACGCTTCGCTCGCCGGAGCAGATTCGCCGCCTGCAGCACGCGGTGATCGTCACCAGCGCGCCCATTGCCATCTATGCGCTCATTCAGCACTGGGGCTGGGACCCGCTGCCCTGGGGTGGCGACACCACGCGACGCGTGACGGCCAACGCAGGCAACGCCATCTTCCTCGCCGCCTACATGATCATGGCCTTCTTCCTCACACTTGAGCGTATCTACACCTCCTTCGCGGCGCTCGTGAAGATGGGCGACGACGCCCCGCGCGGCCACGACATGCTCACCGCCCTGGCGGGCGGCACCTACATCGTTATTCTCATTGTGCAAGTCCTGGCAATTGTGTGGACGCAGAGCCGCGGCCCGTGGCTGGGGCTCTTTCTGGGCGGCTACCTCTTTGTGTTGCTCGTGCTGATTGCGCTGCGGCCGCGCCGCTACATGGCCGCCTCGATTGGCTGGGTGGGTGTCGGCGCGGCGGGCGTGGTTCTGATCTTTGCCATGAACACGCTGCCCATCTTCACTGCGCTGCGGGATGTGCCCTACCTGGGCCGCCTTACCCAGTTGCTTGACCAGGAGAGCACCACCGCGCAGGTGCGCACGCTTATCTGGCAGGGCTCGTCCGAACTGGTGCAGCCGCACGCCGCGCTCGTCCGCCCCGATGGCAGGGCCGACAGCCTCAATGCCATTCGCCCGCTGGTGGGCTACGGCCCCGAGGCCATGTGGGTCGCCTTCAACAAGTTCTACCCGTCGGACCTGGCGCAGGTGGAGGCGCGCAATGCCAGCCCCGACCGCTCGCACAACGAGACCTGGGACAGCCTGGTAATCACTGGCTTGCTTGGCTTCCTTGCCTACCTCTCCGTATTCATCTCGATCTTCTACTGGGCGCTGCGCTGGCTGGGGCTGCTTGTCAACCGGCGCGACACGTTCCTCTTCTTCATCCTGCTCTCCGTTTCGGCGCTTGTTGCGAGCATTGGCTTCTATTTCTACGACGACGCGCAATTGCGTTTGCTGGGCGTCGCCTTCCCGGCCGGGCTCATGTTCGGGCTGCTCGTCTACATCATGGCGGCGGCTTTTCTGCACCCGAACTTCCGCCCCGATCCGGCGGATGTGCCGCGCCAATTGCTGCTCATTGCGCTGTTGACGGCGATTGTGGCGCATTTTCTCGAAATCCACTTCGGCATTGCCATTGCCGCCACGCGCACCTACTTCTGGGTATACACGGCGCTGCTCATGGTGGTGGGCTTGCGCTGGGCGCACGTGGAGTCGGTGAGCATCGTTCTCGACGTTGTCCCCGATGTCGTGGAGACTGAGGCGACGCCGGAGCCCATGCGCAGTGGCAAGAAGAAGAGCGCCGCCAAAACCCCCGTGCGCAAGGTTGTGCGCGAGCCGCTGCCGTGGACGCCAATCACCGTCATCACCGACGCGCTCATCTTTCTGACAGCGGTCTTCCTCTATACAACCAACAGCCGCGGCCTCAGCGGTTCATGGGAGATCTTCTCAGGCAGCGTGACGCGGGTTGTGCGCGATGGCCAGGTGGTGACCAGCGCGCGCATGGTCTACCTGCTCATTTTCACCTGGATCTTTGCTCTTATTCTGGGGCTCGCCGCCGACCTGCTGCGGCGCCGCACAATGCCTTCGCTGGGCTGGTGGATACGCGCCGTGCTTGTGCACGCCGCTGTTGTGTGGGGTGCGTGGCTGGTCTATGGGTTGGTGCAGGCGGCACGCGTCGCACCTGTGGTGCTGCCGCCCGGCCTCTCCACCACCGAACAACTCAACTATCAACTGGATCGCGTAGGCGGCCACTTTGCCGCGTTCACGGTTGTGCTCATCCTGTGGATTGTGACAGCAGCCGTTACAGTCGCCTGGCCTACGCTCCGCGACAGCAAACTCGCCTTCGGCAAGCGGCCGCTTGTCGGCATCGCTACGGGTGTGCTCGTGGCGATAGGCGTCTTTGCCGTCATCTCCTTTGTCAACATCGGGCTGGTGCGCGCCGACATCATTTACAAGCAGGGCCAACAGTTTGACAGCCAGCGCAATTGGGTGAACAGCGTGGAACTCTACCGCCGCGCCCTGGCCGCACGCGAAACCGAGGACCACTACATGCTTTTCCTGGGGCGGGCGCTGCTTGAGCAGGCCAAGGCTTCGCAGGCGGCCGAGGATGTGGTCTCCTTCCCCATCGAGCCCAGCCTGGGCGACGTACTTGACTTGCGCCCCGAGCAAGTGGGCGCAATGGGGCAACAGCAACTCCTGCGCGCTGCCGAGGCCGTGCTCCTTCAGGCGCAGAAGGTGAACCCACTCAACACCGACCACACCGCCAACCTCGCACGCCTCTACCGCACCTGGGGTGATTTGAGCAGCGCCCTCCCTGACCTGCGCCAGGAGATGCTCGACAAGAGCATTGCCCAGTATCAGGCTGCTGTCATGCTCAGCCCGCAGGCGGCGCACATCTGGAACGAGATGGGCAACGCCCGCCTGGCGCGCGGTGAGCGCCCCGAGGCTGAGGCCGCCTACAAGCACAGCCTCTCCATGGACCCCTACTTCGAACAAACTTACCTGCTCCTTTCCGACTTCTTTGACGCCGAGCAGCGCTACACCGAATCGGCAGAGATGCTCGAGGATGGCATCGCAAAGATCGCCGAACAGCGCAATGTCACAGATACGCTCAACCTGCAGAGCTACCTGGGCGTTGCCCTCTCGCAAAGCGGCGACATCACCGGCGCAATCCAGGCTATGTCGACCATTGTGGAGGCGCAACCGACCAACGCCGGCGCGCTGCGCAACCTGGGTCTTCTCTACCGCGACGCGGGTATGCTCGAGCAATCCGCCGGGATGTTACAGCAGGCGATTGAGCAGACTCCCGCTGAGCAGGCTGACCAGGTGGTGCAACTGCAGGGCGCGCTCATGGATGTCTACCAGCGCGCCGCGGCACAGGATCCAGCCGACTATCGCTGGCCCATGTCCATGGCGCTGCTCTTGCAGCAGCAAGGGCAGCCCGAGGCAGCCCTTGCTCTGGCGCGCGACGCGCTGGCACTGGCGCCTGTAGACGCGCGTGCGCCGATTACAGCGCTTGTCGCTGCATTGGGGGGTTGAGTTGATTCGCTTTGGTTTGATTGGCTGCGGGCGCGTGGCCCCGCGCCACGCACAGTCGCTGGCGCAACTGCCGCACACCCAACTGGTGGCCGTGGCCGACTTGAAGCGGAGCCGCGCCGACCACTTTGCCGCCGACGCGGGCATCTCGGCGGCGGCAGATGCATATACCGACTACCGCGCGCTGCTCGACCGCGATGATGTGGACGCCGTGAGCATCTGCGTCCCCAGCGGTCTGCATGCACAGGTGGCGCTCGACGCACTCGACGCGGGCAAGCACGTGCTTGTCGAGAAGCCCATCGCCCTGACACTTGAAGACGCCGACGCGATGATTGCGGCCGCCGATGCACGCAAGCGCACGCTCGGTGTGGTGCTGCAGAATCGCTACAATCACCCTATGCGCCAGTTGCGCGCCGCCATCGACGACGGCAAATTGGGGCAACTCCATCTGGGCGCGGCCACGGTGCGCTGGTACCGGCCCCAGTCCTACTACGAGGACGGCTGGCACGGCACCTGGGCAATGGACGGCGGCGCACTCATGAATCAGAGCATCCACCACATTGACGCGCTGCAGTGGTTCATGGGCGATGTGGAGGCCGTGAGCGCCTACACCACCACCCGCGCCCACACCATGGAGGCCGAAGACATCGGCGTGGCGATTCTGCGCTTCAGGTCCGGCGCGCTGGCCACAGTGGAAGGCTCCACCGTCACCTGGCCCGAGAATCTGGAAGGCTCTGTCTCGGTCTTTGGCGCGCACGGCTCGGTGAAGATCGGCGGCACGGCGCTCAACCGCATCGTCCTCTGGAAGGTGGACGGCATGGTGGAGCAGGAGGCGGAAATCCTCACCAGCCAGGTAGTCGATCCCCCTTCGGTCTACGGCTACAGCCACCGCGCCGTGATTGACGACTTTGCCACCGCGCTAGCCGAGGGGCGCGCCGTAGGCACCCCCGGCAGCGCCGCGCGCCGCAGCCTGGAACTGGTGCTGGCCATCTACACTGCGGCGGAAACGGGGCGCGAGGTGCGCCTTGGCGCGCCTGCCTCTGTCCCTGCATCCATCCAGCGAGTACAGGCATGAACATCATCCTGATTGCGCTCAGCGCGCTGCTGCTGGCCGTGGGCGTTACGCCCCTCATGCGCCGGCTTGCCTTGCGCACAGGCGTCATTGACCAGCCCAATGCGCGCAAGGTGCACGGCAGCCCCGTGCCCTTGCTGGGCGGCGCGGCCATCTACATTGCCTTCATTGCGACGCTGCTGCTCTTTGGTGACAAGCGCTATGTGCCCCAGGTGGTGGGCATCTTCGTGGGCGCGTCGCTCGTCAGCCTCTTGGGCGTGGTGGATGATCGCTGGGGGCTGGGC
>CAYJNV010000066.1:0-5812 GCA_964370975.1 uncultured Caldilineaceae bacterium | reverse complement strand
CGCTCATCCTCATCTTCAGCGGCGTGCAGGTTTCGCTCTTTGGCAATTGGCTGGATATCGCCCTCACCGTCGTCTGGGTGGTGGGCATTACCAATGCCATGAACCTGCTCGACAACATGGACGGCCTCTCGGGCGGGATTGCCATGATTGCCGCCACCTTCTTTACGCTGCTGGCCGCACTCAGCAACCAATATCTTGTGGGCGCGCTGGCGGCGGCGCTGGCAGGAGCATGTGTGGGCTTCCTCTTCTACAACTGGAACCCGGCGCACATCTTCATGGGCGATACCGGCAGCCTCTTTCTGGGTTTCCTGCTTGCGGCGGTAGCCGTTAAACTGCGCTTTCCCAGCAATTCCAACACCATTACCTGGATGATTCCTCTGATGGTGATGGGTGTGCCGATCTTCGACACAACGCTGGTCTTCATCAGCCGGCTGCGGCGTGGCCTGAACCCGCTCACCACGCCGGGCAAGGATCACCTAAGCCACCGCCTGGCGCTGCTTACGGGCAGCCGCCGCGAGGCGGTGCTCATCTGCTACCTGATTGCGGGCGCGTTCGGGCTGGTGGGCGTTTTCCTCACCGATGCCTCGCTGGCCGAAGCGCTGCTAACGGGTGGCCTGGTGCTTGCCGTTTGCGGGTATGGCATCTACTGGCTTGAGTTTCGCAAGGGGGGCGTGCGACAGCGCGTAACGGCGACCACGCCCGCCGTGCACTAATTCACAATTGTGTGGTTTACTGTGCGTCCTTCACGCCATCGCGTGGACCAGTTCGACTTTTACATAACGTAGTCTCCATAGAATGTCCGCAGCAGCGGGCGCAACTGCAGCAGGCCCAATGTGAGCCGCTGCCTGATGAAAGGAATCCGATAATGCATTACCCCAAGGGGCTTCGCGCCCTGATTGGCATCGCCTTGCTGGCCGCGCTGATGGCATTGGCGGCGTGCGGCGGCAAGGATGAAGCCACCGCCACACCTGCTGCCCCTGCCGCGGCCGCTGATGCCGCAGCCACCCCCGTACCCGTTCAGGAAGCCGCGGCCGCACCGCTCGCACCCGGCACACGCGCCGGTGACGTGGAGCCCGCCGCGCGCAACGGCATGTACGCAACCGCGCCCGAGATGTTGATTGACCCCGCCAAGTACTATTACGCCACGCTGGCCACCGACCAGGGCGAGATCCGCGTGCAGCTCTTTGCCGACCGCGCGCCGATTGCCGTCAACAACTTTATCTTCCTGGCGGAAGAAGGCTACTACGACAACACCACCTTCCACCGTGTGCTCCAAAGCTTCATGGCACAGGGTGGCGACCCCACGGGCACAGGCTCGGGCGGGCCGGGCTACACCTTTGCCGACGAATTTGTCCAGGGGTTGGAGTTTGACCGCCCCGGCTTGCTGGCCATGGCCAACGCCGGGCCCGGCACCAACGGCAGCCAGTTCTTTATTACCTTCGACGCCACGCCGCACCTTAACGGTCTGCACACCATCTTCGGCGAGGTGCTCCAGGGGCAGGATGTGCTGGACAAGCTGACGCTGCGTGACCCAAATGAAAACCCCAGCGTCGCCGGTGACGCGCTTTTGAGCGTCACGATTGAGGAATCGGACGAGAGCATTCTGCCTACGCCCGAGCCGACGCCCACGCCGCTGCCCACGCCCACTCCCTTCGCGCCGAGTTCGCTCGATGCCGCCGAGCGCCCGCTGGCTGCCATGCCCCCCGCTGAGCGCGCCAACTTCTTCAACACCGCCCCCGAGATGACGATTGTCACAGGTACGGTCTACACGGCGACGATGATTGTGGAGAGCATCGTTCTGCCCAGCGCGCCCCTTACCGACACCGCGTCCTTGACTGACACCGCAGCACTAACCGACACGGCAGCGCTGACCGACGCGGCCGCAGTGACCAATACGGCCGCGGTGACCAATACGGTCGCGTTGACCGACACCGCCGCAGTGACCGACACGGTCGCGTTGACCGACAGCGCCGCAGTGACGGCCACGGCCGCAACAACAGACACCGCTGCACCCAGCGTAGGCGTCACCAGCGTCATCACCATCGCACTCTTCGCCGATGTGGCGCCCAACGCCGTCAACAACTTCGTGACGCTCGCCAACCTGGGCTTCTACGACGACACGCCTGTCAACATCTCCAACGCCGATCTGATTGTCATCGGCTCGCCTGATGATTCACTTGAAAATGGCGTCGGCTATCGCTTCGTACCCGAGGTGGGTCTGCCCCAGCCGCCGGCCGCCGGTTCGATGGCGTGGGCTCCCGAGGTGCAGGGCCCAGAGGGCATTGAAGCCAGCGGCAGCATTCTGATGATTGCCAGGAGTGCGCCCCCTGCTGAGGCAGGCGCCTCCTATGGCTTCTTCGGCCAGGTCGTGGGCGGCCTCGATGCGCTCTCCACATTGCAGCAGGGAGACATCATCCGCTCCATTATCGTCACCGAAAGCGAATAAGCATCGGCATGAACGAGCCGCCCGAAGAAAGCGCTGAAACGCTTTCTCTGCCGGCTGCCCCAGGGGAGGGTGATCGGTCACTTCCTGTGGAGCAGCCGGCGGAGGGCGGCACGCGTACGCTGGCGGTGATTATTCTCATTGCCATCACAGCGGCCAGTTTTTGGATTGCGCTCAACCCGGCCTTTATCGCACAGTTCAAGCAGTGGGGCTATCTGGGGGGCTTCCTCATCAGCCTCTTTGCCAGTGCGAGCATCATCCTGCCCATTCCCGGCCTGCCGCTGGCGATTGCGCTTGGCACCACGCTCAACCCCTGGTTGCTGGGGGTGGCAACCGGTCTGGGCAGCGCGATTGGCGAGGCGAGCGGCTACGTGGCAGGGCGAAGCGGCCGCTCGCTTGTCCCCATCAGCCAGGCTGCACGCTACAATCAACTGGTGCAGTGGACACGCAAGTATGGCGCGCTTGCGATCTTCGTTGTGGCCGTCACCCCTTTCCCCTTCTTTGATCTGGCAGGAATCGCCGCGGGCGCGGTACGAATGCCCTTCTGGCAGTTCTTTCTGGCCACCTTTGTGGGCAAGACCATCAAGTACATCATAGCTATCTTCCTGGGCGTGGGTGCGTTCCAGGGCATTCTGCGTTGGGTGCAGTAGTTCGAGGCGTCTCAACTGCCTGTAGCGGAAGGGCCCCCGGCCGTCCTTGTGGTGTGCAGAAAAGCGAAGGCCAGGCGGCCTTCCGCTACAGGTTCGCGCAGATGTTTCTCGTTTGCTCGCCAGGCAATTTGCAGCGCACGCATCCCTGTGCTATCCTGCTTTAGTTGCACCCAGGCAGCAGGCGCATGGTCATCCGTGTCGCTTTCTGCATTCCCAGCCCACTGCGTCTGCATACTCTACCGGCCTTGCGCCGTATGCAGTTCGATTGTTGAAGGATGGCCGATCATGACCAATGCATTGATGGAATCGCTCAAGCCGCAGGCGAACCCCAATCTGCCCGAACTGCACACGGGCGACTCGGTGCGTGTGCACCAGCGCATTACCGAAGGGCGCAACGAGCGCGTGCAGGTCTTCCAGGGTGTCGTCATCGCCATGCGCGGTGGCCTTACCCCCGGCGCGACCTACACCGTACGCCGCACCGGCTCGCACGGTGTGGGCGTGGAGCGCACCTTCCCCGTGTACGCACAGAACATTGACAAGGTGGAAGTGCTGCGTAACGCCAAAGTGCGCCGCGCACAGCTCTACTACATGCGCAAGCTCCAGGGCAAGGCCGCTCGCCTGCGCGAGAAGCGCTTCCTGCAGGTCTAGCTGCACGCAGGAATGTGATTGCCATGCATGGACAGGACGCCGGTGCGCGCACCGGCGTCCTTTTGCGTACCCGCCTATGGACCAACAACGCGTGACGCTCATCCCAACCCCGGCGCCGGACCTTCTCCACGAACTGCAGTTGTGGCGCGATGGCTATCGCTGCATCGCGGGCATTGACGAGGTCGGGCGCGGTGCGCTGGCCGGTCCCGTGGTGGCCGCCGCCGTCGTCGTTCCACCCTTCTGTGCGCTCGAGGGGGTGTGGGCGGCTGTGCGCGACAGCAAGCAGCTTGCGGCGCCGCGGCGTGCGCAGATTGCCGCCGCCGTCATGGCGCAGGCGCTGGCCTGGGGCGTGGGTGTGGTGAGCGCCGCCGAAATTGACGACGTGGGCATTGCACCCGCCACGCGCAGGGCCATGGCGCTGGCCGTGGAGATGGCCGCCCAGGCCGCCACGCCGGATTATCTGCTGATTGACTGGGTGCGGTTGCCCATGCTCATGCTGCCGCAGCAGAGCCACATCAAGGCGGATGCCACCATCGTCTCGGTGGCGGCGGCGTCGATTGTGGCCAAGGTGTATCGGGATGCGCTGCTTTGTGCGTGCGACGCCGATTTCCCCGACTATGGTTTTGCCGCGCACAAGGGCTACGGCACGGCGGCGCACCTGGCGGCGCTGGCGACCCACGGCCCCTGTGCGCTGCACCGGCGAAGCTTCGCGCCGCTGGGTAACCCCGACGAAAAAGCGCAAAGACGCAAAGAAATGCAGAGAACAGCAAGGCAGGACGACTAACCGACACCCGCCTGCCGCCTGCTCACTCCCCACTCCCCACTGCCCACTCCCCGTCGTCACACAGAGAGCGCCAGCAGCGCCTGCGCCACATAGTAGGTCACCATGACGGCCAGCGGTGCGAGGCGGAAGGGCCGGCGAAAGCGATCCCACGCCAGCGTGGAATCCGAAGCCACGAAGCAGAGCGCGCCAAGCGCCGCCGGCGCCGCGCTGCGGCCGCCGCCGTTCAGCCACCAGAGCGCCGCCAGCCACGCCATAACGAGGATTGCCGCCATATAGAAGGTCACCGGCGCGCGCAGCGGCCCGGGCAGATGGGGCCACAGCAGCGCCAGCATCAACGCGCCGTAGACAACGCCCAGGGCGGCCACCCACCACGGGCCACCGGGCCCTTGCTGGGTGAGAAACGCGCCGGCGTAGAAGAGGTGGGCAATCAGGAAAGCGGCCAGCCCCGACACAAAGCGTGCGGCGCCCGAAGCGAGAAAGATGTCACCGATCATGGAGAATAACAGCCCGCCCAGAATCAGGCCGCGGTAGAGCGGAGAGAGCGGCGGTTGCGCCGTGACCGCAATGAGGACGAAGAGCGCGATCGGCAGCGGCTTGAGCCAGAACGCGGCGCGTTCCTTGCCTGCCAGCCGTGCGCCAATGTGCGCTGCGCCCAGAAGCGCCGCCGCGCCAAGCATCATCGGGGTCCACATAACGGGCTCCTCTACATCCTATGCACACGGACCTTCATGCCTTTTCCTGTCGTTTCCGCCTTTTCCGCGTACCGCCGTTATTGTTGCGCACGCTCAAGAAAACGGGCGCGGTCCACAATCATGCGCTCGTGCTGCCCTTCGCCGATGCTCTGCTTCTCGTCGTAGGCCACCACGCGAAAGGTGACCCGCCGCCCCTCAATCAGCATCACGCGCGCCACCGCGCGCACCGGCACGCCCACAGGCGTCGCGGCCAGGTGGCGCACCTGTACTTGCACGCCCACGCTCGTTTGCCCCGCTTCCAGGTAGGGGGCCAGCGCCGCCACCGCCGCTTCCTCCATCAGTGCCACCAGCGCGGGCGTGGCAAAGACGGGCACATCGCCGCTGCGCATGGCCACCGCCGTGTTGTCTGCGGTGACGACCCCCTTCGCCTCGCCTGAAACGCCTGCGCGCAATTCGGCTGCTCTTTGCTGTTCCATCTCTTGTCCTTCATTTCGTTTGTCTGTGCTCATGGCGCCCTTCGCGACGCTGCGTCGCGCTGTCTTGCTTGCCCTCAGTATACGCCAAGCGCGCCCAGTGGCCTGCGATATTCGGACGG
>CAYJNV010000065.1:0-18288 GCA_964370975.1 uncultured Caldilineaceae bacterium | reverse complement strand
GTACAGACCTCTCATGTCCATCTCCGAAAAGAACAGGGGGTCAGTCAGCCTGTGCATGGGGCATAACGCGGACTCGCGTTGGGCCTCGTACATGGGCTGAATGACACCCCTGGCTTTTTCGGAGCCATCGTGCTCCTGTAGCAGCCGCACAGTTCGAGTTCTTAAGACTGTGGCACCACGATGTCGTAGTAAAACTTGGATTCGCGCGTGTTGTTGAGCGGCACGTGGATGTGCTTGATTTCCGTGTATTCCTTGAGCCCCCAGGTGCCCAACTCGCGGCCGATGCCACTCTGTTTGTAGCCGCCAAAGGGCGCTTCGGCGCTGATGATATGGTAGTCGTTGATCCAGATGGTCCCCGCCTGAATCCGCTCTGCCACCGCGACGGCGCGCTCGACATCGCGGCTCCACACGCCCGCCGCCAGCCCGTAGATCGTGTCATTGGCCATGCGGATGGCATCCTCCACGCTGTCGTACTTGATCACCACCAGCACCGGCCCGAAGATTTCCTCCTGGGCAATGCGCATCTTGTTGTCCACATTCGTGAAGATTGTGGGCGAGATGTAGTGGCCGTTGGCCAGTGCGGGGTCGTCAGGCCGCTCGCCCAGCAGCACAGGCGTCGCGCCTTCGTCGATGCCCAACTGGATGTAGCTCTCCACGCTCCTGAGCTGGCCTGCGGAGATGAGCGGGCCGAGGTCCGTCGCGCCATCGCTCGAGAGGCCGAGCTTGAGACGACTGGCGCGCGCCACCAGCCGCTCGACAAATTCGTCATGCAGCGCGGCAGGCACAAAGAGGCGCGTGCCACTCTCGCAGGCCTGCCCGTTGTGCATGAAGGTGGCCCAGAGGCTGCCGTCGATGGCCAGGTCCAGGTCGGCGTCATCGAGAATGATGTTGGGTGACTTGCCGCCAAGCTCCAGTGTCACCTTCTTGATGGTGCTGGCCGCCTGCACCATAATCTCGCGCCCCACTTCAGTGCTGCCGGTGAATGCGATCTTGTCGACCAGCGGATTCGTGCAAAGTTCGGGGCCAACCACCTGGCCAGGTCCGGTGAGAAGGTTGAGCACGCCGGGGGGCAGCAAGCCTGTTTCGTGGATAATCTCGATCATCTTGAGCGCGCTGTAGGGCGTAAAGGAAGCAGGCTTGAGGATGACGGTGTTGCCTGCGGCCAGCGCGGGGGCTATCTTCCAGACGGCCATGAGGAAGGGGAAATTCCACGGAATAATCTGGCCGCAAACGCCAATCGGTTCGCGCCGCACAATGCTGTAGGTGAGCGCCGGGAAGGTAATCTGCGGGATCGACTCGATTGGCTCAAAGTCGGCCAGTTTGGCAAAGTGGCGAAAGTGGATGAGGCCCACGGGCATATCCATGAGGTTTGCCTTGCGCCAGGTACAGCCGCTGTTGCGCATTTCGGCGTCGGCAATCTCATCCTGGCGCGCCTCGATTGCGTCGACCAGGGCGTGAAGCAGGCGCGAACGCTCGCCATGGCCCATGCCCGGCCAGTAACCGTCATCAAAGGCCGCGCGCGCTGCTCGTATTGCATGGCGCGTATCCTCGATGTCGGCCTGCGCCACATTGCCCAGCGCGGCGCCAGTGGAGGGGTCCATCATGGGGCGGTACAAGCCTGCCGCGGGGGCAACCCATCCACCGTTGATGTAGAGCTCGTACTGGCGCAGGTCGGCGGGCAGGACATGCCCGGCGCCGTTCGTCGTTTCTGTGCGCATGGCAGTAGCCATGTGACTCTCCTTGTCGGCAAACAGGGGCCGCAGGCGCGCCGCAGTTGGCGAGCGCGCGCCATCTGCGCACAGTCTGCCGCGCGCGGGTTCCGACAGCATTGTGGCGGGGTTTTTGAGTGGCTGGCTGGGGGCGGCGCTGCTCTACTCCACGGCCTCCATAACATTGTCGACGGGCCACGCATCAGGAGTGCGCAGGAGGGCGTCGCCCAAGGGTGGGCCGAAGAGGGGCATGTCGGGGCGCAGCGCGTGCGCGGGCAGTACTGTTGGCGCTTCGCCAGGTGGCGACCAGATGAGTTCGAGTGCACCATTTGCACCCGTTTGCGAGGTGATTTCAACGGCCATCAGATGCTCACCGGCAAGCAAGGTTACCGTGCCGGTGGCGCTGCCGCCCGCGGCGTCGTCAATCGCCACCGCGCTTGCATCTCCCACGCGCAGACTGCCCGGCCCCGGCAGAGTCAACTGAAACGCATACTCACCGTCGCGCGGTGCAGTCACAAGTGCGCTCCAGCGGGCGCGCAGCGGGCGGTTACGGCTGTCGAGAAGGGTTCCAAGGCAGCAAGTTGCCAGGGTGTTGTCCTGACGAGCCTGCACCGGCAGCCCCTCGATTTCAACCAGGCCCGCAAGGCCGTGGACCGTTCCGTCGGAGTAGGTCAGCGCAGCAAGCGCCGGTGCGGCGAATTGGGGCGTCGCTCCCGGCTCGACGCGCGCCCAGGTGAAAGCCACGCCACTGGCCGGGCCGGCAAGTACCACGCCATGATCACCGCGCGCCAGATTCAGGAGTATGGTCGCGCCCGTCTCACCGGGGCCTTGCGTGAGGATCGGCGTGCCGTCGAGGAAGAGGGTCGCCTGTGCACCCTCAATGCGCAGTGCGTAGTCCCATTGCTGCGGAACACGCAGGGTCGCACTCCACGTGGCCTGCGTATTGCCAGCAACGGCAATGGGCGGCGGCGCGCCCAGCGTCGCTACACGTGTGCTGGACGCGCCTACGCTGACCCGCACCCCGCGTGTCGCGGCTATGTCGGCCGCGGGCACGTACAGGAAATTGAAGTAGCGGCTCTCACCTGTACGGCGGTACTCAACGGGCGTGGCAGTGGGATAGAGTTGCATAAGCCACGGCAAATAGGCGCTTTGATTCGGGTAGAGCAGGAAGGCGAGGCCGCGCCCGCCCTCCTCGGGCAAGGGGAACATGGCGCCGGGGCTGCGCACCCCGCCGCGCACCGCGTCGGGCGCAAGCAACCGCACCCAGCCCGAATTGACCATGTGAAATGAGTTGCCCAACGAGACGTGCAGCGTATCAGCGGGCAGCAGGGTCATTGCGTGGCCCTCCTGGTTCCATCCCTCCCAGCGATTCATTTGCGCATAGTCAATGAAGTAGAAACGCAGGTCGGCGGCGAGCGCACCCAGCAGCACGAACGCGGCGGCGGGCAACGCAATCCATTGCACCATGTAGCGTGACGCAGGCGCGCGCGCCAGCTTGATGAAGCGCTCGAGCAGGTCATCGAGCAGGATAGCCGCGCCCAGGAAGAGCGCGGGCAGCGCGGTGGCCATGCGCTGCAGATTGGGCGTCTCGACAGTGAGAACCATCCCCGCCATACCCGCAAGGGCCCAGAGAGAAACGGCTACGTCACGCGGGTCGCGCGGGCGCAGCAGTGCGTAGCCCAGGCCCAACAGCAGCAGCAGCGCGAGCACGGGCCCCAGAAGCGGCTGGTCTGTGGGCCAGAAGCCTGCGCCGTCACCATAGCGAGCAAAGATGCCCAGGGCACGCGCCATCTGCTCGGCAAGCAGGCGCGGCGTCGTCCAGGTTGCATCGTAGTAGGCAAGGCGCTGTGCGTTATCGGGCTGCAGCACTGAGGTTTCGGCAAAACGCAGCGCAAATTCGTGGGGAAACAGTTTCATCTGCGCAAAGAAGGGGGCGCAAACTGCCAGCGACGCCACTGCGGCCATCACCAGGCCACGCAGGAGGCGACGCCACTCGCCATCACGCGCGGCCGCCCAGCGCACCAGCCAAAGCGTGCCGACAAACAGCGCCAGCAGTGCCCAGATGCGGCCCGACGGGTAGAAGTAGAGCGAGAAGCCGCCGGCGAGCCCCGCACCAATCCAGGCCAGGGTGCGCCCGTTGCGCGCGCCCTCCAGCAGCAGCGCCACGCTCATCGCCCAGAGTGCCGCGGTTGGACCGGCCTCGCTTGTTTCGCGCGCAAACTGCAGCGCTACGCCTGTCAGCGCGTAGGCCGCGCCTGCAATCAGGGACACGCGCCAATTCCAGTTGCGTGCGCCCGTCCACATGAGCGCGGCGAGTGTGAACATGCTCCACAGACCCGTGAAGAGGCGCGCCTGCACGTAGCCGATGCCCAGCAGTTTGAGCCAGCCGGCCAGCAGGTAGAAATACATCATCGAGATGCGATACCACCCGGCCTCGAAGAGCGTTTGCGGCGTTGTACCCCGCAGCACCTGCATGGCCGTGGCGGTGCGATCCCCCTCATCTGGGTTGATCCCAAGCGGTATACGCTCCAGCCAGAGGATGCGCGCCGCGATCGCAGCCGCCAGCACCAGAATCAGCGCCGCAACGAAGGCAATCCGGCCTGTGCGACCGGCCGGCAGAAGGCCGCGCCAGCGCGCCGTGGGTGTTTCGCTGCGCCACGCCAGCGCGCCCGTAAGCACCAGTGTGCCAATCGTCGCCAGCCAGAGCCACCGTCCAGCCGGCGCGCGCAGATTATTCACAAGTGTTCCAAAGGTAATTGCAGCCAGCGTCAGCGCCACGATTGAGCCTAGCGCCAGCAGTCTCCAGACGACTGCCTCGCGGCCCGGTCGCGGCGCGGGTGGCGGCGACAGCACGAAGGGCGTCGCCGTAAGTGCCAACGTCAGGGCGGCAAGTGCATAGAGGAGGAGCGGCTGCCACACGGGCGCTTCGCCGCGCAGCAGATACTCACCTCGTGCAGCCGCGCCAAGTGCAACCAGCGCCGCAAGCGCAGCGAGGGACGGGCTGGGTTTGGCACGGTTGTGGTCGAGGCGCATTTGGCGTGAAGTTGATTGGTTGATTCGTGGACTGGTTGACTGGCAACACGCACGTGCGCTGGCCACAGTTATACCGGAGCGAAACCCACGGCCAATACTACACCCCTGCGCAAAGTCGCGGGGATGCAAATGAAGAGCAGTTGCTCAGGATGAGTTGACTCGTTGCAGTACTTTGCGTTTCTTTCCGATCTTCCCGCCTTTGCGTTGAGATATTGTGTTTTTTTTTGATGTGACGCTACGGCTCTTCAACCTCCATGCGCACGATGCGGCCGCCCTGTACATCCGTGATCCAAAGCGCGCCGTCAGACGCAACGGCGATGCCCACGGGCTTCACCATCGCCGGCGTAGTCGGCAACTGCCAGATTGCGCCCTCCAGGTTGACGTCGTTGGTGTTGCCGTGGCGCACAATCCGGCCCTCCTCGGGCTGCGTGAGATAAAGCGCACCGCTGCCGCCCAACGCAAGGTGGGGCGCATCAATCGTGTTAGCGAGGGCCACATCCCACGCGCCCATACGCGAGCCGTCCGCGTCGTACTGAATTAGCTTGTTGATGCCTATGGCCACGGCGTAGATGGAGCCGTCAGGCGCAACTGCCACGTCGGTCACCTGCGCATCCGCGTCGGGCCAGACTGGAATTTCGGCGAGCAGCGCGCCGTCCGTCGAGAAGGCGAGCAGCCGCTGGCCGGCCGTGTTGGCCACCCAGATGCGCCCCTGCGCGTCGACAGCGAGGCCGCGGCTGCGCGCAATCGCCGTATCGGCGGGCTTGACGGTGCGCATATACTCGCCATCCTGGTTGAAGAGGATGACCTCGCCTACTTCGGCATCAAGAACATATACCGTGCCTTCCGCATCTGTGGCGACGTCGAAAGGCTCACCGAAGGGGGCGACGCCACCTGTTATCGTACGCTCAATCGTGCCCGCAGGCGCGAGCACAAGCAACTGCTTCGCCCCGGAGTCGACCACGTAGCCCCTGCCGTCCGGGCCAAGCGCAATTCCGGTGGGATGGTTCAGACCACCGAGGAGAGTGGTCACTGCGCCGACGCGTGGCGCTTCAGCGGGCGCTTCGGCGGGCAACAGGTCGCCGGCGCCCAACATCATCGGCGTCAGCGAACCGGCTGAGGGCAAGACAATGCGCGCATAGCTCCCCATGGGAGGAAATAGGGCGCTGCTCGGCACGGGCTGGCGCACGCCGCCCGGTGGTGTCCACTGCAGGCCAATGCGGTTGTGGTTGTTGATGGCGCGGTAGCGCACGCGGATGTCATGCAGACCCTCCGTAAGGCGGATGTAGCTTTCGGAGACCATGTTGCCTGAGCCGGTGAAGAGCAGATCCTGACCGTCGATCCAAAGCTGCGCCGCGTCGATGGCGCTGAGTGAGAACAAATAGTCGCCCGCCAGGGGGATGGCGATCTTGCCTGTCCACTCCACGCTGAAGGGGCGCGGTACGGGCGGCCGGAAGTAGACGATGCCAAGCTGCGGCGTGATTTCGGTGTGCGCGACGGGCGGCTCCCAGTCGGCGTTCGCATAGTAGGTACCGAGAAGGCCGTTGGCGTTGACAGGCGCATGGAACAGCACATTGGGCGGCACGACACTTTCGGTTGCGCCGGCGGTCGCCCAGCGCAACTGCAGTGTGCCCGGTGCACCCACAGCACGCACGCGTAGCAGGTGGTTGCCAAGGGCGGGCGTTACAGTGGTCGATAGCGTGCCCGTGCCCGAGAGGACAACCTGCTCATCAATCAGCAGTTCGGCATGGCCGGGGGCTACCAGGCGAATGGTGTGCGGGGCGTAATCGACAACGCGCACAACGCCTTCGTATTCGGCCGAGAAGGGCGCAGCAAGCGGCGCTGCAGCGGACCAATCGGCGTCAATCGCTGAAACGAGAGCACTGTGCGCAGGCTCGCCCTCCCAACCAGCGTTGGCATAGTAGCGCGCCTCCAGCCCTTGTGCGCTGTCGAGAACGGCACGCGACAGGTGCACCGTGCGCGTGGAAACCCGTTCAGCAAAGGGAAGAGTCTGCACAGTGAACTCGCCACCGGGATACATCGTCTGCAGTTGCTGATAGAGCGCGTCACTGTCGGCATCCAGGAAGAGCCACACGTCCTTTTCGCCAGGCCAGATGAGGGGCATCGACGCGCTGCCCTCAATGGGGATGTAACGCCCTCGCCACTGCGGCGCGATGAATGTCAGCGGCGGGCGGCCGTCAAAATAGCTGACGACGTACGCCTGCGTGGTTTCCGGGTCGAGCGTAGCCAGGGTGCGCGCCGTCAATGTTTCGGGCGTAGAGAATGCATTCCAGACGGCGAAATCCTTCTGCTGGACAACGAAGTACTGGTCCATGTGCCACCAGGCTGCGGGCAGGAGCAGCAGTGCCGCCGCGCCGGCTGCGGCGCGCGGGTAGTAGCGCCCGCCGCTCGACGCATCCCACGCGCGCAGCAGTTCGGCAACGGGGACAAGTGCGATGAGGTAGGCTGCGAGCATGGCTCCATTGGCGCGGAGTGATTGCGGCGCCTCAAACGACAACGTGAGGACGCCACCAAGAAGCGTGAAGCCGAGCCAAAGCAGGAGCAGCAGGTAGCCGGGGCGGCGTAAGCGCCACAGGCAGACGGCCAGCCCCACAGCAAACAAGCCGCCCAGATATGGGTCGAGCATGGGGCGGCCGGGGAGGTTGTGCCTCCCGTTACGGTCGCCCTCCACGTTGAACATCAGCAGGTGCGTTCGGGCATTGTCAAGCAGGAGTGCAAGGCGTTCGTCGGGCGCGGTATCCTTGAGCAGGAAGGTATCCGCCGAGCGCTTGAGGAAGAGCGTCTGGTTTGTGGCTGCAAAGGTGAGCAGCGGCGTCATGACGATGAGCGCGGCGAAGCCCCACAGCAGCAAGCCGCGCCACGACTTAGTCCACAAGGCGCGGCGCGCAACCAGTGTGGCCAGCAGAAAGAGTGGCAATACGGGCAGGAAGAGACGGAACGAGGAGTAAAAGTTGATCCCCATCCCCAATGACGCGCCGCCAAGCAGCCACGCGCCCATGCGCTGTGTGCGCACTGCGCGCAGTGTCAGCCCCACCGCCAGCAAGATGAAGAGCGGCGTGGCAATGTAGTTGACGGCAATGCGGCTGAAGTTGAGCGACCATGATGAGACCGCCAGCAGCGCAGCGAAGAGCAACCCCATGGCAGGACCAACCGGCGACCGGCTGCGGCCGACGGCCGGGACAGTGTTGAACAATTCGGCTGCGGCCAGGTAGCCCGCAGGAACCATGGCAACGCCCATAATCGCCGAGACAAGGCGTGCCGAGGCGATGCTTTCTCCCAGCCAAGCAAAGGCAAGCGCCACGAGGTAGTTGTGGTGCGCCGTGTGCGAGGTCGACCCGAGAAAGAAGGGCCGATACGCAGGTCTGAAGAGAATGTCCCGCGCGGCGAGGGCGTTTTCGGCCTCGTCATGCCAAAGGCCAAAGGGCATACCGTCCAGATTGGGCAGGCGCAGTGCCGTGGCCAGCGCCGTGAGGGCGAGCAGCCCAAGCGCGATGCGCCATCCGGTTGCGCGCGCCGCAGCGGGGGGGCGCAGCCCCGCATCAAGCGCAACGCCGCCCGCAAGCAGCGCGCCCATGCTGCTCAGGTGCAGTGTCCAGCCCCACGCGCTGGGATTGTCGGTAATGAAATGGGGCGCTGCTGCCGCGGCCAGCGTCGCAGCAGCGAGGCAGGCAACGACGCCCGCGAATACCAGCGGTCTGTTGGTCAGATGAGGGCGTGCACCGATTGCCAGGGGTACATCCGCTTGAGAGAATGCGCCAAGGTAGATCGCAATCGCCACCACAAAGAGCGCGACCGCATCTGTGGGGCGAGCACTGTGGACAAATGACTGGGCGAGCACGGCCAGTAGCAGCGCAAACAGCCCAATGCCAATGCGGCGCAGGCTTGCGCTGTAGATGGTGCGCCTGGTCTTGGCAATGGGGAGGGTGGCAGCCATGGCTCGATTCGGGGCGCGCGACGATCAAGTGTCCAAGGTTTCGGCGAGCGGTTGGCGGCCGCGGATTACCCCCCAGACCGGCTTGAACCGGCGTGGGGAGCAGAACGCGTACGCCGTCCGGCCGCTGCTACGTGCCATATCTGCGTCGACTGTGTGCTGCAGCCGACGGTCAAGGCACCTGCAGGAAGAGCATGGCGCGATTGTTGTCGGCGTCGGCCACGAGGATGGAGCTATTGGGCAAGTCGGCGGCGAGGCCGTTCGGCAAGCCCAGCCGATTCGCCTCGGACCCAAAGCGGCCAAAGCTGCCTTTGAGCGTGCCGCCGCTGTCAAATACGAAGATGCGGTAGAACTGTGGGTCGCTGGCGTAGACATCGCCATTGGCCGCGACGGCAAGGCCGGGCTTGTCGTAGATCTGCTTGCTCTCCCAACCGGGCACGGGCCACTCGGCCAGGAAACCCAGATTGCCGTCGAACTTCTGGATGCGCCGGTTCCAGGCGTCGGCTACGTAAATGGAGCCGTCGGTGGGGTCAACGGAGACCGCAGTTGGCTCGTCAAAGCGACCGGCCACCACGCCGCCGCCGCCAATCTGGTCCACTAACTCGCCGGTGGGTGTGTAGCGCACAATGCGTTTGTTGCCGGTGTCGGCCACCAGCAGATTGCCGCCCAGGTCAAAGGCAATGCCGCGCGGGCCGAAGAGCGCATTGGGGTCGCCCAATTCACCGTTGGTCGTGTTGAAGAAACCCCACCTGCGCAGGAATTTGCCGTTAGCGTCGAAAACCTGGATGCGGCCATTCCACGTGTCGGCTACGTAGATATTGCCGTCCACATCCACCGCCACGCCCCAGGGCTCGTTGAATTGGCCATCGCCCAGTGCCAGCGGGCCGCTGCCGTCGGGGTCAACGCAGCCGCCCTCGGCGCCGTTGGCTAGGTCACAGCGCGAGCCAAAGATGGCGCGCTCGGCCCCAGTGGCATCGACAACGACAATGCGCTGGTTGCCCGAATCGGCAATGATGCGGTTGCCATTTGGCGACACGGCCACGGCGCGTGGTGCGGCCAGCGCCAGCCCGCCATATGGGCCAGAATAGATGGAGGTCGCGTTCTGGTTGAACTCGGGAGCGGTGACCGCGGCACTTGCGGCCGTGCCCGCACCGATTAGCGGCGTCACGTTCAGGTCCCAAATTGTGCTTGCGAGATCCTTGCGCACCCACATGTCGAATTCGCCTCGTGCGGGCCACTGCGTCAGGTCGCGGAAGCGCGAGAAATCGTTCGTGTCGCGGTGGCGACGGAAGAGGGCAATCTGCCAGAGGCGCTCGCGCTGCTGTGGGTCCGTGAGCGCAAAGCGGATGCGCTCACCGGTGAGGTTGAAATAGTCCATGTCGGGCCACCAAATACGCCGATAGGTGCGTTTGACGTAATCCCGCTCGAGGTAGGGGAGCACCTTGTCACGGTTCTCCGCGCCCGCGAGCACAATCGGCGCGCTCATGCTGTTGCTGTCGGGATTGGCCCCATAGAAGCGCGCGTTGGGGTAGTCGCGGAAGTACCAGGTGAAGGGCCACGATGACTCGTCATCATAGGCGACGACAATATTGTGATCACCCACGGTGCGCTGGCTAATGCTCTCAATTTCGCTCATGGCGCGCTTGACGTCTGGGCTGGCGTGCGCGTAGACCAGAAACTCGGTCGCCATGTCATTGTTGACGAAGGTGAGCGTGAGCGACACGCGCACATTCATGACAAAGAGGATGGCAAGCAACGCCACACTGTAAAGGGGCGCGGCGCGCCGCCAGCCGGCGTCCAGGCTCCAGCGCACCGCAAAGTAGACGAGCGCGGCCAGCGCCGCCCCGGCCAGCAGGAAGGCAGTCCACGCAGCCGCAACATCTATGCTGCGCCCACTCGGAGGCACGCGTCGAATGACGATGAGCAGCAGGACCAGCGCGGCGGGCACAAGCCCAATCAGCCAGGCGGTGCGGTTAGCCCAGGCCGCGCGCCAGTCGATGCCATGCAGAAGTCTGCCCGCCCACCAGCCGCCGAAGACGCACATGGGCAATGCCATATGCGTGAGCAGCCAGGGCATCTTTTCGCCGGCCACGGTGTAGGCCGACCACATGCCAACCACCCAGACCAGCGCAAAGACAACGAAGCTGTTGCGCGTGCTGATCGCGTTATCGGGCGTCCACGCGTCGCGCTGGAGCGGCAAATCGCTGGCGGCCACGGGCGACCAGTCGCGCCTGAAGACAAAGCCGCGAATGAGCGCGACGGCCCCCGCCAATGAAAGCACAATGGGCAGGAATTCGTAGAGCGAGCCGATGAAAGGGTAGTAGTACCACGGCTGGCTGCCGCGCTCAACATTCTGCTGCGCGAGCCAGTAGCCAAGGCTGCCCACCACGCCCGTGGCGAGGCCATTGCGCGTATTCGTGAAGAACGTTGTGTAGAAGAGCACCTGAATGACCCAGAATGAAGCCATCAGTTGCGCCCACTGCGTGAGGCCGATGCGCCCTTCGTCGTCGCCCTTGCGCACCACGCGGAACCAGAGCACCGCCAGCGCAATGGCCACGACGGCCATGCCTGCAACAAGCAGCGCCATGCGTGCGATGAGCGCGTCGTTGAGGTACTCGGAGTTGGCGAAGACCTTGGCCTCGCCACCCAGCAGCAGGTGAGCAAAGGGGGCCATGAAGGGGAGCACGATCGTCGCCATGAGCACGGCGAGATCGGCGGGGAGCGCGGCGCGCAGGCGGCTCCAGCCCTTGTTGCGCAGCAGGTAGAAAAGGGCAATCACCACAGTAACCAGCAGTGCCGCGCCCACCAGGGGAATGGCGATATTGTCCTGATCATTGTGGTGGAAATAGTAGGCGACGACGCCCAAGGGCAGGGCAGGGCCGATGACCACAAGCGTGCGCCATTCGATTGCCTGCCAGAGCGCAAGCAGGACAAAGAAGGCGCCAAAGACCGCACCGGTTATGAAGGAATTCTCCATGGTCACAAAGCCGAAGGCCATGGCAAGCACCATGAGCGTCAGCCAGCGCAGGCGACGCGTTTCCAGATAGCGGAAGGCGCCCAGCGCCCACAGCGTGGTGAAGGTGGCGATGAAGATATCGTCGCGGATGTAGCGGCTGTGAAAGAGCAGGCTGGGGCTTACGGTGATGAGCACGGCAGCAATCAGCGCACCGCTGCGTCCAATCCAGCGCCGGAAGGCATACATGATGCCCACGAGCGACGTGCCCAGCAGCGCCGGCACAAGCCGCGACGAGAAATCACTGGCCCCAAAGAGGAAGTAGCTCAGCGCCGTCATGTGAAAGCGGAAGGGGCCGTGCATCATGGGGTTGTGCTCGTAGCGCCCCTCGTTGAAGAGGTAGTAGCCGTACATGGTGTGCAGGCTCTCATCGTGGCTCATGCCGCGTGCGCCCAGGTGATAAAGGCGCAGGCCGGCCGCGAGCAGCACAAGGCCTACCCAGATCGCTGTTTCCCAGCGCCAGGCAGGGAAGCCGGCCAGGGGACGATCGAGCCACGAGATGCGCGCCGGGCGCGCTGCGTCGTCAACCACCGGCTGCGCTGCATCATCGACAGGCGGCACGGGAAGTGTTTCAGGGGCGAGTACGGTCTTGCTCATAAACCAAAGCCTCCGAAGGGGCGAAGTGCAATGACGGCAAGGTCAGCGCGCTACCGCGGCGTGACCCACAAGTCCACATCTTCAGGCACGGGCAGTGCAGGTGCGGTGCGAAAGAGCATCCAGCGCAGGCGCGGCCGCCAGCCGGCGCTCCAGCGCTGCTCGCCGCTCTCGTAACCCGTGAGCGGCGGCAAATCCTTGGGCAGCCAGTTCGCCCGCAGGTGTACGCTGCGGCCGATGTAGTTGTCGTTCCACGCCGAACTAGCCAATTGCTCACCGCTGGGCGGCATGATGACGAGCGGCGCGCGTGCCGGGTCGCCCGCATCATCGAGTACTGGCGCAGTGACGAACGCGACATTGGACATGTCGCGCAGCAGCCAGCCGATGAGGGGGTCCGCCGCCTGCGTGGGGCCGGTAACTATCTGCACCGGAAGCTCGGTGGGGAAGCCCGTACGCCGGTCACTGAGTGCGCGTACGTCTGTGCGCAGCGTCGCCGCATCGGGCCAGGTGGCAGACGCAAAGAGGCCGGCAGGGTGCGCCGGCTCATTGGTGAATGCCAGCAGGCGTGCCGACGAGAACGTAGCGGCCAGCAGGAAAAGTGCGGCGACACCCACTCCGATGACCAGTGCCTGGCGGGCGCTGACGAGCCAGGCAAACAGGGCCAGCAGCAGGGCGACCACAGTCAGCATCAGCGGAATGGCCAATACGCTCGCCGCGTCCGGCGTAGCCTGCGCCAAGCTGCGCACGCTCAACAAGAAGAGCGACAACAGCGCCACCGCCAGCACCAGCGCAAGCAAACCACCTTCGCCCCAGTCTTCTGTACTCTGCGCAACGCGCAGCAGCCACTGTATGGTACCTGCCGCGCCAACCGCCAACGGCACGGCCAGCACCGGCAGCATCTCCGGCATGCGTCCGGGCAAAAGCAGCAACAGCAGCGCCCACGCCACCCAGAGCGTGAGAAAGAGCCGCAGACTGTGATCGGCCGCGGGACGCCTCCAGAGCAGCACGAAGCCGATCAGGCCAAAGAAGAGCAGGAAGAGCTGATCGACCAGCAAACGCGCGGCCAGCCAGAGCAGATTGTAGGGTCCTGCCACAAGAATGCCGAGCCAAGCGTTCAGGCTGGCGCCCACCAAGGCCAATTCCTGGGGCCAGGCGAACCAGCCCGTCGCGCCCAGCAGCGCAGCGCCCGCGGCGATCAGGGCCGTGCGCACGGAAAGGAGCGCCCGTCTGTAGGGCGCCGCCACGAGCAGGTACAGCGCAAGCACGACCAGCCATGACCACGCTTGCGGCCCGCTCACCAGCAGCAAGCCTGTGCTCGCCGCTGCAATGGCCGCGGATATGGGTCGCTCCTCATCGCGGGGCGCAGTGCGCGTGGCCACATGCATGGCCGTCAAAGCAATCAGCGCGAGCGTGGCGCTGAGTGCAGTCGCGTCGGCCATGCGCCCGAAGGCGAGAAGCCAGGGGTCGATCGCGAGCAGTAGCGCCAGAACTAGCGCGGCGGGCCGCCCCAGCGTGTCGCGCCAATACCAGGGCAGCAGCGCGATTGCGCTCGACAGCAGCGCCACGGGTAAGCGCGCCAACGTCTCGTTGGCGCCACCGGTTAACCAGAAGAGGAGCGCCTGCAGCGCATGCAGCAGCGCGCTGGTGGTGGCGGGCGCGGCGGCGGGATGCAATGCCGTCGCGTCCATCCACGCCGCCCAGGACGCGGCGGCCTCCTGCGTGGCCATGGGTGCAGCGCCAAGCAGCAGCAGGCGTACGCCCAGCCCGGCGAGGACGATGAGCGCATAGAGCAGATGCTCGACTGTGGCGGCCGCCGGGCGCGCGAGCGCCGGCCGACCGTTGCCCATGGCGATAGCCGCGTGATCAGTGCGAATGGATTCGATTTGCGATGCGTCCGCTGTAGTTTCAGCCATTGTTGTCCGGTATTGTACCCAGTGGCGATGGGTCGACCAAGTGCGGAGCCGCCTGTGGGCTCGTGACGAGCATGTTATCTACTTGACAGGCGTACCTTGGCGGGTGGCATAGAGGCGCACGCCATCCTGATCCAGAACGAGGTCCATGATCGCGGCGAGGCGCTCCTCCTCGAGGGGCGAGACGCCATATGCGATCTGCTCTGCCGGTCCGACGACCACGAAGTCGATGCTCCATGCGTCAACAAGTTGCGCAACTTCGGCGGGCGCGGCAAAGCGATAGATGCGCTCTGCGGCATCCGCACGGCCATCGGCCATTTGCGTGTAGTCAGCGCCACGCCACTGGCGTTCGTGCCCTTCCCAGCCCAGCAGTGTCGCTCGCCCGCTCAATGTGCTTACGCGGCTGCGGTCGCTCTGGTAGCTGTTGCCGACGGCCTCGAGCACCACGGCGTCGGGTGGGGCAAACTCTCGCAGCCAGTGCGCGGCGGCCCACTCTCCAGGCGACGAAGTGCGAATCCAGGCGGAGGCGTCGAATGTGGGCGTGCCTGCAAAGCCGTTGGTCTTGCTCCACGCGCCCGCCAGCGGGAAAACGAGCCCCATCAACACGAGCAGCAGCGCAGGCGTCGCCTGCAGCACGGCGCCGATGGAGCGTTCGGGCATGCGCACGTGCGCCAGCGCAAGGGTGATCCCATAGGCGCCGGCCAGCCCCAGCAGCAACCACCCCTGGTAGTAGAACTTGAAGACGGTGTTCATGCGCGTGCCGAAGTTGTCGCGCAGGTAGACAAATTCGGGCGCATAAACCAGCAGCAATCCCAGCGCGGCCAGCATCAGTGCGAACGTGGTAGCATCTTGAGTATGCTGAACGCCGGTGTCGTTGTCGGCCGCGGTGAAGACGCGCCGCGCCCAGAGCGCGACGGTGAGTGCGAGCAGGCCGCCAACGAGGAGAAGCGTCCACGGCGAAGTTGCCCAGCGCTCGAGGAAGTAGGCGAGTTGGTTGGCAGAGCCGGTTTCGGGTACGGGGTATTCGCGCCGGAAGCCGTCGGCCATGCTCGAGTTCATCACCAACGCCCAGGCGCCGCCCAGCGTGAGCAGCGGCACAGCGACGGCTGCCACGAACAGCAGTGCAAGCGTTTTGCCGCGTGGCGCGGCCTCGCGCCAGGCGAGCAACAGCAGTGCGCTCACGGCCAGCATCGCGGGCAGAAACATCCACAGGAATTGGCCAAGGCGGGTGGGGTCGAAGAAGTTGACGGCAATGCCATTGGCCTGGCTCTGCGCCGTCAGAAAATAGGGGAAGAAGAGCAGAATGGCGCCGCCAAGCAGGAATGCGCCCACGGCTGCGGCGCGTGCCCAGTGCCGGCCCGGCGCGGCCACATAGGCCGCTACCACAGTCAGCAGCCAGTAGGGCGGAAAATCCCACGTGTTGAGCCAAAGCAGGCTGCCCAGCACCAGCGTCGTCACGCTCAGCAGGAGGCGATCAGCAGGCAAAAGAGGCACGCTCGTTTCGCCCGCGGGCGCCGGCTCGCGCTGCAAGAACCACGCCAGCGCCAGCGCAATCACCAGGATGACAAAGGGCATGGCGAGCACGTGCGGGTGGTTGTCGCCAAGCACGTAGGAGAAGGCGGGGAATTCGGCGATGACTTCGCGGTGTTCGCCTGTGAGCGAACGGTCGGCCAGGACGCGGCTTGTGCGCCACCACCACCACGAGGGGTCGATGGACCAGGAGTGGGTGACGCGGGCGCTCTCGGGAAAGCCGCGCACCTGCGCAAAGTTTGCCAGCGGCGTAACGTTCACCCCTTGCGCGTAGAGCCATTCGAGGATGGCCTGTACGTTGCCCGTGACGCCTACCATCGCCGCGGTGAGCAGCCCGCCCAGGCCCGCGGCCAGCCGCCCCAGCGGCGCATCGCCGCGGCGCGACAGGCGCAGCAGCGCAAAGATGAGGCCGCAACTTGTCGAGAGCAGCAGCCCGTACCAGGCTGCCTGGCCCAGTGTGTAGGCAATCTCGGGTGGCGAGCCGATAAGGCGGCCCAGCGTCATCACCATCCAGTAGCCGCCGTAATAATAGGCAATTGGGTAGCCGCTGAGCCAGGCGTCATGCGGCGGGAAAGTCGGGCTGGCCCAAATGCTGGACATAAACATCAGGTCCATGGGTTTTTCGGTGTGACTCGCAGCCGGGTCGTAGGCGCGTACAAATGCCCAAGCGATGAAGGCCGCAAGGAAGACAATTTCGACGAGCAGTGCTGCGTTCCAGTCTACTTTGCGCAGGCGCGCGGGTACATCGCGGCCGAACCAGAGCGAGAGCGCGGCAGCGACAACCAGCGCGAGCCACGCGCCGCCGGTGTCGTTGCGCAGTAGCCCCAGGGCGTTTCCAATCCAGAAGAGGTAACCGGTGAGCAGGATGCCAAGCGGGCGCGCGAAGGCGGTGTTGCCGCCCGGAAGTGCACCAAAGAGGCGCAGCGTCAGCGGCAGCGCGGCGAGGCCCACGAGGGCGATGATCAAATACCAGGAAAGAAACTGAATAACCATTTGGCTACGTACTATTAATGAATGGCGGCCCTGAGAAGACGTGCTATTGAAGAACGGTGTTCAACCTGCCTGTGGATTGCATCTCTAGGTCACGTAGCGGCGGCCTCGGCCGCCGTTCCCGCAAAGTCAGCCCTGTCGGTGCCTCCGGCGGCTGACGATTGTCTTCGAAAGAGGTCGTATTCTTCGTGGGAGCCGCCGAGGGTTGAAACCCCCGGCTAGCCAACCCAAGTCCACTCAAGTGGACTGGCCGTCTGCGACCAGCCTCACGCTGCATAGCAGAGAATCTCATGCACGATAGCTCTTGCGTTAGCGCAACCACATACCTTGCAAGGTAGTCCACTTGAGTGGACTTGGGTTGGATAGCCGGGGGTTTTAACCCTCGGCGGCACCAACGAGCCGAGTCGCCACCACCGAAACATTACTTCAACATTCAAAAGCCGCCGCTACGTTGATGCTGCTCTACGGCGCCTGTAGTGGCGAGACTGGCGCCGCTCCAGTTGAGTCGGAAGCAGGCAGATAGCGCCCCACATCGTCGCGCGTCAGCCTGCCGGTAACGGCGTAAATGGTCGTGCGCTCGTTCGCGTAGATTTCTTCAAGCGCTCCGGACGACACAATGCTCTCAAGCCGCGCGACGCCGTCAGGGTGCAGGTAGCGCTCCAACTGGCCCACGTAGATAAGCGACACGTCCATCTCATCGAGGATTTGCTGCATGCGCGCCGGGTCAGGCGTCGACCAGAATTCGCGCGCCACGCCGTCGCGGGGGCCCACTTGCTCGGCCGGGCGCTGCTCACCGGCGTGGAAGCCGCGCAGGCCGCTCAGTCCGGTCAGCGACGCCACGCGCGAACTGCCGGCGCGGTAGTAGTCTGTCTCGGATGTCTCCATGACAATGGCATTGCCGCGCACGTTGGCCAGAATCCACTTGAGCGCATCATAGTCGTAGCGCAAGTCGATGGTGTTCGAGCCATCTGGCCAGGTGTACGCGCCCTGGCGCATGTAGTCGAGGCCATCGAGCGTGCCGAGCGGAGGCCGCCAACCGGCCAGCCGCTGCTCCAGGCGTGCCGGCGTGCCGATGAACGTGTAGGTCAGCGAGGCTATGAGCAGCAGCCCAAAACCTACGGCCCATAGCCGGCGAATCGTCCGCGGCGCGCGTCCGCCACGCACCCAGCCGTGCCAGATGCGCGGCAGCGCAATCGCCGCCGCCACACCCAGTAGCACCCACGTCTGGCTAAAGAACTTGAAGAGCGTGTTCATGCGGTACCAGTCGCCGCCGCTCAGAAAATCCTTGAGGTAGACGACCTGCGTCCCGGCCAGCACAGCGAGGCCGGTGACGGTCAGCAGGACGGCGAATTGCTCGCCTGCATCAGCGGCACGACCCCGCCGCCACAGCAGCAGGAACGCGAGCGTCAAAGGCAGGATACAGAGTGCGAGCACGACGCGATCAAGCCAAAGTGCGAGCGCCCCGCCCACAAGCGAGAGTGGAATGAGCAATTGCAGCAGCAGGAAGCCAATATGCGGCCGCGTCGCAACCACGCCCTGCAAGTGCAGATTGCGCGGCAG
>CAYJNV010000064.1:11447-18353 GCA_964370975.1 uncultured Caldilineaceae bacterium | reverse complement strand
CTCTCTTGCATTGAAGTAGTGCGCTCGTGGTCTGTTGCGGAGCTTTTCCTGGCGCTCATTGTGGTGCGCGCAGGTGCAGGCCGGGAGGCCTTCCGCTACAACCAACGCGGCATCTTCAGCACGCTGCGCGCCATCATTGAAGCAGCAGCTCAATCCACGGCGCTAATTCAGATGATCTCGACAGGCGACTCGCGCACGGTGACGAGACGGCCGTCAACCCATTCACCCGCGTCGCTCAGCGCGAAGACGAGGTAGTACGGCGCAGCCACGACGGGCGCGTTGGCGGGCAAGTGGACATCGGCGGCGGCGAACCAGCCCCACAGGCCGGGGCGCACCTCGCGAAAGGGCAATGCGGCGCGCAGTGTCTGCCAGGCGGCCGCATCCCACGTCGCGGCATCGGGTTGGGCCACCAGCCACCACGCACGCACCACCGGCGCGTCGTCATCCTCCAGCGAGCAAATCAGATAGACCGACTCGGGGTAGTGGGCGTTCCACGCGTCCGTTGCCGACGGATAGGCGACCGAGACAGGATGGGAGTGGTAGATGCCCATCATCGCGTCGCCCGCATCCTCAAAGTCAAACTGCAACAGCAGCGTTTGCGGGTCCACAGTGTAGTTTTCAATGCGTTCGGTGGCGATGTTGCGTGCGGGGATTGCCTCAAATGCCTCGAGGCCGCGCCCGCGCACGATCCCGCAGATTTCTTCGGGCTTGCCGGCGCGCGCGTGGGCAACAATGGCATCATGCACTGCGCGCGGCAGGCGTACGCGGGGCGCGTCGTCGTCCATGCTCTCTCCTGGTGGGAACGGCTTATCAGTCGGCGGGTGCTGCGGTCACTGAATGGCTGGGCGCTCGCGCGACGGGAAGTGAGGGCTCGCACCAATCCGGATCGACGCGTGCGCACACGCCGCGCCCCCGCTGCAGAACACCCGCTTTGTTATAGGATGAGTTGGAAGTGCTGTCAAGGCGCCGCGGGTGCATTCCCCTATACGGCCGGTTACGGTGCGCCGCGCGCAAGGCGTGGCAACCGGGCCGCCTCCTCCGCAGGCATCTCTTCCGCCGGGGCTTGTATCTGAGGCAGCGTGCATGCGGCCGCCGTGAGCGGGCCCAGCATGCCGTTATGCTAGACAGCGTCGCGACCCAGGTTGCGCGCAAAGACGACGCTTTCGGCGTCGACTCGCGCGATTCTTGCCATGGCAGACTGCTTTCTGCTGGGATGGGTCGGCTGTGATCTACAGCACGAGGCTGGTGTGATCCGGGTGCTTCACCCTTGCCACGATTCGATGCCATAATCGACCTACGGTTGCCCCATGCGCAGATTGTCACAGGCTCTGCTGATGAAGATCAGCCATTGATGCTGCCGCATTTCCAGGCCGCCATTTCCCCACAGACCCCATCCCCGAACACGCATGACCTGCAGCGCGCTGCACCGGCGCGGCTGCGACCCCCACATCGTTGCGTATTCCTCCTGCGCTGCCCCCACTGCTGCGAACAGCCCCCACACACGTGTCTCTGCGCGCCCATGCCGGTCGTGAGGAAGCACCCGAAATCAGGTTCTGCTGTGGCCGCTTGCGCGCCCAAGCGCAGCGGCGCAGTTGCAGAAACCGCATCGCTGTGGAGAGGTCATTTCAGTCAGGAGGAGAGCACATGGACGTTCGGATGCTGCAAAATCAGGTGAATGCGTTGGAGAAGCTGGCCGCGGACAAATCGAGTCAGCAGGACTTGGGCAAGAGGCTTGTGCAGGAGGTTGCCCAGGCTGTGTATGAGGAGAAGAAGGGTATGGAAATCACCAACCCGGATCTCCAGTTGGTGGTGAAGAAGGGAGACGTGGTGCCGGCGCAGGTGCGCGATCAGGTGCCCACCGACGCCCAGGGCATGGCGCTGCAGGACGCGCTGGTGCAGTACCTTAACCTGCGCATCTGGCTGCGCATTTGGGCTCGCTTCTGGTTCCGCGTCATCTTCGACACAACCTTCGAGACGTCGCCCATCAACCGCTTCCGCGACTTTGCCGACCAGTTGGCCTTCTCCGATGAGGAAGCCGCGCTGGTGGGGCGGCTGCAGAAGATTGCGCAGTAACCCCTGACGCTGGTGCATGTTCGGGCGCACGCCGCGCGCTGATCTGACACTGCGCGGCGTGCACCCACCCTTCAACTCCGGCTGCTCGACTGCTGAGGCGAGGTGACTCTGTGGACACAACCCTGAATCTCATCATAAAGTCAACGCGCAAGTGCAATTTGCGCTGCTCCTATTGTCATGATTGGCGCTCGCGGGCCAACCTCATCTCATTTGAGGTACTCGCCAATGTGATTGCCAAGGCGCTGCAAAACCCCCAATACCGGCTTGTCAACTTCATTTGGCACGGGGGCGAGCCGCTGCTGCTGGGGCAGGACTTCTTCCGCAAGGTCCTCACCATCCAGGAGACATTCCTGCGGTCGAATCAGTACGTGACAAACAGCCTGCAGACAAACGGCACGCTGCTGACCGAAGACTGGTGCGCGTTCTTCAAGCGCAACAAGTTCAACGTGGGCGTGAGCGTCGACGGCCCCGAAGCCATCCACAACCTCAACCGCTCTTACGCATCGGGTCAGGGCAGCTTTGGCGATGTTGTGCGCGCCCTGCGCATGCTCGAGGACTTTGACATGCCGCACGGCGTGCTGCTCGTTCTCAACGACAACACGCGCAGGCTCTCGGCGGCGCAGATCTTCGATTTCATCATCAATGACCTCAAGGTGAAGAACTTCTCCTTTCTGCCTGCCGTGCCCGACAACATGCCCGACGCGCAATCAGGCGAGCGCCCGACGACTGACTACTTCCCCATGGCCGACTATGAGCGTTTCATGATCGACATATTTGACCACTGGTACGCGCTGGATGATCCGGAGATTCACGTGCGCGAGCTTGACGGCATTGCGCGCTCCATCCTGCGCGGCAATCCCCAGGTGTGCACGCTGGCGGGCAACTGTCTGGGCAGCAATTACCACATCGAGGCCAACGGCGACGTGTACCACTGCGACAAATACCTGGGCGACAGCGCCTACAACCTGGGGAACATCCTGATTGACGACTTCGACTCGATTCGCGCGGGCGAGCCCTTCAAGGCGCTGCAGGAGAATGAGCGGCGCAACCTCGACAAACTGGCAGGCTGCCAGTACCACGACATCTGTAACGGCGGCTGCCCGCATGATCGCTACATTGCGGGCAAATATCTGCCTGGCTACACGGGCGCATGCTGCGGCCAGAGCGGGCTGATTGCGCACATGCAGGCGGCGCTGGGGCAGAACATCGGTGTAGAGAATATGATGCTGTTGGGGTATCCGGCGGTCGTTGCGGCGTGAATGCGTTCCCTGCTGCACTGTGGCGAAGGGCGTGCCGGCGCTCTCGTCTTGTGCCTGCGCCTGCGCTATACTGCGGGCAGCACGCCGGCAACGTGTCCTGCAGCAGCCCCATTCATCAAGGAGAAGAGCATGGGCGAACCAAGCGACGCCACAGTCCGCAGCGCGTACATTGAGACAATCGACGCGCGTTTCGCGCCCCTGGTGCTGCGGCTGGACGAAGTTGTGCACGCCGCCGCCCCCGAACTTGCGCCCAAAATCAGCTATGGCATTCTTTTGTACGGAATTAAGGGCGACTATCGCAACTGGGTTTGCGCGATCAACGCGACCAGCAAGGTGGTCACCCTGCGCTTCTTGTGGGGCAACATGCTGGAGGACAAGGCCGGGCTTCTGCGCCCCGGCTCCACCACAATCGGCAACCTCGACTACGCGTCGATTGAGAAGATTGACGTGGGCGTGGTTGAGGCGTATGTGCGCGAGGCGGTGGCAAAGTACGACGTTTTCAAGGAGAGTACAGTGAAGAAATAGGGCGCAAAGCGAGGCGTCCGGAAGCATCGCTTTGCCCGTTCTGTGCTAGACTGAGAGCAGCCGCCGCACTGTCGGCCCGTGCCCTTTGCCGGTGCGGCTGCGCTATCTCATGGCCCCAATCGACCTGCTCCTGCTCCATCCGCCCAGCGTCTACGACTTCCGCACGCGCGCCATCATGTATGGCCCCGTGAGCGACCTCATCCCCTCCTCGCCCGTCTTCGAGATGTACCCGCTGGGCTTCCTGACGATGACGGATTATCTGGAAGCGCGTGGCCTGCGCGTGCGCATCGTCAACCTCGCGCTGCGCATGATGAATGACCCGCATTTCGACGTCGCCCGCTTTCTTGCCAAACTCAGGCCACGGGCAGTGGGGATTGACCTGCACTGGCTGCCTCACGCCCACGGCGCCATCGAGATAGCTAACATCGTCAAGCAGTTGCACCCCAACGTGCCCGTGATCATGGGGGGCCTCTCCGCAAGCTATTTTCACGCTGAACTGATTGAGTATCCCGCAGTGGATTATGTGCTGCGCGGCGATTCGGTGGAGCCGCCGCTTTACGACCTCATGCAGAATATCCTTGCGGGCCGCACGCCGGTCGCTGTCTCCAACCTCACCTGGAAGGACGCGGCGGGCGTGCATGTGAACCCGCCCACCTTCATTCCCGACTCGCTCGACTACGCCAACCTTGCGCCGCAGCGCCTCGTCAAGATGGTGCTGCGCTACCGCGACCTGCAGAGTGTGCTCCCCTTCAACGGTTGGTGGCATAATCCGATTACCGCCACCTTCACCGTGCGCGGCTGCGCACACCGCTGCGTGACCTGCGGCAACTCGCGCGATGCCTGCGCCATCCTCAGCGTGCGGCCACAGCCGATTTACCGCAGCCCCGCCAACCTGGTGGAGAACATGCGCGCCATCAGCCGGATTTCGCGCGGCCCCATCTTCCTCGTGGGCGACTTGCGCCAGGCTGGCGACGACTACGCACATGCCGTTCTTGACCTGCTGCACAGCGCCAAACTCAAGAACGAAATCGTCTTTGAACTCTTCGCCATGCCGCCCGCCGCTTACCTCGCGGCCATTGATGCCGCCGTGGCCAACTGGAGCCTCGAGCTCTCACCTGAAAGCCACGATGAGAGCCTGCGCCGCCGCCAGGACGCGACGATCGCTTTCACAAATGCCGAGATGGAGACGATCATCCGGCAGGCCTTGGCGTTGCGCTGCACGCGCGTGGATGTCTTCTTCATGATCGGCCTCTCGGGCCAGACGACCGCCTCCGTCATGCAGTCGATTGACTACTGCGAGCACCTCTTCCAGATGACGGACGCGCGCCTCTCCTGCTTCATCTCGCCGATGGGCCCTTTTCTGGATCCGGCCAGCCGCGCCTTTGAAACGCCCGAAGCCTATGGCTATCGCCTCTTTGCGCACACACTCGAGGAGCATCGCCAACAGCTTGTGAAGCCCTCGTGGGTGCAGATTCTGAACTACGAAACCGAGTGGATGACGCGCGACGAGATGGCCGCTGTGACCTATGACGCGGGCGAGGCGCTCAACGCTCTCAAACTGCGCTATGGGCGCATCGAACGGGCGCAAGGCGAGATGGTGGCGCGCCATATTCAGCGCGCGCGCGACCTGAGCGCTCGCCTGGACGCTGCGGCGCGTAGCCACACGCCTGACCGGGCGGCGGAAGAGGCGCTCCGCGGTGAAGTGAGCGACTTCAGCGTTTCAACCGTCTGCGACAAGAGCGAACTCTTCTGGAGCCGCCGCCTGCTCAACTTCAACGTGGGAGCCATATTGCGGCTGGCGGGAGAATACGCGCGCGAGACGCTCATGGCTGCACGCCATTGAAGCCGGCGGTGCCGAGCTCACTTGCAGGGAATAACCAGACTGGGAATTTTGCTTTGCCTTCGTTAACCTGCCGCTGCGTGTGCAGCCCCGTCAAGCGGCCGTTCGGCAACCCGCAGCATGATGAAGAGGCCGTAGACGAAGAAGACGAGAGTTGTGCCCATTGTAATCGTGAGTGACCAGCCAGGCGAGAGGGTAAAACCCGGTCGCTGAACCATGCTGGCGAAGTCAATCAAAAAGTGCGCCAGCACAAGCGGCCAGATAATGCCGAATTTGAGTGCCAGGGCTGCAAAGGCAAAGCCTATTGCCGATGCATAGAAGAGTTGTTGTGCAGCGTCCACGGCACTCTCGCCCGCGAGTAGATTCATACCGTGCGTGAGGCCAAAAAGCAGGGTCGTGACGATGGCTGCCCGCCAGAGGCCAAACGCCCTCAGCGGCTGCAACATCAACCCGCGGAAGAAGCTCTCTTCCACGAAACCCACCAGCAGCGTGACGGCGAACACAGCGCTCACATGGCCCAGGCTGACAAATTCCACGCCCGGGATCAGATTGAACACAATCGGAAGAAACGGGACAAGAAAGTAGAGCAAATCGCGCTGAGCATAAGCCGGACGATACCCCACCTTTCGCCACCAGCCCATGATGGTCAGCAATACGGCGGCGATGAGCGCAAGACCCACTTGCGCCAGTCCATAAAGCCAAAGATCTGAAAGGTGGGCTAATTGGGCAACTGTGCCTGCCAGAAGATAGGCAAATACGACGACAATTTCCAGAATTGTCACAAACCAATAGGGGTGACGGTCGGCAAACCGCTGCAACTTCATGAATATCTCCTCAATATTTTTGAGTTTTGAATAATTCTCCGATTGCCATTATGACGCAGTGCGCTAGAGTGCACAAGCAAACTTGGCCCTCAAAGGCCAGAGCGTCTCAAAAGTCATGAACACGGCACGCGCGAGCGCGGACTGCATCTCCGCCCCGGCCCCTCTCCAGAACATTGAAGTGGGGAGTAAGGCACTATTTTTGTAGGCTTCGCCTCCGCCATAAAGGAGGCGTTTTGCTCCCCTCTCGAATGTTCTGGAGAGTGGCCGGGGGTGCGGTGCAATTGTGCAGCGCGCTGACTCTTGAGAAGCCCTGCGCATAGCTTCCACCGCCGCTGCTCTCCATACGCCCATGCTATAATGCCCCCCTGGCGCATTGCGCGCACGT
>CAYJNV010000064.1:0-11347 GCA_964370975.1 uncultured Caldilineaceae bacterium | reverse complement strand
CGCTGCTCTCCATACGCCCATGCTATAATGCCCCCCTGGCGCATTGCGCGCACGTGCCTTCAGAGTAATGCCTTTCCATGACCCCACAACCCACTCTTTACCGGCGACTGCTGCGGCGGCCCCTCTTCGACAAGATTCTCTTTGCCAACCTTGCCGTTGTGGGGCTTGGCGCGATCGCGGGCACCATCATCACCATCTGGCATGTGCGCGCCTTCCCGCTGGACCTGCATCTTGAACTCATTGTTCTTTTTGCCACGGCGGGATTAATTCTGAGTTATTTGGCCAACCGCTGGGTGCTCAGACAAGCGCTTGCACCTCTCGACAACCTGCAGGATGCCGTGGACCGCGTGCGCTCGGGTGAAGCTGACGTGCGCGTGGTGATGGGCGACGTGAGCGACGAGCGCTTCGACCGCCTCGCCGAAACCTTCAACGCGATGCTGCTGCGCCAGGCGCAGAGCGCCGCCGAGATGCAGGGGCTGACCCGCCGCCTGATTGGCGCACAGGAGGAGGAGCGGCAGCGGCTGGCGCGCGAACTCCACGACGAGGCTGCCCAATCACTTACCTCGCTGCTCGTTCGTCTGCGCCTGCTTGAGCACGCGCAGACGCCCGCAGAGGCGCAGGCACGCGTGCATGACTTGCGCGAACTCACCGCCACGGCGCTGGAGGATGTGCGTCGTGTATCGCTGGACCTGCGCCCCACCATTCTGGATGACCTGGGGCTTGGCCCGGCACTCGAATGGCGCGTCGACGAGTTCAACAAAGAGGGCGCAACGCAGGGCGCAGTATCGGTGCACGGCATGGACGCGCGCCTCCCGCGCGAAACCGAACTTGCGCTCTACAGGGTGGGGCAGGAGGCGCTGAGCAACGTGCACCGCCACGCCACTGCCACGCGCGTGGAAGTGGGGCTGACACGCAGCAACGGCAGTGTGACGCTTGCCGTGCGCGACAACGGCGATGGCTTTGATCCGTCACTTGTGCGCGGCGCCACCGCGGACACGCGCGGCTGTGCCATGGGGCTGCTGGGCATGCGCGAACGCATGGCCATCATTGGCGGTGAGTTGCTGGTCATATCTGCGCCTGGCCAGGGTTCAATGATTCGCGCGACAGTGCCCGATGTCCGGGATGCACACAACGTGCAGGAGCGAGCATGAACGACCCGATCCGCATTCTGCTCGTGGACGACCACATGGTCGTGCGCGTGGGGCTCAAGGCGTTGATTGATGCCGAGCCGGACCTGCGCGTGGTTGGCGAGGCGGGCAATGGCGTGGAGGGCGTGGAGAAGACGCGCACACTCCAGCCCGATGTGGTGGTGATGGACATCTCCATGCCCGAGATGGACGGGCTGGAGGCCACGCGGCGCATTCGTCAGGAGAACCCCGCGGCACAGGTGCTCATCCTCACCGTGCACGCACAGGAACGCTACCTTTTCCCCGTGCTCAAGGCGGGTGCGGCGGGTTATGTGCTCAAGTCGACCGTTGATACGGAATTGCTCGATGCGATCCGCTCGGTGGCGCGGGGCGACGCATTTCTCTACCCCTCGGCCACGCGTATGCTGCTTGAGGATTACCTCAGCCAACGCCATAGCGGCCGCAGCGCCGACGCCTACGACACGCTGAGCGAGCGCGAGCGCGAGGTGCTCAAGCTGATTGCGCTGGGCCACACGGCGGCGCAGGTAGGCGACCAGCTTGCGCTCAGCCCCAAAACTGTGGAAACCTATCGCGGGCGCATCATGGACAAGCTCTTTCTCAGCAGCCGGGTGGACTTGGTGAAGTATGCGCTTGCGCGTGGGCTGTTGGTGGAATACCAGTAGTCGATAAACCCAGTTCGTCAATTGCGCAATATTCGACCTTGAAATTGCCGCGCGCTTCGCCGTGGCCGCACGCCAATTTTCAGTCTTCAATCATCAATCAGCCGTCAAAAACGCTTGATAATCCCATGGCCTACTCCCTCGCCGACCCCTATCGCCCCCTGCGCTATGTCATGCGCATCAACGGTGCGCTGCTGGGGCTCTTGCTCGGCCTCTACCTGCTGATTGCGCCATCCCGCTGGCTCGCGGGGCTGGGGCTTCTGGCGGCGGACGCATCGCCGCTGGGCTGGCGCGTGGCGGGGGCAGCGCTGTTTGCTTTTGGCCTCTTCCTCACTCTGGCAGCCGGCGTGCGCGACCTGGACCTCTTCGTGCTCCTCCCCTGCCTGATCTTCCATGCGCTGCTTGCGCTGGTGCTGCTGCTGGCCTATCTGGGCAACCAACTGGACGGCCTGGGAGCTGCGGCGGGTGTCGGGCTGGTTGTGCTCTTCCTGCTCTGCCTGGTGGGTGCGCTGGCGCCGCTGCGCTACTTCAGCGCCGAGTTTCGCTTCTGAGGACAAAAATAACCCCGACGCAGCGGCGCAAACAACCAAAAGAGCGCAGAGAAACGCAACGTCAAGACATGCATTTGTTGCTGTTGTTGTCCTTTGCGTCTTTGCGCCGCTGTGTCGGGGTTGCTTTTCTGTGCGTGCAACGGATGAGGGGCGAGCGGGTTTTCTATTTGTTTGACACTCTACCTGTTGTCTGCTAGGATATGCGGCACATTACCGCTGGCAATGCCGCCACAAACGCACCCAAGGATGGGGATTGATCGATTCTCCCAACCGCCCGTGCTGGACGGGCTGGGTGCCGAATTCCTCTTGCTGGTACGCAACTGATACAAATGCCAATTCTCACGGCAACCGCTTGCACAACGGCGGCTTCACAGTCCGGCGCAGCGGCGCCGGCAGCGGCCGGCCTTCTCGGCACTCCCACTCCAATTTGCAGCAGCAACCCAAATTGCGTGGGGAGCGATGGCTCGCGCGCCGCCTGTGCGTGCCCGCTACACCGCTCTGACCACCTTCGCAATTGAATCCACGGCAGGAGCACTCGGCAACATGGCAAAATTGCTGGAAGTGAAGAACCTCAAGACGCAGTTCTTCACACAAGACGGCGTCGTCCATGCGGTCAATGGCATCACCTACTCGGTGGGCGCCGGCGAAACCGTGGCCATTGTCGGCGAGTCCGGCTCCGGCAAGAGCGTAGGCGTGATGTCGCTCATCCGCCTCATTCCCCAGCCACCGGGCAAGATTGTTGACGGCGAAGTCTGGTTTGATGGCGAGGATCTCCTCAAGATTAGCGAGGAGGATCTGCGCAAAATCCGTGGCAATCGCATTGCCATGATCTTCCAGGACCCCATGACGTCGCTCAACCCCGTGCTCACCATCGGCCGGCAGATTACTGAAGCGCTTGAACTGCACCTGGACATGAACAAGGAGCAGGCGCGCAAGCGCGCTGTGGAATTGCTTGAACTCGTGGGCATCCCCGGCGCCGATGCGCGCCTCGACGATTACCCGCACCAGTTCTCCGGCGGCATGCGCCAGCGCGTGATGATTGCCATGGGACTCTCCTGCAATCCCCAACTGCTGATTGCCGACGAACCCACCACGGCGCTTGATGTGACGATTCAGGCGCAGATTATCGACCTCGTGAACCGCCTCAAGAATGAGCTGGGCATGGCGATCATCTGGATCACTCATGATCTGGGTGTTGTCGCGGGCATGGCCGAGCGCGTGATTGTGATGTACTCCGGCTATATCGTTGAAGAGTCGCCGGTGGAAATGATCTATTCCGACCCGCGTCACCCCTATACGCTGGGGCTGTTGCGCTCCATTCCCCGCCTGGACCTGGGGCGGCAGAAGCGACTCATCCCGATTGAGGGGTTGCCCCCTGACTTGCTTGAAGCGCCCACACAGTGCCCCTTTGCCCCGCGCTGTGCCTATGTCGAGGAGAAGTGCTGGCAGGAGAACCCCAGGCTCGAATTGGTGGCGCCCAATCACAAGTCGGCCTGCTGGCCTGCGCAGCGCGGCGTCAAAGTTTGGGAGTTGCCTGTGGTGGTGCCCGAGCGGGCGCTGCGCGACGAGCAAAGCGTGCCCGCCCATACACTCGAGCAGGTCGAGGGGGAGATCCAGCAGACGATTGACCCCGGCGCAGGTGGCCTTGAGATTGAAGTGACCATGATTGAACACGATAGGGAGACGTCCGCACAAAGCGGCGTAGAAGGCCGATGAGCGCTGTAACGAATACGCCGCCTGTTGAAGGCGCGGTGGTAGCGGCCGGCAAAGTCCAATCCAGCGCCACCTCAGTCAACGGCAGCGAAGGTGTGCTGCTGCATGTGGACAAACTGAAGATGCACTTTCCCATCACCAAGGGAATCATCTTCCAGCGTCAGGTGGGCGCCATCAAGGCGGTCGACGGCATTTCATTTGATATGTACAAGGGCGAGACGTTGGGCCTTGTGGGCGAATCGGGCTGCGGCAAGAGCACGACGGGCCGCGCCATTTTGCAGCTCTACCGCCCCACATCGGGTGAGGTTGTCTTCGAGGGCATCGACCTGGTGGCGACCAAGGGCGAAGACCTGCGCAAGATGCGCCGTCGCATGCAGATGATTTTTCAGGACCCGTATGCTTCGCTCAATCCGCGCATGACGGTGGGCAGCATTATTGGCGAGCCGCTTGAGGTGCACAACATTGGCGCCAACCGTGCCGAGCGACAGGAGCGGGTGCAGGAGCTCCTCAAGATCGTGGGGCTCAACCCCTACTTCGTCAACCGCTACCCGCACGAGTTTTCGGGCGGGCAGCGCCAGCGCATCGGCGTGGCGCGCGCCTTGGCCGTGAACCCGGCATTCATCGTTTGCGATGAGCCCATCTCGGCGCTCGACGTTTCGATTCAGGCACAAGTCATCAACCTGCTCGAGGACTTGCAGGAAGAACTGGGGCTGACCTACCTCTTCATCGCGCATGATCTCTCGGTTGTGCGCCACATCTCCAACCGCATTGCCGTCATGTATCTGGGCAAGATGGTGGAGCTGGCCGATCGCGACGATCTTTACGCCAACCCGCTGCACCCCTACACGCAGGCGCTGCTCTCTGCCGTGCCCATCCCCGACCCTGCGATTGAGCTCAAGCGCAAGCGCATTATTCTCGAGGGTGACGTGCCCAGCCCGGCCAACCCGCCGCAAGGCTGCCACTTCTGCACACGCTGCCCGCGTGTGATGGATGTCTGCCGCACGGAAGAGCCCCCCTTCAAGGACTACGGCAGCGGCCACTTTGCCGCCTGCTGGCTTTATGAAGATGTGCCGGGCAAGACCCCCCTCTCGGCGCAGGAGAAGCACGCCTTGCACGCTGCCGCCATGGGCGCGCCCATGGAAGCGCTTGCGCCGTTTGCTGCTGGCGGCGCGGAGAGTACGGCCGCTGTCGAGTAAGTGCGTCACGGGCATTGCGCCGGTGAACAAAAGACGTCTGCAAATCGTCCACAAGGTGCGGATTGTTTTGCGAAAGACGCGCAATGTCGCTACACTCTGACTGCAATGAGCGTTTCCTCCTCAAAACATGATAGTGAGACGTGCAGATCGCGTGCAGCGCAGGTAACCGGATTGGCCCAAGCGCCAGCCTGAAATTGCACGCGCTTTCCTCGTGGTACCAGCGGCAGGCTTCGTTTCACAGTGCGCCGCTTGTTGTCCATGCAGTTGCTGGTTTGGTCACACCGATTTGATGCCCGCGTACACCTGAGAAGTCTGTTGGCAATCCAACTTTGTTTGCCCACCGAAGCACCTGTTTCAACTTGTTGCATCAGCCATTGCATCACCATGCATCAAAGGAGATCAAGGTATGAAGAACCGAACATTTATGCTGTTGGCGCTGTTGGTTATCGCCGCTATGGCTTTCTCGGCCTGCGCCGCGGCAGTGCCCGTTGCGCCCGCCGGTGAAGCCGCTGCCCCCGGCGCGTCCGCCGGCGCGGTCGACGACGTCAGCCGCCCGCATCCGTACCTCAGCAACATCGACGTGCGCCACGCGATTGCACAGTGCATTGACCGTGACGCCCTGATTGCTGCCGTCTATCCGTACGTCGATGACACCGTTAAGCCGACGCTGCGCATGGACACCGGCTGGCCCAAGACCCACTGGGTGTGGGCAGGCCCGTACACCGATTACGAGTATGACGTGGCCAAGGCCAACGAACTGCTCGACGCGGCAGGCTTCGTCGACGAAGACGGCGACGGCTACCGCTTTGAGTTGACCATGACCACCACCACTGCCCAATTCCGCCAGACATGGGCCGCCGTGGTTGAGCAGCAGCTTGCCGACTGTGGCATCCTGCTTATCCGCCAGCACGTCCCCGCTTCGTGGTGGTTCGGCGACACGACCGGCCTCCAGGTTCGCGACTTCGAGCTGGGCGCTTACGCCTGGGTCGGCCAGACCGAGCCCGCCGGCCGCACCCTCTATGCCTGTGACCAGATTCCGAGCCCTGCCAACAACTGGGAAGGCCAGAACTACATGGGCTGGTGCAACGAGGAGGCAAGCAACCTGATCGTGCTGGCCACGAACACCCTGGCCCGCGACGACCGCAAGCCTGCGTACGACAGCTTCCAGAAGATCTTCTCCGAGGATATGGTCTCTTTGCCGCTCTTCCAGCGCGCCGAGGCCGAGGCCTGGAGCAAGAACCTCGAAGGTGTTGTCACCAGCGAGACCGAGTATGCCACCGCCAGCGCCTTTGACTGGACGTTGGTTGATGGCAGCGATACGCTGATCATTGGCTTCTCGCAGGAGCCCGCCTCGATGTTTGACCTTGTCGAGAGCGCCGCAGTGCAACGCCAGGCTTCGCAGCTCGGCCGCACTCTCTACAACACCCAGTACGAGTACGACTACCAGGCCAATCTGCAGGACGGCCTGAGCACAATCGAGGCCGGCAAGGCCACCAACACAATGGTCCCCGTTGTGGCCGGCGACATGGTCTACAACGTAGCCGGTGAGCCGGTTGAGCTGGCCGAAGGCGTTGAAGTTATGGTCGATGGCGCACCGATGGCCTGGGACGGCACGAGCGCGCTTGAACTGCCGCAACTGGTCGTCACCTATGACTGGCCCGCTCACAAGTGGAGTGACGGTGTGGACGCCAGCGTCGATGACTTCAAGCTGGCCTTCGAAATCAACTGTGACCCCGAATCGGGCGCCACGACCTTCACGACCTGTGATACGTTCCAGAATATCGACTACGCCACTGACGGCAGCATCTCCTACACCATAACCTACCTGCCCGGCGTACAGGACCCGACCTACTACATCGCACCCTTCACCATCAGCCCCTCCTCGGCCTCCTACCCGAGCCACCAGGTGCTGGCCGATGGCCGCAACCTGGCCGACGTGCCCGCCAATGAGTGGAGCACGCTCCCTGAAATTGCCGAGAAGCCGCTGAGCATTGCGCCGTGGGTCATCACCGAATGGGTCAAGGGCCAGAGCATGACGCTTGAGGCGAACCCCTACTACTTCAAGGGCGAGCCGGCGATCAAGCGCATCGTCATCGTCTTTGTGCAGGACACGACGCAGCTCGTTGCCCAGCTTCTCTCGGGTGACGTCGACTACGTCGAGAAGGCCACGTTGGGTGGTGGCGCCGAAGTCGAGCTGGTGAAGCAGGCTGGTGAAGCCGGCACGCTCAACTTCGAGATCATCCCGAGCGCGACCTGGGAGCACATCGACTTTAACCTGTTCATCAAGGAGAAGTAGTCCCACTGGGGCCGTCGCACCGCATCATGCAGTGCGATGGCCCTCTGCCGGCCTCTCTGTACCTGCAGAGAGGCCGGTGCTCCCTGAAGGCGGGCGTGTGGTGCATTGATGACCCCGCCCGCCTTTTGGGTATATCGATCTCGCTTCGCCACACGCTTCCCCGTGCACCGCTCTTCTGCGGCGCACAGCGGCGACCGTTGCAGTGTTCTGTGCCATTTCGTCCGTTCCATTGCGAACGGACACGGGGCCGAGGTTTTTATGACCGGATATATCATTCGCCGCGTGATTCAGATGGTCTTCGTGGTGCTGGCGGTTGCCGTCGCCACCTATTTCCTCTTCAGCATCGCGCCCGGCGGCCCACTTACAGGGCTGCGCCAGTCGCAGCAGCGCTTGAAAGACACCGACATCGCCCGTATTCGGGCGCAATATGAACTTGATTTGTACTGGCCTGTGCGTTTTTCGCGCTGGCTGACGGGTTTCCCCAGCGGCCCCATTGTGATTGCAGGCACCGAGTTTCTCGCCGCTGTGCCCGTCGGTTGCTACCTGCCCGATGCGGAAACGGGCGGCTGCAAGGACTACGTGTACCTGAGCGAAATGCCCAAACTGCACCCGCCCATCAAGAGCAGCAAGGGTGTCTTGCGGGGCGACTTTGGCCTATCCAGCGTGGTGAGCATCGGTCGTCCGGCGATGGACCTCTTCCGCTCGCGTATTGGCCCGACGCTTGAACTGATGGTGTCCGCGCTCTTGCTTTCGCTTCTGATCGGCATCCCCATCGGCATCTTCAGTGCCGTGCGCCAGTATTCCAAGTTCGACTATCTGGCCACCACCATCTCGTTTGTGGGATCAGCCATGCCCACCTTCTTCTTTGGGCTGATCATGATTCTGCTTTTCTCGATTATGCCGGTGCTTATATCGGATCAAGCGCCCTGGCTGGTGCGCCTGCCACCCGGCCTGCGTACGGCCATTCGCCCCTACGAGATTGCCTCCTGGCTGCCGCAGATTCAGCCCAAAACGGCGCCTGATCGCTTCCTGCATATCCTCATGCCTCTCTTTGTGTTGACCTTTTTCAACACAGCGCAGTGGAGCCGCTTTGTGCGTTCCTCCATGCTCGAGGTGTTGCGCCAGGACTATGTGCGCACAGCGCGTGCCAAGGGGTTGGTCGAGCGGGCAGTCATCGTCAAGCACGCGCTGCGCAACGCGCTCATCCCCTTCGTCACGATTCTCGTGCTGCAAATCCCCAGCCTCTTTGCCGGCGCCACCATCACCGAGACAGTCTTTGCGTGGCCGGGGATCGGCAGTCTCTACGTCGATGCGCTCAACCGCAGCGACTGGCCGGTTGCGCTCGCGTTTATCTTCATTACGGCGGTGCTCACGGTAATTGCCACGCTGTTAGGTGACATTCTTTACACCGTTGTGGACCCGCGCATCCGCTACTCGTAACCGCTCGAACTGTATGCTTGTGTAGCCGCACTGGCCGTTTTGCAGGAGTATGCTGAATATGGCTTCAACAGCCGCCACTGTCTCACTCAAGAAAAAACAGGATCAAGAGGAAGGCGAAGCCCAGGGGCAATGGTCGGTGGTTGCGCGCCGCTTCCGCCGTCACCGCATGGCCATGATTTCGCTGGTTGTACTCTCCATCATCTTGCTCATGTCCTTCCTCGCGCCCTACATCACGCCCTATGCGCGTGACACCGTTGACGTAGTGGCGCCTGTACGCCCCGCGCCGCCGGGCGTCACCACCGAGGCCGGCCGCCATCTGTTAGGCATTGACCACCTGGGGCGCGACCTCTTCACCCGCCTGCTCTACGCCGGGCGTATTTCGCTCACCATTGCGATTTTCGTCGTGGCCATCTCCGAAACCATGGGCGTGATGATTGGCGCAGCCGCCGGCTACTTCGGCGGCCTCACCGACGCGGTGATTTCGCGCGTCATCGAGTTCATGCTTGCGATTCCGCTGCTGCCCATTCTGCTGATTGTGTCGGCGATTCTGCTCAAGGGTGACGACATTCTGCGCCCACCCGAGTTCCTGAACAGGATCATTGGCGCGGTGCTGCTGACACCGGCGCGCGAAACGCGCCAGGTGGTCGTCATGATCATGATTCTGGTCGTCTTCAGTTGGCTGGGGGCGGCGCGCCTCATGCGCGGCATGGCGCTTTCGCTGCGCTCGCGCGAGTTTGTCGAGGCGTTGCGCGCACAGGGCGCGTCCGAAGCGCGCATCATCTTCCGCCACATCATCCCCAACGGCATTGCGCCGATCCTGGTCAACGCCAGTTTGGCGCTGGGCGGCATTATCATCCTCGAGTCGGCGCTCTCCTTCCTGGGCGTTGGCATCCAGGACCCCACGCCCACGTGGGGCAACATGCTGGCGCAGTCGCGCAGTTACATGTTCACCAACCCGTGGCTGCCTTTGATCCCCGGCATTCCGCTGGTGATCGTCTCGCTCTGCTTCAACTTTATTGGCGATGGTCTGCGGGATGCATTGGACCCGCGGCTCAAGCGCTAACCTTCCCCGGCACTTTGCTGAATGCGGATTGACAATGATGACTGAACAAACCCTGGCCGCGCCCATTGCGGCGGCTTCTGAAGAGACCAAACCGGTTGTGCACGCCTCGTTTGCGTCCACGAACGGGCAAGCGCCCCTGCTCGAAATCAAGGGGCTGAGGACCTATTTCTACACCGAGGATGGCATTGTGCAGGCCATAAACGGCGTAGACTTTTCCATTATGCCCGGCGAAGTCATGGGGCTGGTGGGTGAGTCCGGCTCGGGCAAGAGCGTGACCTCACTGAGCATCATGCGCCTGCTGGCAGCCTCGGGCAAGATCGTCGACGGCGAAGTCTTCTTCGACGGCGTGGACCTGACGAAGGTGCCCGAGGCGGACATGGTGGAGTTGCGCGGCAACCGCCTCTCCATGATCTTCCAGCAGCCCACCTCCTGCCTTAACCCTGTCTTCCGCATTGGCGACCAGATTGCGGAGACACTGCAAACGCACCAGAAGCTCTCGCAGGCCGAGGCGCACAAGCAGGCAGTTGACCTGCTGCGCATCGTGGGCATTGCCGATGCCGAAAGCCGCGCGCAGGCCTTTCCGCACGAAATCTCGGGTGGCCAGGCGCAGCGCGTGATGATTGCCATGGCGCTGGCATGCCGCCCCGCATTGCTGATAGCGGACGAACCGACGACCGCGCTCGACGTGACGATTCAGGCACAGATTCTCGACCTCATGCGCAACCTGCGCAAGGAGACGGGCACCTCCATCCTCCTGATTACGCATGATATGGGCGTGATTGCGGAGATGTGCGACAAGGTTGCCGTCATGTATGCTGGGCAGATTGTGGAGTACACTGACGTCTACACGCTCTTTGACGAACAACTGCACCCCTATACCGAGGGGCTGCTCGCCGCCATTCCCGTGCTGGGTGAGGTGCGCGACCATCTGGCTGTCATCCCAGGCTCGGTGCCCAACCTGATCCGGCTGCCGCAGGGCTGCAAGTTCTCGCCCCGCTGCCCCTATGTCAAAGAGTTCTGCACGCAGAACGACCCCGCTCTGACCGAAGTGAAGCCCAATCACAGCGTGCGCTGCTTTATGCGCGACCCTGCGACGGCCCCCATGTGGGAGGGTGTGGAGCGCGTGGACTGGCGCTTTGAGGGTGACGAGGTCTTCGTCGAGCCAATACTAACCACCGCGCAAGACGTTGGCGGCGTGGTTTAGCGACTACTCGCATTGCGCGCAGATCTTGTAGCGGCGGCTTCAGCCGCCGTTCTTGAGGACGCGGCGCTTTCCATGCC
>CAYJNV010000063.1:2562-18357 GCA_964370975.1 uncultured Caldilineaceae bacterium | reverse complement strand
CCTGTATCTCGTTGAGGTAGTCCGAGGGCGCCTTGTTGCTGATGCGGATGTTGGTTTGGCGGTCGATCAAGGTGCGATTCAGTACGCAGTCGCGCATACGCTGGGGCACATCGCTAGTCGAACGAAGGTAACTGTCGGGAAACACGTGGTGGTCGTCAATGTTGTTGTCGAGAATCAACTTGCCCGTGATCCTCTGGTTGCTGTGAAAATCGCGCGGATCACGGCTGAGCATGAGGGTGAAGACGCCACGATAGAGCGAACGTTGGCGGGGAGTAACCTCCCGGAGAATCGCGGGATCGAAACGGAAGGTTTCGACAACGCGCGGCGGCGCTCCTCCATTCAGCCATTCCGTCAACTCCGCCACATGTGCTGCGGCCTGGCTATTGGCCGAATTCTCGTAGGCACTGCCGAAAACGCAACACCAATACCAACGCAGGATTTTCTGGCGCTGCGCTCCCTGCTGCGGGCCGACCGTTGCATCAAAGCGGGTGAGGATGGCGGCGAGTGGGCTGATCATCACAGTGTAGGGCAGCCAGCGCGGTATGGCGACGCCCAGTTCGTCGCGCAGGAAGATGAGGGCAGCGTTGAGGCCGGCCGCGCAGCGGTGCCACCACTGCCTCATGAGGCCGACACTGAAATCGAGAATGGCCCCGCGTGTGCACAATGGGGGCGACTTTGACGCAAGCCCGATGATCTGGAGCATGTAGTATGGGTCAACGTCGAAATCTTCGACAAGTGGATAGGCCTCTTTTGTTTCCGCCCACAGGTTGCGCAGATTGATACCGTGAGGCCAGAAGCGCGCAGTCAACAGCTCGAACGGGCTCAGGCGCACACCCGTCCGGTTGAGAGTCTCAAAAATCGTGCAGACTGCTTCTGCGTCGGTGGAATCAGACAACGTGACGACCGGAAACTGGTAATCGTCGATTGTCTGAATCCAGGTCTTCTCTATGTTGTCGAGGCTGTCCTCGAGTTCGTCACGATTTTCGCCTTCGAGACGACGTGACGCCGTACGCGCCCAGCGCCCAAAACCGCCGTTCCCGCCGCGCAACTCGCTGAGCGGGAGAATCAACTCGCTGATTTGGTTCTTGGGGTCGAGGTACTGCTTTGCTTCGCGCGCGTTGTAGCGGAAGTGAAAGATGCAGTCCTCGAAGAGCTTCCCCTTGAGGAGATCCTTGATGTTGAGGCAGTAGCGATGCTCACCAACGCCGAAGAACGCCTGATACAGCGATGTGAGTCGCTGCTGCCCATCGAGTACAAGATATGTGGGGCGTCCGGTGCCAAGCGGCGGCGCACCTTGCACCTCGCGGCAGGCGAAGAGATTCTGCGTGTTGCGAATGCGCAAGAGGCTCCCCGCTGGATAGTTGGCAGCGATGGAGACGATAAGCTCCTGCGTGGCGCTTGGGTCCCAGACGAAATCGCGCTGGAAATCCGGCAGCGCCATTTCGCGCGTGTGGATCTGCTCGAGGAGTTCCTTCAGCGTGCGTGGGTTGGTATCTTAAAAAGTGTGGCCATGGTCAACTCCTGGGGGCTGGAGCCCTTGCGGGAACGGAGGTCAATTGGCTGCGAGCCAACGCGGGTCGTCGAGGGCGGCGCGGAGTTCGCTGGGAAGCAGAACGCGCTTGCGCCGCTCGTCATCGCTGAGCGCAGCGACAAAGCTATCGGCGTCGTCAAGGTGAAGGCGTGTGAAGGTGGGCCGGCTGCCCAGGCACCGGTAGGCGCGATGATAGATGCCCTCGGGATCCTTTTCGGCCTGAAGCTGCTTCTGGAAGATGCCGCCAAGGTCCTTGCCCTGCAGGCGCAGATGGCGGGCGAGCGCGTGCAGCAGGCGACTGCGGGCCGCGGCGCGCTGGCGCTCGAGGCCGGCTTTCTCTTCACGCGCGGCGCGCTGCTTGAGTACGGCGAGACGGGTTTGGGCGGCGGTGGCGGCCTCGGCGTTGGCGGCCACAAGCAGCGCGGCGGACGGATACCCGCCGTCCCACGCGGCAAGCAGGTTGCGCAAGTGCGAGGCTGAGGTGACGGTTTGGTGGCCGTCGGCGGCAACCCAGCGCACCTCGACGGCGCGGAAGGGGCCATCCTCCGCCACGCCGACAACCAGCGGCATGCGGCTGCTCAGGGGCAGCTGGTCTGCCACGGCGGCGGCGTCAAGCAAAGTAAAGGGGACCAGGTCGGCGTTCGCCTCAAGCTCCTTCTGGCGGGTGGCCACGCGCCGGCTGCGACCTGGCAGCGTGAGCTTCCAGCCGGACGCCTGCTTGCCGGCTGTGACTTTGCCGTGCCGACCCGCGAGTCGGTTGAAGGCCGCATCGACGTCGGCCGCGGTGACGGGGGCCGGGGGCGTGGGCGTGAAGTCGGCAGGCGACGAGAAGTAGGCGGCATCGGCAACGGAATCGGCCTGGAGCGCCTGCGCCTTATGCTCGATGTCGTCCAGCGTTGCATTGAGCTTGGCGCGCGTGAGGTTGTTGCGCAGCGCGTCGCGGGCGACGGCAAGCACGGGTTGCATCCGGCCCACAAAGTGCTCGAAGAGGGCACAGCGTCGGCGCAGCGCGCTGTAAACCGCTTCGTCGACGCTATCCCTGAGGAACAGATTGCGAATGGGGAGCAGCTTCTCCTTCTGGCCGATGCGGTCGATGCGGCCGATGCGTTGCTCTACCTTGCTCGGATTCCAGGGCAGGTCATAGTTGACCAGGGCGCTGGCGGCTTGCAGGTTGAGGCCCTCGCTTGCGGCGTCGGTGCAGACCAGCACCTTGATCTTGCCCGCAGTCAGGCGGTCGGTGATTTCGGCCTTGGTGACGTGCTCCCAGCCGCCGCCTGACCAGATTTGTCCGCCGCCGCCACTGTAGCAGGCAAGCGTGTTGCCATAGGTCGGCTGCAGCTCGTCGCGCAGGTAGTCCATGGTGTCGGTGTACTCGGTGAATACGAGCACCGCGCGGCCGTCGGCGGTAATCGTGCGCAGCAGGTCAAAGAACTGCTTGAGCTTGCTGTCCTGGCGGCCCAGCGCGTCGAGTTGTGCGAGCAGTTCACCAATGTCGCCTGCTTCCTTTTTTGCTTCCTTCGTCGTGCGCGGGGCGGCGGGATCGATGCTCTCGTCGAGGTCGGCATCGCCCAGGTCGCGCATGTCGAGCTCTTCCTCTTCGATAGAGAGGAAGTCGGCACGGGCGTGCTGGTTGATGACGCGGTCGCAGAGATCGAGGCGGCGACCGAGGCTGCGGCGCAGGGCATGGGGCGAACTCGAGGCGCGCCGCTGATAGACCGTCATGACGAAGCCCTTGCCGCCGCGCTCCTTCTCAAGCTGCTCAAAGCGTTCGTTGATGTAATCGGCAACGGTGTCGTAGGCGTCACGCTCGGCCGCGCTTTCGTAATCAAAGACCACGTCCTGCACGTTACGCCTGGGTGGCTCGCTGGTCAGCAGCCCGTTGCGGTAGTAGCTGCGCAGCGTTTCACGCGTGTTGCGGTGCATGTGGCGCGCCAGCGGCGAACCGGCGCGCAGCGCGTCGGCGGCCGCGCGCATGGCGCCCGGCTCAGCCCAAGGCAAATCCAGCACGGGGAGCGGCAGCGCCGGAAAGCCGTCGTCGGCCTCCACCAGGCGATTCACCTGCTCGGCCATGGCGCTGTCGATCTCGCCGCCGCGCAGCGTGGCAATGGCCGCGTAGTAGGTGCGGATGTCGCCGAAGTCCACCAGCCAGTCGCCGCCCACACCCAGCACCTGGAGCAGGTCCCACGGTTCCCACGGCTGCGTCTGCATGGGCGTGGCGCTGAGCAGCAGGATGCCGCGCGTGCGCCGACGCAACTGGAATTGGCGCAGCAGATCGAGCAGCAGGTTCGCCGAGTTGAACTCGCTCTCCACCTGGGCCTTGCGCCGCGCGTGGTGCGCTTCGTCGAGCAGGAGCAGATCCCAGGCTGGTGCGCTGAGCAACAGGTCGCGGTTGCGGGGAATGCGCGCCCACTCGCGGCTGAGCAGCAGCAGCGGCGTCTCGGCAAAAGCCACATCCGCTTCGACTGATGCCTTGCCGCCGCCCGGCTGGATGAGAAAGCCGCGGTCCCAGATGGGGACGAGCAGGCCGCCCTTCTCGCGCAACTCGCCCTGCCACTGGTAGAGCAGCCCGGCGGGGACAAGCAGCAGCACGCGCTTGACGCCGCGCCCGGCCAGCAGCCGGCGCAGCACAAGGATCGCCTCGATAGTCTTACCCATGCCCACTTCGTCGCAAAGCAGCCGCCCGGCGGGAAAGGCGGCGGCGGTGTCGGCCACGACCTTCTTCTGGTGCTCCCAGAGCGTGACCGGCGCGGTGGCGTCCATGGCGAGATCGCCGTCGGCCAGGTAGGGTGCAGCAGCCAGGAAGTGCCAGAGCATGGCCGCCTCGGCACCGGGGCGATCGAAAATGGGTCCGGGTCTGGGCACTCTGCCGCGCGCCGGTGCAAACTGGATCAGCTTCAGGCGCACCGCGTCGGGCAGGGAGACGACGCCCACGTGCGCGTCCGCGTCGCTCCAGAGGCGCTCGAACTCCGCCCGCTGCGCGTTCACGAAATCGGCATCCTGCCACGAGGTGGCAATCGTCAGCCGCTCGTAGTTCTCCACCAGCGCGGCCTCGGTCTCGTTGCCGCTGCCCATGAAGGCGATGGCGTCACCCTGCGCATCGGTGACAACGCCGAACTTGGCGTGGTTGATGCCCAGCGTGTGGCGCATGTAGCCGACTTTGACCTCGAGCAGCCCCTGCTTGACGAGCCAGCCCAGCATTTGCAGCCGGTTCTGTGTGATGGCGTCGCGCGGGCTTGTGAGGCGGCCCAGCAGCAGCTTTTCCAACCGGCTGTAATCACCGCGCGCAAGCAGTGCGTCGAGGTCGCGCTTGTCAAGCTGCTCGTTGACGAGCAGGCGCACGGCCGGTTTGGGGGCGGCCTCGCCCAACGCAATCAGACTCTCAATCAAGCCACCAAAGCCGCGCGCCGCCGCCGCCAGCACGCCACTGGTGAAGTACGCGCAGGCGCGGTCATAGAAGCGGGCGCGGCCGATGGCGGGCACATAGAGGCGCTCGAGCAGGGCGGCGTCGGGCGAGTTGATGAAGCGGGGCCACGTTACAGTGCGCAGGCTGCGCTGGCCGACGGGGGGCAGGTCGGTGCTCATGGCTACGCCTCGTCCTCTCCGGATTCCTCTGCCTCATCCTCAATCTCGCCATCAAGCTCATCCTCGAGCTCGTCGTCCTGCACGGTCGCACCCCTCATACCCAGCGTGGCCTGGAGCGGCGGCTGCGGCTCCTTCCATTCGGGCGGCTCAATGCCAAAGAGAGGCTTGAGCAGCGCGTGCCAGGCGCGGAACTCGGGGAACTCGTCGGCGGCAGTACGCTTCTTGCCCTTGCCGGCAAAGCGCACGGCCTGGGGCGCAGCCATGCAGAGCGCAAACATGAGGCGGGCGCAGGCCGATTCAGCGCCCCACTTCTGCGTCAGCGCCAGGCTCTTGGCGGAGCCGAGGCCCGCCTGCGCGCCGCCGGCCTCGGCATGGCGCAGCGCCAGCGCATGGCACATGTCAATCGCGCTGGCAAAGGCTTCGTCGTTGGGGTGCACCTTGCGGCTGACCCGCGCCCTGCCCCGGGTCCTGCCCGCAGTCGTCACTCCAAAGAGATCCACCTCGCTCTTCACGGGCTGGTCGCGGCGGCGCTCCTTGGCGGTGAGCATCTTCACCTTGTCGCCTGTGGCGGAGACGAGGCCGGCAGCCTTGAGCGCGTCGACATCCATGCCCACGGCGTGGCCCAGCAGGCGCGCCTCGTTGAAGCGGAACTCGGCCGCGCCCAGCACGTCCCAGCAGAGCAGGGTGAAGCGGCTGGCGGGGTCCACGCCCTCGAGGCCGCGCTTGGCCAGCTCCTCCACGCGCCAGGCGGCCACGGCGTCGGCGGCTTCCTGGATGGCCTGCGCCACGCTGAAGGACTCGCCGGTGTCGGTGCGCACGGCCTCATAGCGGCTGTAGACCTCCATGGCGGGGCCGAACGCGCCCACCATCTGGTCCACTCTGTTGAGCCCCTCCGCCTCCAGACGGGCGGCGGTGGTGCGGGCGCGGTCGTGGATCTCGGCCTTGATGTCGTCAATCCAGGCGCGCCCGGCCTTTGGCTCGCGCTTGCGCGAGGAAAGAATCACCGTGCTCTGCGCGGCGTTCTTGTTGGCCTGGTGCAGGCTGTGCTGGCTTTCGGTTTGCACGGGCCAGGTGGCGGTGATGGTGAAGCCGGCGGCAATCAGCGACTCGAAGAGCGCCGCCCACGCCTCCTGCTTCTTGTGCGTAAACATGACGGTGAGCACGCCGTCGTCGCGCAGGATGCGGTGCGCCTCCTTAAAGGCGTCGGTCATCAGCTTCTGGTAGAAGACGTTGGCCTGCTCCCTGGCCTGTTTGGGCGTCTCTCCCGGGTCCAGGTGGCGGGAGACGTTGACCACGGCCTCCTCGTCCTTGTCGGTGAGGTAACTGGCGAACCAGTCGGGGTGGCGGTGGCCCTGCGTGCGCTTGAGCCAGACGTAGAAGAAGTCGGCCAGTTCGGCGTACTGGACGTTGTCGGCATAGGGCGGGTCGACCACGACGGCGGTGATGGACTTGTCGGCAATATGGAGCAGGTTGGTCGCGCTGCCATGCGTGATTGTGGGCGGTTTGGAAGAAGAGGCATGTGGGAGACGCGAAATCGCCGTGCTCGCATCGCACGCATTATCTATGCACCACTCTAGGCCACCACCTGCAACCACAGTGGCAAATTCTCCATATGTCGCTTTAAAAGAGAAGTCATGGCGTTGGAATATGTGCTTCAAAATGCCGCGAGTTGATTCCCATGTGTTGAGAACATTGTTGTAGTCAACGAACTTATCGAGAGCCACTGCCAGCATGTGCACCACGGCCTCGCCCAGGTCCTCGCCCTCGGCCGCCACAATCTCGGGGCGCAGCCGGCGCAGTTCCTCCACCAGCACGCCCATGGCCAACAACTGGCGCGGGGCAAACATGTCGGCCCAGGCATTTTGTCCGCGCTTCAGTGGCAAATCGGTGCCTTTCGAGAGTGTGGTGAGATTACCAGTCTTACTGCCAGGCGGCACCCCTTCGGTCGGAATGATGTTGTCGCGCTCCCAATGAGGACGAAAGCGTGCGAGTTCTACTTCGGCGGAGGCCAATGCGTTTAGGTCAGCCTGTTCAGCAGCGCGAAACTCCAGCCCCCTGGGCTTCTTGAGCGCGACGGCGTAGAGCGCGCTGCCCATGTTGCCCTGCTGCGCCTGCGCCTTGATGTAGTCGCCGGGAATGACCTCGTTGGTGAAGAGAGAGACGCCGTTGCCACCGCCATAGGTGCGCGTCGGGGGCGTGCGCACCTCGCCCGCGCCCTTGCCCACCCAGGTTGGCGTGATCGTCCATTCGCCCGTGCGCTTGTTGATGACCTGGGGCACGGCCACCAACTGGCGGCCTCCTTTGGGCTTGAGCAAGCTCCAATCGGGCACAAGCGGCGTGGGGAAGCCGGTGGTGGGGCAGGGGACGGTACGGGCAAAGATGTAGGCATGCACCAACGCGTTCGTCTCTTTGGGATAGAAGGGCGCAAGCCGCTTGGCGGCGCGGCGCTCCCACTCCTTGCCCCAGTGACGGGCGCGCTCGGCCAAACGCGCACCGAAGCGGAAGGGGTAGTCGATGGTCGCTTCGAGCACGGAGCAGGCTACGGGATTTAGCTCGTTGGCTAAGGTATGAAACCCAAGACGCGCCGATTCCAGCGGAATCGAACCACCGCCGGACATGAAGTCGAGCACAGTAGCACCCGCGCCCCAACGACTGTCGACTGTCGACAGCATGAGCGCCAGGTCATCCTCGCGCAGCGGGTTGGAGAAGGCGCGCCCCGAGCCAAAGCCGCCCTGCACCTGAACGCCCGCATCCATGAGCGCGCGAATCTCGACGATCTCCTTGCCAGGGCGGCCAAAGCCAAGCAGCCGTTCGAAGACGGCGCGGTCGAAGTCGGCGGGGAGCAGGCTGGCGAGCACAGCGGCGCGCGACACAACCAGTGGCCGCCGAGCCCACCAGACGTGCAGGCGCTTGTCGGGCGGCTGCTGGCCGGTGCTGCGCTCGCGCGTGCACTCCACGCCAATCGCCTGGGCGGGGAGCCATTCTTCGATCAGGAGGCGGGGGCGGGGCATGGGCGGTGTCTCCGGGGTGGTGATTTCTGCGGGCGACTGTGGGTGGACGGCGGGCACTGGCTTCAATTGCCTTCGGGTGGGAATGCCGCGGCCATGGTCTTGCCCAACGTTGTAATACGATGTTCGCCGGGATCGAGCTTGCGCAGGCAGCCGGCTTCGCGCAGCCAGCCAATGCGAATCTCTACCTGGCGTTTCGTAACCCAGGTGCTCTTGCCTTGAAGGATATGGAATACTTCATCGGCCTTCAGCGTTTTGTCGTTGGTGAATTCGTGCAGCACTTCAGGAGCCAGGATGTAGGTCTGCAGGATCCGCTCGGCAAGAAAGCGGTCGCGTTCTGCGCCTGCGAGGTGGAGATACTCGGCGCCCTGTGGCGCGAGGACGACCACACCAGTCGACTCGTCGACGAGCCCCAGCTTGCGGAGCGAGTCCATGCTGTTCTTAACGGCCGTTTCGTTGAGGCGCTCGTCTTTGACCCTGTATTTCTGCGCGAACTCATCAAGCTCCCCCCGTGTAAGGCGCGCGGTTGCCCTGACATGCTTGAGCAGCGCCTCGATTGTCTTTTGGTATTTCCCCTGACCGCCAAGCATGACATATGCAGCCAGTTCTGTTGGGCGGGGCGTGCTCACGGGATTTGACATCCTTTCTTTGGGAGATTGTGGCGGATGACGCCCGGCGATGGCAGGCCATGAGTGAATTCCTGGCTCTTCGGGCGGCCAGTGCACGGTAGGGTCGCCCAGCGCGCGCTGCGCCAGCAACACAAGGCGGATATGTTCTTCAATGTGGGGCGCACAGTCAGCCTCCCAGCTTTCGTACCACTCGTGCTTGCGGTCGTCAGCCGCAATGGCATAGCGGCAGGTGGTGAGGAAGAGCGACAGGAAGGCGCGCCACTCGACTTCCTCATCGCGGTAGACACTGCCCCATTTGTAGATGCCGCGCTGGATATGGAAGAAGAGGGTCAGCTGCAGCGCGGGATGCAAATGGCCCCAGTTGCCCGCGGCGCGCCACCGGTCAATTGCCGCCACGGGGTCGTAACCGGGTGATTCCACGTACTTGTAGCCGTCAAAGCGCAGCGCCCAGGCGGTGAGGATCCGATCGAGTTCGGGGGAGGTGAGGGTCATAGGACGGCGGTTGGGTTCCTTGCGCGGCGGCAGCCTGTGGCGGCATCTCTCTCTGGCCAGTGACGAAAGGAGATCTGCCGTCGACTACCTGGCGTTGATGCCTCCGACCTCCATTTACCGCCACCTGCACCGGCTGCCGCTATCTTTTCCTTGAATGTACCTTTTCGCAGTGCCTACCCTATCAGTTCCTCATAAGCTTCTCTCATGCAGGCAGGACAGCCACCCTCTCCGATAAATTTATGCACGCACCCACTCTCGCTGCCCTCGTCAATCGAAGACGCGCGTTTGGGATTTGGTCGGGGCGACGACTTCGGCGCCGCGCTTAGCGTCGCGTGTTCTACAGCCGCATTCCACTCCTCGACTTCGGCGCGGTGCTTGGCAATACGCTCAGCCTCTGCTTGTGCGCGCGCTGCAGAGGCGGCACGCGCCGCTGCTTTTGCACGCTCCGGCGCTGCACGCACCTCCGCCGCCGCTTCGCGCTTCTCCCTTGCTGCACGTTCCGCCGCCGCTGTGCGCGCCGCATTCGCTGCACGCTCCGCCGCCAATGCTTTACGCGCCCTTCGTATTTGCTCAAACTCGTCCTGTGTGCCGTCATACACCGGCCGGCTGGTTGGCAACAGGCGAAAGTGCGATTGGCGCTCGATGATGACTGCGGCGATATCTTGCGTGCTAGCGTTGACCTGTGATTTTTGCACCGCCCAGGCCACGATGCCTGGAATCGGTCTCTGCCCGTCAAAGTGGGCAAGCACGTCATCCAGTAGTCTCTGCGCATCATCAGGTGTGCAACCCCGATGCTTTGCTATAGCCCTGGCTTCGGCGCCCATTCCAGTTCCTCCTTCTGTCAAGAGGATTGCCAAAACAATACCTGCCTACTCGACCTTCTTCTTCGTTTCACTCTGACAGTGACTATTCAACTGCCTCGATCAGAATGCGCAGCGCGCGCAGCGCACGCACATGGTCGTCACGCGTCAACTGGCCCAGCCACCAGGCGGCTTCGTCCGGGTGGGCGTTGCGCAGGTTTCCCGCGGCTAGCACCAGCCGCTCGGCGTCGCGCAGCCCCGCGGCGGCGAGGCAGTAGAGGGCGACGCGCGCACCCCATTCCTGATTGAGCGGATGGAACTTGCCCGCCGTGAGGGTGCGGGCGCGGCCATTTGATTTGTCACCGTTCTGCGCTTTGGCAACGGCGTCGCGTAGGAGGGGCAGCGCGGCGGTGTAGGCCAGTGCACTCAGGCCGCCCACGCGCTGCAGGCGGTCGCGGCCCTCTTTGTCGGCGCGTCGGCGGTAGACGATGGCGGCGGTTCCTTCCTTGCGCTGGACGACGCGCAGCGCAAAGGGCGCCTGGCGAATGGTAAGCGACATTGGGGGCTCCGGATTCAGGCGCTTGCGCCAAAGGTGGCTTCGGGTGTGATGTCGTCACCGGCCTGCGCCTGCGCGGCGACAAACGGCGCGGAGCCGACCGCTCCCAGCGTGCCCTGCATGCTGAGAGTGAGACTGGCCTTGAAGTTTGCGCCATCGACCATCGCACGCAGGAAGCGGGCGGCGTCGTCGAGCGGCTTGAGGGCATGGTTCAGCTTGAGCCCCTGCGCGGCGAAGTTGACCGTGCCGCCATCCTTGAGCTTGCCGCCCACAGTGACATGCAGGGTGAGCGATTGCGCGCCAAAGGGCTGGGCCAGCGTGGAGAGCAGTGCCGCGGCGGCAGGCGTGCGTGCGTGGAGCACAAGGCGTTCGAGTGGGTGGCTCTCGGCCAGGCGGATGGCGTCGTCCCAGGTGGCAGCAAAGGTCTCATCGTGGGGAGGCTGCACAAAGGGCGGCGTCCAGCGCGCAAAGCGTTCATTGGGCAGGATAAGCGGGTTGCTGTCCGGCCCCGGCGCCCAGTCCAGTTGGCCCTGGAGCACCGCGTCGAGAATCTGGCTCTCGTCCGTGCCAAAGTGGGCGGCCGCCTCCTTGACGGTGAGCGGGCCCTTAGGCTGCGCGTCGTCGGTCTGGAGCCAGGCCGCGGCACAGGGTGCATCGGCGGGAGCGAGCAGAATGTCATCATTGAGCTCAAAGGCGGGCAGAGTGGCGTGGGGCGTGCGCTTGCGGACACCGCCCGGCCCCGTCACAGAGCCCGCGCTGTCGTAGACATCGCCACTGGGGAAGCGCACCAGCAACCGGCCCTCCTTGACGGCGTTGCGCACGCTGTTGCGCACGGGGTCGGCATTGAGCATGAGGCGCAGCTTCTCGTTGGCCAGCGCGCGTTCGTGGACCGACTTGGCGGTGACTGCCCCCGCATGGTCCAGCGCGGGTGTGGAACCTGCGACGATGTGCTCGAGCAGCAGATCGACGTCGATGGCGTCGCTGGGCTGGTAGATGAGCTTCTTTTCGTCGAGGAACTGCTTGAGGCGCGATTGGCCGAAGACTGTGTCGAGCGCGGCATCGCGGGCAACAAGGTACTTCTCTTCAAGCGAGAGGGAAGCGCGGCCCTGAAAAAGCACGCGGTTGAAGGCGCGCGCGGCGGCAATGCGCGTGGTGCGGCGCAACCCGGTGAGCAGGTCATCAAGCTGCTGCTTCTGGAGCGGATCGTCCTTCTTCTCCTTGGCGAGGTCGGCGGCGGCAGATTCGCGCCGCTTGGCCTGGATTGCCTCGTTGAGATCGTGGGTCGTGGGCGCGACGGCAAAGATGGCATTGCGGAAGCGGCGGCGGCGGGGCGCGTCGGGATCGCTGTTGTCCTCGAAGTTGCAGACGGCCTGTGCATTGGCTTCGCTGTCGGCAAGCACCAGCTTGAGGCGGGCGCTGTCGGAGACCTGGCGCGGGCTGGAGGGAAACGCGGCAAGCTGGAAGGTCTGTCCGGTGAAGTACTGCTGCACCTGCGCGTGGACGGCAGCGCGGGCGTCCTCCCAGGGGATGTTGGCGGCGCGCTCCTCGATCTGCTTGTTGAGGTTGGGCTGGTAGCGGAACTGGTAGCGCGTGCCCGAATCATCCTTGTAGGTGTGCCAGCAGACGGCCATGAGGCGGTCCATGGCTTCGGCAGGCTCGTGGCCCACGTCGCTGGGGCGCAGGGTGGCAAGGGCGAGGTCGCGCTTGTCGAGCCCGGCGCTGGGGGTCATGGGTAGGCTCTCGAGCAGGAGCGCAGATGCGACGCGGCGGTGGATGTCGGTGGAGAGCTCGGCATCGAGCTGGCCGGCGTGGTCGCGCACGTCGGCGGTGACCGCAGCCTTGAACTGGTCCTTGTCGAGACGGTCGAGCAGGTCGGCCTGGATGCGCTGGCTCTGCCAGTTAATGTCGCCGGCGGTGATGAGGGGAATCTCGGACTCAGCCTCCCAGACGTCGCGCAGGATGCGGGCAAAAAGACGCAGAGTGCCTCGCCCCTTCTGGAAATCCTGCATGGCGGCCAGGCGGTCCTGCGCCGTGTCGAGCAGGCGCGGGTGGAAGGGGTAGCACTGCACAAAGCGTTTGGCGTAGTCGGCGGTGACGACACCGGCCGGCAGGGCGGTGGGGTCGGCCTCCTGAACGCGCTTGAATGCGCTGAAGTACTCGGCGGAGGCGGCGGACGCTGCGGCCGGATCGATGTGCGTGAAGAGGCGGCGGTTGATGACCTGAGGCGCTTCGTCGCCGATAGGGTCAAAGTCCGAGAACTTGCGGCCGAGCACGTCATCAAGCCGGCGCGCGGCTGTGAGCTTGGCAAGCGCCGTGCCGATGGCCTGCGCCTGCTGCTGATAGGCGGTCTGGCCTGCGGGGTCGGTAATGACGAGCACGGCCTGCGCTCGCGCGCCGACCTCACTGACGAGGCGGTTGAGGAAGGCCAGTAGCGAGCCCTGCGCCTGCTCGTTCATCTCGGACATGGGGATGACAAGCTCGTCCAGGAGAATCAGCAGCGGCTGTTTGGGCAGCCAGGATGCGAGCGTGGACGCATCGGGGCTGGCGGTGAGTGCGCGCGCATCCTCTGCGGAGAGTGCGCCAAGTTTGAGGGCAACGTCTCCCCACAGCGTTCCCGTCGCGAAGCCCTTGGAGCCGTCGATACCGACGACCGTCACGCTGCTCGGGCGTCCGGCGGCGGGGAGGAGATCCGTGCCCAGGCTGGTGCTCTGGATGGTTTGCGCAAGGTGCCAGAAGGTGATGAGGGTGTGCGTCTTGCCGCCGCCGAAGCCCGTGCTCAGTCGTACAGCCGCCCCCGACTCGTTGGGATTGGCCAGCCGCTCGAAGACCGCCGCGACGAGTCTTTTCAGGTTGGCGGAGGGGTGCGTGTTGCGGAAGAAGCTTGCCGGCTCTTGGTAGACGGCAGCGGCGCGGCCTTCCACAACGTGGCCGAAATCGGCGGCGAAGATGGCGTCTTGCAGGTCACCCTTGAGCACCTCCTCACGGAGGGTGCAGGCGACGCGGATCGGTTTCATGCGGAATCCTTACAACGGGTGGACAATGCGAGCCCGACGTGGCGCGGGAGGTGGCCCGGCCCGGTGTTTCAGCTTGCGGAAAATGACCGCCAGGGCGCTTGCGGCGCATAGTGGGACATCGGTCATTATACAGAGCGCCGGCCAAAGCGACCAATGATGGCGCTGCGTCAGAGATGAAGATGTCGATCGGCACGTGTCGCGCTTGCAGCCCGTTCGGCGGAACCGGAATTGGGTGCTCATGTCCCTGTTCCGGGTGGTGATCGCGAAGCGCGACAGCGGATTACAGCTGCAAGTTGTCCGCCGGGCCGGCACGCTTCTGCGCCTCCTGCAGATCGACCTGCGCAAGGCGCACGTAGATGTTGACGGTATTCGCTGCGTCCGGTCGCACGCTCGCCTCTACAGGTCGACAAAGGAATTTCAGGCCGACGTGCTAGAATCAACTACAGACGGAACCCTGCCGGCTGCTCTTGCTTACCCCAGAAACGAGCCTTGATGTCCACCATCATCATCCCCCTGGCTGACCTCATTACCGACCCGGAGAATCCCATCGACCTCACTGCTCTGCCTGAATCTGAGGCCCTGGAGCACATGCGTGAGTTCTTCGGGTTCCTCTCGCCGCTGGTCGTGGTGGCCATTCAGGATGGCATGGCCGTCTTCAGCATGCCCGATGTGAACGAGAGCAAGGCCGAGCGCGCGCTTGGCCAAATCCGCGACGCAAGCCGTGCGGGCGCGTCAGGCAACTACGCGCAGGCGATCCGCCTCTACGAGCTGGCCCTGCAGGTGCTGCCGGAACACACCGAGGCGCGCCGCGAACTCGGCATGGCACAATTGGAGTCCGGCAAGGCTTCGGCAGCTAAGTCTAGCCTGATCCGCGTGCTGCAGCTTGACCCTAAAGACGCCTGGGCCTACCTGATCCTTGGCAACCTCTACTTCAAGGTGGAGAAGGACCTGGGCTCTGCCGAGCGGTACTATGCCCTGGCGGTTGACCTGGCACCCGAAGACCCCTACATCCTCAACAGCTACGCCAGTCTCCTGGCCGAACGCGGCAAGTCAGAAGAGGCGCAAGCGATGTGGCAGCGTGCCATCGCCGTGGCGCCCGATTACCCAAACCCCCGCCTGGGCATGGCTGCACTTCTCGGCAAGCAAGGGAGCACGGTAGAGGCAGTGCGCATTCTGGAGACACTCCTTGCACTACCAGCCGCGAATGACGCGCGCGGTGCGACCGTTTTCACAAGCGCGCGCCGTCTCTATGCTGACATGCGCGTACGCCAGGCTGCAGCAGCCAGCGACGCCACAATGGCGCACCTGCAGGCAATCATGGACACGTACACCGCCGAGACGGGCATTGAAGTGCGCCTGCGTGAGGACGCCAAGCTGGCGACCGACGCCAAGGTGGAACTTGCCTGGCGCTATGGGCGCCCCTATCACACGATTGCATATCGCGCTGCGGGGGGGGGCGCTCTTGCACATAGAATTGCGCACGAGTTCGAGCACGTCCTGCTTGAGCAAGCAGCACGCGACGCCGGCAGCAACCGCCTCTTCGCATCAACCGACGCCACGGAGGCCCACGCCCACCGTACCATCGAGCGCGACCTGCGCAAGCTCCGCAACCGCCTGGGCGACGACACCGCCCGGCAGTACGCGCAGATGGTGGTGAGTGGACTCGCCAACCAGCTCTACAACATGCCCCTCGACTGCTTCATCGAGACACGCCTGCACGCCACCTACCCCTGGCTGCGCGACGCCCAGTTCGCCGCCCTTGCCCTGCAGATGGCCGACAACGAAAAGACCGTCACGGACAAGCAGATCCGCGAGCTCGCCCCGCCCAGCATATTGCAGGCCAACCAGGCCATGAACGCCGCCTTGGCCGTCTTCGTAGATGATCTATTCGGTGGCGTGACCGCCTACGCCGCCCCCTACGAAGCAGCCGGTGCGCTGCGCAAGGGGCGCGCCCTTTACCGCCTTGTGCAACAGGCCCTCGACAAATGGACGCCCGGCGGGGAGTACGACCTCGTCGACCGCTGGGCGGCGGAGCTTGGCCTCACCGAGTGGTACACCTGGGTGGCCGACAAAGCCCTCAGGACCGACGCGCCGGCAGCAGCCCCGCATGCGCGCCCCACGGTCACCAACCCCGATCTCCTCGCCGAACCCGCGGCGCAGATGGCTGCCACTATGTACATGGT
>CAYJNV010000063.1:0-2552 GCA_964370975.1 uncultured Caldilineaceae bacterium | reverse complement strand
CACATGGATCGCCCCGTCATTCTGCGTTTCGTCACGGAGATCGCACAGCTCGGGCAGCAGGGGCTCGACTACGCCGACAACGACACGAAGTACACGCTTGAAGCAGCGCCCGGCAAAGCCTTCACTGGCCTGCAGCTCATGAGCTGGATGTATGTCGGCTTCAAGCTCATCGAACCCGACCTCGACACGGGCATCCCTTTCGAGGACGCCTACCGCCGAGCCCTGACCTTCTACGAACAAGGGTCGTAGCTCCCCGCTCCTCCGCATATAGCCCAGAAAGGATTGCCCCCGATCCATGCATCTCTACGACAGCCGCATCGGTGAGTTCATCCCGCGCGCCACCTCAGGCCAGATTGCCGACGCCCTCAGCCGCAACTTCCTGCGCAGCCTCGACCAGCACGCCTCGCCCAGCGAGGTCAAGTCCTGGAAGAACTCCCTCGGCGCCTTTGCCGACGCGGTCAACGGCGCCGGCATGGAGGAGTCGTGGATTGTGCTCGAGTACCAGCTGCCCCTCTCCTCAGCGCGCATGGACGCAATGCTGCTCGGCCAGGACAAGACAGGCAAGCGCAACGCGGTAGTGATGGAGTTTAAGCAGTGGGACAGCTGCGAGGCGCATTACGTGCCTGGGGTTGTGCGTGTGGGTGGGAAAGAGAAGCTCCATCCCTCTGCCCAGGCACTGGCCTACCGGCGCTATCTGGCAGACACACACACGGCGTTCACCAAAGGCGACGTGGGGCTGGCAAGCGCCGCCTACCTGCACAATCTGCACGAAGGCCCGGATTCCGACTTCTTCGCCGCCAGCTACAACGCCATCATCAAGGAGTCGCCTATCTTCTCGGCGGAACATGTAGATGCGCTCAGCAGCTTTGTTCAAAAACGCATCGGCGGCGGTGTTGAACAAGCATTCGTGGATGCGGTCTTGCACGGCGATTACCGGCCCTCCAAGGCGCTGCTGGCCAACGTCGCCAGTGCGATTGACGGACACCGGCCGTGGCACTTGCTGGACGAGCAGCTTGTCGTCTTCCACACCATCATGGCCGACATCAAGCGCGCACACAGCAATGGGACGAAGAAGACGATCATCATCACGGGCGGCCCGGGTACTGGAAAGAGTGTCATCGCCGCCCAGATTGTGGGCACCGCCGCCCGCGAGAAGTACGCCGTCGCCCACGCCACCGGCTCCAAGGCATTCACGACCAACCTGCGCGGCATCGTCGGCGAGAAGGCAGAGGCGGTCTTTCGCTACACACACAACTTTCGCGATACGCCCAGGAGCAGCGTAGACCTCATCGTGGTCGACGAGGCGCACCGCCTGCGCCTGAAAACCCAGTTTGGCCCCAGCATTTACTCCAAGCGCCCTCAGGCTGAAGAGGTCATTGATGCAGCCAGGGTCTCGGTCTTCCTGCTTGACCAGGCGCAAAGCGTGCGCCTCAATGAAGTCGGATCGGTGTGGGGCATCAAGGACTATGCCGAAAGTCAGGGCATTCCGGTCGAGGTTTACGAGCTCGACACGCAGTTTCGCTGCGCGGGCAGCCAGTCCTATGTGAACTGGGTGGAGTATGCGTTGGGGCTGAGTGCGTCGAACTCGACGGCGTGGCTTCGGAATGGGGAATATGAAGTGCGTATGTGTGCCAGTCCACGGGAGATGGAAGCGGCCGTCCGCGCAAGAGCAGTAGAGGGCAGTTCGGCCCGCATGGTGGCGGGCTTCTGCTGGGAGTGGTCTGACCCGCGTACCGACGGCACTCTGGTGCGCGACGTGAAGGTAGGTGCTTGGTCAATGCCGTGGAACCGCAAGCCGCCGGAGATGCGCAAGGTGGGCAAGGGAACAGCGCCCAAACCCGCCGTGCATCCCTACACAATTTGGGCGACGCAGGACGAAGGGCTCAACGAAGTCGGCTGTATCTACTCGGCGCAGGGCTTTGAGTTCGACTACGTCGGCGTGATTGTGGGACGCGACCTCTACTGGGACGAGGCGCAGGGCCAGTGGCGCGCCAACCTGTCAGCGAACAGCGACACAAGTTTCAAGTCAGGGCTGACGCGCGACGAGGAGTTGGCCACTCAGCAGTTGGCGCATGTCTACCGCGTGCTGGCGACGCGGGGCATGAAAGGCACCTACTTTTACTTTGAGGATGAGGCGACGCGCCGCCACTTTGAAGCGATGACTGAAACTTGAAGAGTCGAAAGTGGAGTAACACAGGAGTCTACAGAAGCGACAAAGAAGGGGGAGACTATGAATTCCGAACCGGTACGTGCATCTCTGAGACATGCCGAACACGAAATCACGATTCTCTTAAGCAGCATTCATGAGGCAGCGGGCCGTGCGCTCCAAGCTGGCGACTATGAAACTGCTGCGGCGAGCCTTGAGAGTGCGAAGCAAATCGCCAACCTCCAAAGTCAGTTAGGCATACTCTCGGCTGCATATGACAAAATGTATCCAGCCTCAGATACGCTGCCATTAGCATCAACGGGTAAGACTGCGCAGCGTATTGCTGAACCGGGTCCACGGAAGGCGCGCGAAAGAAATGCCGTCCTACCGCCCACAACAGTGGCAC
>CAYJNV010000062.1:13507-18465 GCA_964370975.1 uncultured Caldilineaceae bacterium | reverse complement strand
GGCCAAAGGCAAGCAGCGCGGGCACAAGCTCCAGCAGCCACGAACTATTGAGCGGTATGCCGAAAAGCCGGAAGAAGCCTGCTACCATGCCAAAGAGAAGCGCACCGGCCACCATGCCCATGACCGGCAGGATGAGGCCGCGCAGGCTGAATTTGCGGTCGATGAAGCCCACGCCATGGGCCAGATAGCGCTGCAGGTTCGCCAGCCCACCCAGTGCGCCGCCCAGCGCACCGCCATAAATCGCCAGCAGAGCCGGGCCCAGGTTGTTGACAGCCCAGCCCTCGGCGGCCCAGCCAAAGGCGCTGCCTGCACGCGCGCCCAGTGCGCTGCCAAAGATGAGCGTCGCCGCCACAACAACGGCTGAGAGTATGGCCCAGGCCATGAGGTACATCACAAGGCGCTTGCGGTAGAGCCCCGCCCATTGCAGCGTCTGGCGCGAGCGATCCACAATCGCACGGACTTGCGCAAGGTAGTAATCCACTTCGGCCGAACGCTGCGGTTCAGCCACGAAGATGCTTTGCGCTTTATCCAGCAGGTGGTGCGCGCGCCGGGCGGATTCATGGCCGGGCGGCAGGACACGCACCATCTCGTCGGAGAGGGCGGCAATTTCCCGCTCCATCTCGTGCAGGTCCCACGGCGTGCTGCGGGGCAACAGCGCAGCATAGCGCGAGTTGCGGCTGCCCACTTCCATCGACCCCGTCACCGTGCCGCGGTTGATGACCGCCGGATTGCGCCGCACGGGGCCCAGTTCGGGTACATCGTCATCCACGTTGTAGAGATCGGCGTGGCTGCCGGTCGCTCGTGCCGCATTCTGCGAACGGTTGCTGTTCGGGTAGCGTTGCTCCACGGCGGTGAGTTTGCGCGAAGCTTCGCGCACGGGCGCCGCCGCTACGGGTTGCGTCTGCGGCGCAGCCGCATAGCTCTCAGCAAGCGCGGTGCGCCCAGCGGGTTGATTTGGCGCTTTGGGCGCTTTGGGCGCTGCCTCTGCAAAGGCAGATTGCGAGCCATCAGGTGCGAAGTCAACCGGAGCGAGCGCCTCAGGGCTGTACGGGTCCGTCGAGGCAATCGGGTACGCGCCTGATTGCGCGGGCGCGTTGCGCACCGGCTGCGATGGCTGTGAGGGTGCATCGGGCCGCGCGGCGTTGCGCGCCACTACGCTGGGTGGCGGACGGAAGGGCGCGGGCGGAATCGGCGGCTCGTCTTGTGCGCTGTTTTCCGGGCGCTGGACGGGGGCGCGCATTGGCTCTTCTTCTTGTGCGCCCTGCGCCACTGGCTGCGCAGACGCTTCACCGCCGCCACGCACGCCGTTGGAAAGGATAAAGCCATTGGTTGCGGGCGGCTCTGCGCGTGCAACCGCACCGTTAATATAGTCGGCGCCCACAATGCCCACAGATTGGCCGGCGTTGCTACTTGGGTGCGCGTCGTGGGCAGCGTTTGGGGCCGGTGTGCCGTTGGCGCTGGCTGCGCCGTTCGGGGTCGCAGTGCCATTACTGCGCGATGCACCCTGAGCTCCCTTGGCTGGCAACGGGGTAGGCGCACGCCGGCGCACGCCATGCGCCGGCAAATCGTGTGCGTTGTTGCCGTTGGCCGCCGGCGGTCTTGCGGGCGCAGGTGGCGCATCGGCAGGCGCAGGCGGAGGTTCGTCGACAATCCACTCGGCGCGTGAAAGGGGCGGCGCCTGGCGGAAGAACGCGCCCTGGTCACCCGCCGAGGCGTCGACCGCGCCCACCATCATTTCGTCGAGCAGCATCTCTGCGCGCCAGCGCAGCATGTCGGGCGACTCTCCGGCGTCGTGGGGCGAGCCAATCGGAGACGCAGTCGCTTGCCCAGCGCTGGGCGCAGCTTCGGTCGACAGAGGGCGCGCATTCACGGCCGCGGGCGCAAGGTCGCCGGTAGCATCATGTATCGCCTCATGGCGCGAGTCAATCTCAACCTCATACGCCTGTTGAGAAGGGCCATTGCCGTTTGCAGAGGCAAAGTCCGCCGGGAGTTCAGCGGCTGCCTCATACAGGGAGGCCGGCTCCTCTTCAGGGGCGGCGCTGCTGGGCAGTAGCTCCTCAGCCATGCGTCCTCCGGGTGCGTGTGTTGCAGGCGAAGGTGAACGATTCGGTTGGCGGCAAGCACACAGCACATACTGTCATTATGCGAATTGTACCAGCAATGAAAAGCGCTTGCCAATCCCTTTTGCAGTCGCGTGGCTGCGCGCTTGCTTTCCCCTGTGGCTGCGCCTGCATGTTGGCTCGACGCCAGCCTATCCTCAAGCGGCCATGTACAGGGCCGCGTGCCGACGCGGTATGCGTATTTGCGGCGCCGGCGCCGTGAGCCACGGGTGCGGCAGACAAATGGAGTTCACCTCCGCAGTGTAACGAACCTGCGCAGCCTCGGCCATTTGACAGATCAGCCCACTCACCGCTAACATATTCCTTTGTCTGTCGCAAGGTGCAATGGCACTCAAAGGCCAGCACCGCGCCATGCGCCGCCCCGGGTGGGGCGCGCAAAGCAAGACAGAGCCGAACTACGCATCATCCGGAACAAGACGCCGGTTTTGAAGGAGAAGAGAGATGGCAACCAAGCGCACATGGCAGCCCAAGGTTCGCAAACGGCTGCGCACACACGGTTTTCGCTCACGCATGGCCACGCCCACAGGCCGCAATGTCCTGCGCCGACGTCGGACGCGCGGGCGGGCAGCGCTCTCCGTCAGCCTCACCACACGCAAGATGGCCTAGCGCTCGCCTGTGAAGCGCCGTTACAGCATTCGCCGCAACGCGCGTTTTCAGGAGATTCGGCGCAAGGCCAAAGGCTACAGCAGCGATTTGCTGGTGCTGGCGGCGCTGCCCAATGGCCTGGCCTACAGCCGCTTTGGCTTCTCCGTTAGTACGCGCGTCGGCGGCGCGGTGGAGCGCAACCTGATCAAGCGGCGGCTGCGCGAATCCATGCGTCTGCGCAGGGAGAGCATCAAGCCGGGGTGGGATATTGTGCTGATTGCACGCCGCCCCATTCGCAAGGCCGACTACTGGACGATGGACGCGACCTGCGCCCGCCTGCTTGGGCGGGCGCATTTGCTCATAGAGGCCGAGCGCGCCCCGGTTGCGCCGCCCACGGGTGCGTCATAGTCGCACGCGTTTCCGGCCCCATTGCATTGCCTGTACAATGGTGCGGCGCGCTGGCTGCCGCGTATTCTGGTTGCCGCGCGCAGTGGTGGAAAGGGCTCCCGCAGATTGGCTGCCAAGATGATTCAGGAAATATTCCAGCGGCTGCTGCTCGCGCTGATTGCCTTTTACCAGCGCTTCATCTCGCCGATCCTGGGCAGCAATTGTCGCTACTACCCAACCTGCTCGCACTATACCTACGAGGCCGTTGCGCGTTATGGCCCGTCGCGCGGGCTGTGGATGGGCATGCGCCGCATTGCACGCTGCCATCCCTGGGCTAAGGGTGGCTTCGACCCCGTTCCCTAGCCTGCTTCCCCCGCGTGTGCGCCGCAACCGCCTCGCGAACGATGAATCGTTTGATACGCATGCCGGCCGCAACCGTTGTGGCCCCCGAATACACCCGCCCTTGGCCAGCAAGAGCGTGCGCTCGGGCCCCACGCAGGGGTGGCTGCACCTGCGCCTAAAGGAGCACTTCGTCCGTGAAACGGTCCGCAAGCAAATCCCGCGTCATTCTCATCCTGCTGCTGATATTGGCTGCTCTGCTGCTCAGCGGCTGTGGCGTCTCCATGGAAGGCGCCGACGTGACCACCACCCCCCCTGCAGGGCTGTGGCAGTCGCTCGTCGTCTGGCCCCTGGCCAAAACACTTATCTGGCTGAACGGCGTCCTCGAAAATGGCAATTTCCCCTACAGTTGGGGATTTACGATCATTCTCTTTACAATCCTCATCAAGGTCGTAACCTTCCCGCTCACCTATACACAGCTCAAGGGTATGCAGGCGCAGCGAGCCATCCAGCCGCGCATGCAGGAGATTCAGAAGAAGTACGCCAACGACAAGAATCGTCTGGCGCAAGAGCAGATGAAGCTCTATAACGAGGCGGGCGTCAACCCCCTCAGTGGTTGTCTGCCGTTGGTCATCCAGATGCCGATTCTCTTCGGCCTCTACGCTGCGCTGGTCGCGATTGGCCCCAATCTGAAAGGCGCACGCTTCTTCTGGATTCCCGACCTCTCGTTCCCCTCGAACACGCAGGGAATGAGCTGGATTACCCAGAATTTCTCTGCCGGCAACTACCTCTTTCTGGTCGCCTACTTGATTCTGCCCGTCTTGCTGATGGTGACGCAGTTCGCCATGCAGAAGTGGATGACGCCCACTCCCGTAGGGAATGATGCGCAGGGCAAGACCACGCAGCAGATAACATTGATGATGACTTTCATGTTCGGCTTCTTCACGCTGCAGGTGCCTGCCGGCCTCACGCTCTACTGGGTGACGAGCAACATCCTGCAGATGGCGCAGCAGTGGTACATGATGCGCAACACCGACATGTACGCGACGCCCAAAGTGATTGACGGCAAGGCCGAAGTGAAATCAAACGGCGCCACAGCAGTGGCAACGACACCCAAAAGCGTACCCGCAGTTGCCAAGCCGACCACGGTGAAGTCCACGGCATCCAAAGGGAGCAGCAGCGGCAGCGCCAAACGTAAGGGGAGCAAGTGATGAGCACAAACTCCACATCCGCGCCGGGCGCGAATGAGTTCAGCGGCAAGACGGTGGAGGAGGCGACGGCCGAAGGTTTGCGCCTCCTGGGGCTGCGCGCCGATGAAGCCACAGTTGAGGTTGTCCACCGCGGCAGCCGCGGCCTCTTTGGCATTGGCAGCGAATCGGCTGTGGTGCGCATACGTCGCGCAACCCAGGGCGCCGCGCCTGCCGCGCCGTCAACAGCGGCGGTGCAGCCTGCCAGCCCCGCGCCCTCCCCCAGGCCCGCTGCAGCGGTAGCGCCGGCAGCGGCGGCGCCAGCTGCAGACAAGAGCCC
>CAYJNV010000062.1:6534-13407 GCA_964370975.1 uncultured Caldilineaceae bacterium | reverse complement strand
GCGGCAACGTCTGCGGCGGCGGTCACCGCCGATGAGATCGACGCACTTCCGGCCGGTCCCGAGCGTGACGAGCAGGTAGCCGCGCTCGCAGGCGACATGCTCCTGAAGATCATTACCCTCATGGGCTTCGACGCGCGCGTGGAGACACATTGGCGTGACGCCGATGCAATCACCGACGACCGCCACCTGCTCCTGAGCGCACACGGCCGCGACCTGAGCGCGCTGATTGGCCGCCGCGGCGAAACGCTCGAGAATCTCCAGTATCTCCTGCGCCTCATGGTCAATCAGAAGATGCACCGCTGGCTGAACATTATTGTGGACGTTGAAGAGTTCCGCGCCAAGCGCGTAGAACACTTGACGCGGCTGGCGGAACGCATGGCCGACCAGGTTACGGAGACGCAGCGCTCGTTTGCGCTCGAGCCCATGCCGCCCAACGAAAGGCGCATTGTCCATCTGGCGCTGCGCGACAGCGAAACGGTCTTCACCGAATCGACCGGTGAAGGTGAGCGGCGCAAGGTCACAATCTTTCCCAAGCTGTAAACACCGTCGCATCACGCGTCTCGCCCCAAAGCAAGCCTCGCTGCCTGAAAGGGCGCGGGGCTTCTTTTTCGCCGCCAAAACGTCGCACGACGGGTGCGCCGCCAATTGACCGCCGATCCGCGCGATGCTAGAATCGCGGGGATAACAGCCTACTTGCCACAGGACACAGGACTCACGTGCACATGGACAATTCGCCCGACAACCCAGCCAAGAATGCACCCGACATGCTGCTTGTGGGCCACGTGACGCGCGACATGGTCGGCGACACACCTGCGCAGGGCTACCGCCTGGGGGGCACCGTCAGCTTTGCTGCCATCACTGCGCTGCGCATGCGCCGCCATCCTACCATCATCACGCGCGCTCAATCGCACGCCGACCTGGACGAACTTCCTGCGGAGGTCGAGCGCATTGTGCTCCCCAGTGATGTGACCACGATCTTTGCAAATGTCTACATGCCGGGCGGGCGCGTGCAACACTGCTACACCCCCGCCGCCCCCATTGCCGCCGCCGACGTGCCGCCCCACTGCCGCAACGCGCGCATTGTGCTGCTGGGGCCGCTCGTCAACGAAATTGGCCCCGACATTGCACCCCTCTTTGGCGACGACACGCTCGTTGCCGCCGTGCCCCAGGGCTGGATGCGCCGCTTTGACAAGAACGGGCGCGTCTTCCCCAAAGCATGGGACAACTACGCGCAGATTCTCCCCTATGTCGATGTGCTCGTCGCCTCCATGGAAGACATTGACCATGATCTCAACCGGTTGATCCCCTTCTTCGAGCACGTGTCGCTGGTTGTGATGACGGAATACCGCGACGGCAGCACCATCTATCAGAAGGAAGCGGATGGGCGCATATCGATTACGCGCATTGCCCCCCGCCCCGCCAGCGAGGTGGACCCCACAGGTGCGGGCGACATCTTCGCCACCGCCTTCTGCATTCGTCTACAGGAAACCGGCGATCCCATCGAGTCCGCTCGCTTCGCCAACGTCACCGCATCCTATGGCGTGGAGCATCTGGGCATCCTGGGCGTGCCCATGCGCGAGACGGTGCTCGCCTACATGGACAAGTATCCCTTTGAGCCGGTGACCCTGCCCAATGAATTGGTGCTCTCCACGCCATGAAGACGCCTCTTTCCGAGGGCACGCGAACAGCCCTCATCGGCGACGCAAGCCCGGCCATCCAGCGCGCGCGCATTGTGGCCGTTGCCAACCAGAAAGGCGGCGTCGCCAAGACCACCACCGTCGTCAACCTGGGCGCGTATGCCGCCGCTGCGGGCCGCCATGTGCTGATTGTGGACCTGGACGCACAGGCCAATGCCACCACCAGTTTGGGCGTCAACCCACGCAACGCATCACCCAATATGTATGATGTGCTGGTCAATGGGCGGCCCACCGAGGAGGCCATCTGCGCCACCGAGCGCCCCGGCCTCGACCTGCTGCCCGCTGCGCCCGACCTGGCCGGCGCCGAAGTGGAGATGACGCAGATAATGGCGCGCGAGCGATTGCTGGCGCGCGCCCTGGCCCAGGTGGCTGACCGCTATGATTTCATCCTCATCGACGACCCGCCCAGCCTGGGCCTGCTTACCGTCAACGGCCTGACCGCAGCCACCCACGGCCTCGTCATCCCCGTGCAGTGCGAATACCTTGCGCTTGAGGGACTGAGCCAACTCTTGCGCACCGTACAGCAAGTGCGCGACGTGCTCAACGACAAACTGCACGTGCTCGGCGTTGTGCTCACCATGTACGACAGCCGCACCAACCTGGGACAGCAGGTTGTGCAGGAGGTGCGCAATTTCTTCCCCAGGGAGAGCTTCAAGACGATCATCCCGCGCAACGTGCGCTTGAGCGAAGCGCCCAGCTATGGGCAAAGCATCCTGAGCTACGCGCCGGGGAGTTCAGGTGCGCTGGCCTACCAGGCGCTTGCGGCCGAATTTATGCAGCGTCTGGATGGTGGATCGCGCCAGACCGCGCCGCCAAACCACGCGTAGGTCAACTCTCAGACATGACCCACAACCGAGTGAACATGCATAGGCTGGACATGCGGGTAAACCACAATGACTGACTTCCCCAAACGGCGCACCGGCCTGGGCCGGGGATTGGGCGCGCTCATCCTCAACACCGACACGGCCGCTGCGGCGACGGACTCCCAGGGTGGCGCAGAGCCGGGCGGGGCAGGCACGGCCGGAGTCCGCCTGGTGGCGCTGGCGGCGATTGCGCCCAACCCGCGCCAGCCGCGCACCCGCTTCGAGGAGGCCGCGCTCGACGAGTTGGCCGCTTCCATTCGTGCGCATGGGCTTATCCAGCCGCTTGTGCTTACCACCAATCCGCAACGACCCGACCTTTACTGGCTTGTGGCGGGCGAGCGCCGCTGGCGCGCGGCCCAACGCGCCGGCCTCGAAAGCGTGCCCGCGATTGTGCGAGATACCACGCCGCAGCAACTGGTTGAGCTCGCGCTGATTGAAAACCTGCAGCGCGCCGATCTCAACCCGCTTGAAGAGGCGCACGCCTATGCCACCCTGCTTGAGGAATTCGGGCTGACCCAGGCCGAGGTGGCCGACCGCGTCGGCCGCAGCCGGTCGGCAGTGGCCAACACCGTGCGGCTGCTCAACCTGCCCGATCGCGTCCAGACGGCGCTGGTGGAGGAACGCATTACGGCGGGCCACGCGCGCGCCCTGCTTGCACTGGACGTCGCCGCCGTGATTGAGGAGACCCTGGCCCAGATCGAGGCGCGCGCGCTCAACGTGCGCCAGACCGAGCTGCTCGTCAAGCGGCTCCTTGCCGACGCAGCTGCGCGCGCTGCCGCCGCACCCGAGCCCGAGCCGTCTCCCGAAAAGGCGGCGCAGGTGGCGGCGCAGGTGGCCTTTATGGAAGAGCGGCTGCGCTCGGCGCTGGGCACGCGCGTTTCGCTCAGCCGCAACGCCAGCGGCGCGGGGCGCCTTGTTGTCCACTTCTACACCGACGAAGACCTGGAAGCGATCTTCCAGCGCATTGCCGGTGATGACGCCGACGAACTTGACGACGCACCCCGTCGCGCCCGCGCCGTCGGCAGCGAGTAGCCGAGCCTGTGGACGCACGCGCTGACTCCTCGCGCCCCAGCCCGCGCGCGGCCGCCCCCTACGCCATTGGCAAGCAATCGCAAGGGTGGGCCCTGCTGGGCGCAAGCCGCAATGCGGCCCCCCGCTTTCTAGCCGCCCTGCGCGGCCTGCCCCCCGCTGGCGACGGCGCCGTGCGCGCCTGGCCCAGCGCCATCTACAGCCATAACGCACGTCAGGCACGCGACTTTGCGCAAGAGCACGCCCTCGCCTTCGCTTCGGTTGAACTCGAGGTCATCCTTGCGCGCCCTGAGGTGCACTGCGTCTACGTGGCGGGCCACCCGCGCCACCACGCCGAGTATGTGGCCGCGGCGTTGTCGGCGGGCAAGCATGTCCTCTGTGAGCCACCGCTCGCGCTGAGCGTGAGCGCAGCGCAGCGGCTGCAGCGCCTGGCCAAGCGCAATGGCCGCATCCTCGGCCTTAATTACCAGCAGCGCTTCGATCCCGGTTTGCTTCTGCTGCGCCACTGGTTGCTGGAACATGCCTTGGGCGACCTTGTGGGCGGGGCCGTGCGCAACGGCACGCTGCTCCCCGTTGCGCAGCAGGGCTGGCGTGTCGAGGCGGCGTGGGGCGGTATTGCGCTCGACCGCACGCTGCGCAGCGTGGACGCGGTCCGTTTTCTCACCGGTGAAACCCCCCATGCCGGGGGCGCGGCCGCCGGGCCAGTGGCCTTTGGCCGCGGTGCAGCGCGCGCGGAGCGTGACGCGGCTGCCGTTGAGGCGCTTCACGGCTTGCTGGCTCTGCCCCGCTCCGGCGCAGTCTTCAGCATATTCGACGCCTACCTCATTTCCCACGTGCCGCCCCGCATTGAGGTCTACGGCGCCACCGGCTCCGCTGCACTGGATCCCTGGCAATGCCACAGCAGCAGCGCGGTCTACTTCAACCGCCACGGCGAGCAGCTTTCGGCCGCAAGCGAAACCCCCGCCGCCGACTTGTGGGCAGCCGCTGTGTCTGCGTTTGTGGCGGCTGTCGCAACCAACGGCGCGCCCCCCATTCCCGCAAGTGAAGACATTGCCAACCTCACACTGGGCTTGGCGCTGCTGGCACAGGCGGGCGGGCCAACGCCCGAGTGAGTAAGACACATTTTGCGCCGCTCGCAGCCAAGGCTTAACGAGCAAGGCGCAGCAATCGACTCCCCCTCCCAACCCCCGCGGTTGAAGTGCGTTGATTGATTGCGCCTCCTGTGCTAGGATAGGCCACGGAGCGTACAGGGTCTGTACAACTATGTGCACGAATACCACCCGAGAACATGGCCTGTGAATACAAACATTCGACTGAGCGATTACGCCACCACCCCGCTTTACAATATCAAGGCGGTCGTGCAGGCCACGGGAATCAGCCCAAGCACGCTGCGCGCCTGGGAGCGGCGTTACCACATGTGCAGCCCGCAGCGTTCGGAGAGCGGTTATCGCCTCTATTCCGACCGCGACGTGGCCGTCATTCGCTGGCTCAAGTCACAGGTGGATGCGGGCATGGCAATCAGCCAGGCGGTTGCCTGGCTGGATACGCTGAACAGTGAGAAATCGCCGCTCGAGCAGGCCGTTCTGCCAACCGGGGGACCGCATGCGCTCGAGGAGCGCGGCCTTGCGTCCGACCGTAACGAAGTGCGCAGCTTTGGTGCGTTGCGCGCCGACCTGACCCACGCGCTCGTCAACTATGACGAGGTGAGCGCCGAGAGCATCATGGCCGAAGCCTTTGCCATGTATCCCCTCGAGCAGGTGGGCGAGGAACTGGTAACGCCCGTACTCATCGAGATTGGCGAAAGGTGGCACCGTAACGAGCTCTCGGTCACGCGGGAGCACTTTGCAACCAGTTACCTTCTGCACCGGCTGACCACATTGTTGCGCACAGTGCCCAACCTGGGCAGCGGCCCAACGCTGTGGGTGGGATGCGCTCCCGGCGAACTGCACGAAGGCGGCGCCGTACTGCTGGCGCTTTATCTGCGCCGCGCCGGCCATCGCATCCACTACCTGGGACAGAATTTGCCCGTGGACGACTTTGTGGGTGAGGTGCGCCGTCGCCGTCCTGCGGTGGTGCTTCTCAGCGCCAGCACCGCCGAGGCGCTGCCCGGGTTGCGCCGCATGGCCGAGGAGCTGGCCGTGGTGGAGGCGCCCCGTCCGCTCATCGGCTACGGCGGCCGCATCTTCGCCCGCCATCCCGAATTGCGCGACCAGGTTCCGGGTATCTACCTGGGCGACTCGGCGCAGGATGCTGTCGAAACGCTGCGCGCGCTGTTGAGTGACCCACAGAGCAATGCGCGCGCCCACGCCGGGGGCGCAATCAACCATGAGTGAGAGCGGATCAGCGGAGCTGCAAGGCGCCGCAGCAGACGCATCCGGCCTGAACGCGCCCGACTCTGCAAACGAGGCCGAAGCGCTCGCCTCCGAAGTGCGCGCGGTCTGCACGCTGCTTGAGGAAGCGCTCAGCGAACTCTACGCGCCGCTTAGCGACCTGGCGCGCGCGAGTTTGCGCGCCACCGAGCCGCCCCTGCGCGCGCTGGTTGTGCTGGCCACGGCCGTGCTGCCCAATGAAGCGCCGGCGCTGCGTGAACGCCGTATCCTGCTGGCTGCGGCGCTGGAAATGCTGGCCGTCGCCTTGCGCATCCACAATCTGCTCCTCAGCGCCGCGACTGCACAGGGCACGCGCAATGGCACTGCCACTCGGACCACCGAGATTGCCGCGCCGGAGCTTGACCGCTCGCTGGCCGGCTCGACGATTCTCACGGGGGATTACTGCTTTAGCCGTGCCGCCGTACTTGCCGCGCAAACCAACAGCCCCACCGTTGTCGACATCTTCTCTCAGGCGCTCAAGAAGGTGAGCGAAGGGCGGCTGCGTGCCTTCTTTGACCCCGCAGGCGCGCCCTTTGTAGAGAACACGGAATTGATGCACGCCGGTGTGCGCGGGGCGGTGCATCTGGCAGCGCTCTCACCCGCGCACATGGATAGCGCGCTGGCTCTGGCTGACGCCCTGGCAAGCAGCGCCCAAATGCCCGAGACCACAGCAGAGAACGCCGGCACAAACGGCCGCCAACGCGCCCGCTGGCAGGCTGCATGGGGCATTGTCGCAGATCAGGATGGCGCACTGCCTGCAGCCAACTGACGTCTGCGCTGTACGACCTAAAGTCGGTCTCCCCGGCGACGGGCTGTGCCGCACCAATTCTGAAGCAACCATCGAATTACCCAGAAGACGCAAACATGTGCGGTCACCCGCACATGTGCAATCAACGCGCCCGCGTGGCGAGGAGG
>CAYJNV010000062.1:0-6524 GCA_964370975.1 uncultured Caldilineaceae bacterium | reverse complement strand
CCCCCCCCCCCCCCCCCCCCCCAAACCCCCCACACCCCCACCCCCCGCCCGGGCGCCGGCCCCGCGCGCCCCCCCGCGCATGTACAAGCAACGCGCCCGCGTGGCGAGGAGGCGCGTCAAAACCTTTCTTGTCATGCATTGAAGGGAACCCTTTAAACTCTAACGAAGTTCATATATGACAGTAATGTGGCATTAACGGAAGTGCAGCATACTCAGTAGTCTGCACCGCGCGCGCACCGCATTCAAGCGCCGGCGCGCTGCCCAGCGCAATGCGTAAGCGCAATTCCTGAATACTCTAATCTTCCATTCAGCTTTCGCGCTGGACAAACCTGTAAAAGTATGGTTTACTGAATGTATAGGGTTTGTTAAGCAGAGCAACCGACCGAAACGATTACGAACCAAGCCGTGGGCCAATAGATTCGCGCACAGGCTGCAGATACGCACAGGCGACGAGAGCCAGAGAGGAATCATTTCAATGACAACCATGAGCCGCGCGGGTGTCCGCGACTACAGCCGTGATACGGGCCGGGACCAGCAGGGCAGCGTCTTCTCCAAGATTTCCATGTTTCCTGCCGATGAGAGTTTTCCCACGCTGACGGACAACTTGACGCAAGCGCTGACGGCGCTGCGCGCCGACGATCCCGGCTTCAACAAGATCGTGGCCACGCGCAAAAGCGAGCGCGGCGACGTCGTGGCTACCTCCGACGAAATGGCCTCCAAGATGTTTGTGCTCATGAACGGGCGCGTCAACCTGGTCTGCGCCAACAGCGAAGGTCGCCGCCTGGTGATTGCCACGCTCGAGCCGGGCGCCATCTTTAGCGAAGGCGCGATTGCTGCCACGAGCGACCCAAACGTTTTTGCCGAGGCCGCCGACAGCAGCACGCTCTGGGTCATCCCCGCGAGCGAAGCGCGCAACCTCACCATGCAGTACCCCATTCTCGGCTGGGGCCTTCTGCAGACCTATGGCCGCCGCCTTGTGCAGGTGGAGAATAGCCTGGAGGATGTGGCCTACAAGAAGTTGCCTGAGCGCCTGGCCGACCTTCTGGTGGAGTTGAACACCGACGACAGCGATGTCATCAAAGGCATCAGCCACCAGGCGCTGGCCGACTACCTGGGCACTTACCGTGAGACGGTGAGCGCCATCCTGCGCGATTTCAAGCGCCAGGGGCTGGTGGAACTGGGTTACCGGCGCATTACGCTGCTTGACATGGAGGAATTGAAGGTCATGGCTGGCATCTGGGAGTATTAGCGAAATTTGCCGGGGCGCGGGCCGCAGGTGGCCAGCGCCCCGTTCGTCCGGCCGCTGAAGCGATGCATTCACACCGCAAGCCGGCATCGCGCGCGGTTCGCGGGCGCTGAGACGTGCAATTCACTACTCTTGCCGCATTGTCACAAGATCGTGTACAAAGTGTATGCAATCTGCACGAATCCGGTCTGCTATTGGTGAAATTGCCGGTTGACGTCTACAGTGCTTGTGTCTATAATGAAAGTAGTCGGGCGCCCGCGCTGGATGCAGCGATCCCCTTCCTATCAGACACCCTTACTGCAAAGCCTGTTGGAGCCAACTAGAAGGCACAAGTGCCCTCACCGCCTCCCTGAGCGTTGACACGCGGCCAGTGAAGGTGGCGGTCCTTCGCAGTGTGATGCACTTGCAGCAGCGCAGCATCCATTCGGCAAGGCCATCCACATAACATGCAGCTTGGCATGGGCTCCGCGATGACGCCGCCGCTATGCAGGCAGCACAGTGATGGCGGCACGTATGCGTGCCTGCCGCTTTCCACGCATGACGCCGACCCGGCCCGCTCTGGATGGCTGCAACAGATCCACGCACGCTCCACCACGAGCCATCCAACGCACACCCGTCAACCCGAAACTCGTTTGCTAATCCTTTCCGAATTCTCTTGCGCAACCAATGGTACAGCCTTGTGCCCAGCGACCTTCGCGAGCCAGGGCAATAGCTCCGTGCGCCAGCGTCACCTTTGCGGGGGTGGCGATGATCTCGTGCGCAGCACATTCCACAGCGCAACCGTCGATTTCCACCTACTTGCATAATTGCCTTATAGGGCGCACCCAAGCGCCCCCCACCCCCCATAATTGATTGATTCACATTTCTCAGTGTCATTAGTGACAAGGTCATTACTGACAAAATCGAGACCAAACGGACTCAAGGGTCGTAATCCTATGGAAGACACACTGACCAACGCCGAGCTGGCATCGCTCAGTATTGCGCAAATGGACGTGCTGAATCTGGACGAGTTGCGCGAACTGGCGCGCGCCGCAGATATCACCGCCTACTCGCGCCTCAAGAAGACCGACTTGATCATGCGTCTCCTGCGCGCCAGCGCCGAGGCGCAGGGGTTCATCTTCGGCGGCGGCATTCTCGAGATTGTGCAGGACGGCATCGGCTTCCTGCGCTCCGAACACCTGTTGCCTGGCAATGATGACGTCTACGTCAGTCAGAGCCAGATCCGCCGCTTTGGGCTGCGCACAGGCGACTTTGTTGTCGGCCAGGTGCGCCCGCCCAAGGATACCGAAAAATACCACGGTTTGCTCAAGGTAGAGGCCGTCAACGGGCTGGACCCCGAAGTCGCCAAGCGGCGACCCATCTTCGAGAAGCAGACGCCCATCTTCCCGAATGTGCAGTTGATGCTGGAGACGCGTTCCAACGTCATTTCCACACGCATGATTGACTTGCTGGCGCCGATTGGCCGCGGCCAGCGTGGCCTCATCGTCAGCCCGCCCAAGGCCGGCAAGACGACCATCCTCAAGCGCGTGGCCAACGGCATCTCCACCAACTACAAGGATCTCCACCTCATGGTGGTGCTGATTGGTGAACGCCCCGAGGAAGTCACCGACATGGATCGCTCGGTGGAGGCAGAGGTCATCGCCAGCACCTTTGACGAGCCGGTGCAGAACCACGTGCGCGTGGCCGAGATGGCGCTTGAGCGCGCCAAACGTCTTGTGGAAAGCCAGAAGGATGTGGTCATTCTGCTGGACAGCATTACCCGCCTGGCGCGTGCCTATAACCTCACCGTGCCGCCTTCGGGGCGTACGCTCTCCGGTGGTATGGACCCGGCTGCGCTCTATCCGCCCAAGCATTTTTTTGGCGCGGCCCGCAACATCGAAGAAGGCGGCAGCCTCACGATTCTGGCCACCTGCCTTGTGGACACGGGCAGCCGCATGGATGACGTGATCTACGAAGAGTTCAAGGGCACGGGCAACATGGAGTTGCATCTGAACCGCAAGCTCTCCGAGCGGCGTATCTTCCCTGCCTTCGACATCGAGCGCAGCGGCACGCGTGCCGAGGAGAAGTTGCTGGACGCCGAGACGCTGGCGCGCGTCTACACGTTGCGCCGCATGATTGACGCCATGGGTGGCGGCCAGGAGGCCATCCTGCCCATCATCGAACGGCTCAGCCGCACGCGTGACAACCGCGAATTCCTTGAGACGCTGACGAAACCCAAGTAGCAGGGTGGCCGGCAGCGGTCCTTACTAGGAGCAGAAGGCGCAAACGTTTGCGCTACGCCGCGTCGATCCTTCCAGATGCCGACCTGCCTCGAGTAGGCATCAAGTTCTACATTTGCTCTACGCAACCCCGACGAATGGGCATTCTTGCCCTTATAGTCGGGTTTTTGCATGCTGTCAGCCGCCAATGTCCTTTGCAGTGCACCTAATGCGTGCTATACTGCGCGTCAGGTCGTTTCGCCAAGCACCTGAACGAAGTCTTGTCGCTTACATCGCTGCCCACTTCGCAAACGCTTCTGTCTTGAAGAAGCTTGGCAATGGAGAAAACCTATGGCCGCGGACGCCGAATCGGCGTACGGGAAGCCCTGGTTCCAGCGAGGGACGCTTCAATCGGAAGCGCCAGCCGTTCTGGATGCCACATCCTTCCCACAGCAATCCCCTCCTGATTCTCATCACCCTTCTCAGACGCCCACAGAATCAAGAAATCTGAATCCCTCTGATGCTGGCGCGCGCCCGCAAGGCGTTGTGCAACCGCAAAGTCGCGGCGTAATGGCAGAGGCCGTCTGGTCGGCGCAGGGTGCGCCGGGCCGCTTGCTTGACGCGCTGCCGGCATTGGCCGCCACACTGCGGTTGCAGGTGCAGCAGACCCTTGGCGACCAGATAACGCCCCTGCGTTTGGCCAGCCACCTCTCGGTGTTGCTTGTGGCCGGGGCTGTCATCCTTTTCAGCCGTGTGCAAATTCCCGAATGGGACTTTCAGCTTGTGGCCATGCCCGCGCAGGAGACCCCGTCGGCGCAGTTCCAGAGCGTCACTACGCGCGTCAGCGCCATCTTCAACGGCCAGGAGAACTCGGCCAACGCCTTCAATGAAGCGCTGCAGCCGCAGATTGTGCCCTTCACGATCATCCCCGAGCGTACGCGCCGCGAACTTCAGGTTTATACAGTACAGGCGGGCGACACAGTGCTCGCCATTGCCAACCGCTACAAGCTCAACCCCGAAACCATTCAGTGGTCCAACCCCAAGATTGACCAGAATCCCGACTTGCTTAGCATCGGCGACCAGTTGAAGCTGCTCCCGATCGACGGCGTGCTCCATACGGTGCGCGCGGGTGACACGCTGTCGGCGCTGGCAACCAAATACAAGGTCAGCACAGAAGAGATTGTCGCGTACGAATCCAACAACCTGATTGATGTGAACGCGCCGTTGATCATCGGCAGCGACATCGTCGTGCCGGGCGGCACCAAAGCCCCTGCAACGGCACAAGTGGCCGGCGGCTGGGCCTCATCTGTGGCCGCGCCGGATGACGCACCGGTGGGCTCGGGCAGCTTCGCATGGCCGGCCAGCGGCAGCATATCTCAGGGCTACTGGGGTGGCCACCGCGCCATCGACATCGCCGGCCGCATTGGCGCCGGGGTCTCGGCAGCCGACGGCGGCTTTGTAACCACGGCAGGTGGCGGCTGGAACGGTGGCTATGGCAACTATGTGGTCATCGACCACGGCAACGGCTTCTCGACGCTCTATGGCCACCTGACCGCAATCTACGTGAACGCAGGCGAGACGGTCTCGGCCGGGCAGCAGATTGGCACCATGGGCAACACGGGCAACAGCACGGGGCCGCACCTCCACTTCGAGGTCATCTACCAGGGCTACGGCCGTAACCCATACAATTACCTGCAGTAGCGCAGACGATCTATCATGCATACAAAAGAGGACGTCCCCTGCGGGACGTCCTCTTTGCTTTGTCACGAAACCTGGCAATGCATGCGAGGCGATATGGAGGCGACGCGCCAAGAGGGAACAGAGCGCGATTGGCGCGCTGCGTCATGAACGCGTATGATGGGGTCGGAACGCCGCAAAGAGCAGGCTAGGCAAAGGAGTGCTTGCATGCCCGAAGAGATGGCCGACAAGCCAAGTGGAGATGAAGCGCTGCAGCCCCAGGCGCAAGATCTGGTCGAGGCACGCTATGACCAGGACAATGAATTGATCCCTGTGGACACTGAACGGAGTGGTGGTCTCGCCGCCGCGGCCGTACTCGGTGTGGCGGGGGCCGCCGCCGTGGGCGCAGGCTACTTGTACAATCGCTGGTCGACCGGGCGCAGCCAGCCTATGACCGAGGCGCTGCCCGCGCCGCGACACGCTTTCCTGAGCGAACAGGCAGGGCACATCGCCTACTATGCTGATGTGACAAAAACAGGCCGCCCGCTCGTGCTTGTGCATAGCGTGAACGCCGCCGCCGGTGCACACGAAATGCGCCCGCTCTTTGAGCACTACCAGCGGCAGCGCCCTCTCTTCGCGCTGGACCTGCCGGGCTATGGCTTTTCCGACCGCAGCAAGCGCGCCTTGTCGCCCGATCTCTTTGCAGGGGTGCTGGCTGATTTCTTGCGGCGCGTTGTGCGCGAGCCGGCCGACATTGTGGCGCTCTCGTTGGGCTGCGAATTTGCCGCCCGCAGCGCACAGATTGAGCCGGGTCTGGTCAATTCGCTGGTACTCATTTCGCCATCCGGCTTCAGCCAAAAGGCCAGTGTGGTGCAAGGGCTGGCGGGCTCGCACGCCGTGGGCGGCGTCACACACGCCACGCTGGCGCTGCCCGTGCTTAGCCAGGCGCTCTTCGATGGCATTACAACGGAAAGCAGCATCCGCTACTACCTGCGCAAGAGCTTTGTGAATGAACCACCTGCGTGGCTGCTTGAATACGCCCACGCCACCGCCCACCAGCCCGGCGCGAAACATGCGCCGCTCTACTTTCTTTCCGGGCTGCTCTTTACCCCCGATGCGCACGCAAACCTCTACCCTGGCGTGCAGCAGCCCGTGCTCGTCATCCATGACGAGGACCCCTACGTCAACTTCGAAATGCTGCCTGAAGTTGCGGCCGCACATGCCAACTGGCAGGTGCGCCGCATTACGCCCACGCTTGGGATGCCCCACTGGGAGAAGCTCGACGAAACCGTCGCTGCCATGGAGACCTTCTGGCAGTCCGCACACGCATAAAGCAGCCCAACGCAAGGTGTCGAGGGGCCCAGGAAAACCCAAAAAAAACCACCACCCTGGCGTTTTTGTTG
>CAYJNV010000061.1:14262-18502 GCA_964370975.1 uncultured Caldilineaceae bacterium | reverse complement strand
GGGCAGTGGGCAGTGGGCAGTGGGCAGTGGGCAGTGGGCCAATCCCCACCGCCTACTCCCCACTCCCTACTCCCTACTCCCCACCATTTCAACCCGCGCACCGCCCGCGGCACGCGTCGTGTACACCTCGGGCCAGATGTTCGTGGTCCTGGGGTATTTTTCAAAGATGGCGTCTGCCACGGACTGCTCCTCGCCCGCAGGCACGAGCGCAATCGCACAGCCGCCAAAGCCCGCACCGGTCAAGCGTGCGCCCAGGCAGTTGGGGGCGCTACGCATGGCCGTCACCATGGCGTCAAGTGCGGGGCTGCTCACCTCGTAGTCGTCGCGCAGGCTGGCGTGGCTGGCATCCATCAACGCGCCCACCCGCGCCAGGTCGCCCGCTTCGAGCGCAGCCACCGTGTCAAGCACGCGTTGGTTCTCGTGCACAATGTGGCGGCAGCGGCGGTAGACCGTAGGCGACAACAGCCGCTTGTTTTCCTCAAGTTGCTCCACCGAAACGTCGCGCAGTTGGGTAATGGCAGGCAACGCGGCCTGGAGCAGGCGCACGCCTTCCTCGCACTCGGCGCGCCGCTCGTTGTAGGCGCTGCCAGCCAGGGAGCGGCTGGCTTTGGTGTTGCCGATCACCAGCCCCGCCTGCTCGGGAAAGGGAACGAGGCGATAGTCGAGACTGCGGCAATCAATCAGCAGGGCATGGTTCTCGCTGCCCAGCACGCTGATGAACTGGTCCATGATGCCGCAGTTGACGCCTACAAAGCCGTTCTCGGCGCGCTGTGCGACCAGTGCTATCTCCGGTCCTGTAAGCGCATCTGATTGGCCCGCGGCCGCCAGAAAGGCCATGGCCGCCGCCACCTCAATCGCCGCCGAACTGCTCAAGCCGCTGGCGCGCGGCACATTGCCGCTGATGGCCACATCCATGCCCACGAGCGGAATGCCCTTCTCGGCCAGCGCCCACGCCACGCCCATGACATAGTTGGCCCACTGCACGGCTGGGCTGTGCTGCAAGTAGTCTAAATTGAAGTCGAACGCGCTGTTGTATTCCACGGAGAGCAGGCGCACGCGGCGGTCCTTGCGCGGGCGCACGGCCATACGCACATCGCGCTTGAGTGCAATGGGCAGCACAAAGCCGCCGTTATAGTCGGTGTGCTCGCCAATCAGATTGACGCGACCCGGCCCCACGCTCACCAGAATCGGGTCGTCGCTGAAGTGGGCGCGAAAGGCGGCAACCAGTTCGTCGCTGCGGGTTGGCTCGGCGGCAGATGTGGCGTTGGGGTTCAACTCGGTGCTCACAGTGGGGCTTGCTCCTTGCGGACGAGGGCGGCGTAAAGGTTAAGGTTGCCCTCATGGCCGTCGGCGAAAAAGGTGGATTCAATGGTCAGCCCGGCCTCGGCGGCCAGGGCGGTGAGTTCTTCCAGACGTATGGCGTGTGCGTAGCGCAGCGCGTGCACGCCTTGATCCCACGGCAACAGCGCGTCCCCCGGTTCCACATCGGCGTCGCGCAGGCCTACAGCCTCCCATGGTGCAATGCGGCTGCGCAGCCGCTCGCTCTGCAAAAACTGCCAGGTGCTCAGCAGCAGCCTGCCATTGGGTGCAAGCCGGCTGGCCAGATTACGCAGTGCCTGCACACGCAGCGGTGCAGAGGGAATGTGATGCAGCACAGCAAAGCAGGCCACAATCTCAAAGCGGCCCGGCAGCGCGCCGGTGGCCAGCCAAAAGTCAGCCAGCAGGACGTCACCCGCCATCGCCTGCGCCACGCCCGGCGGTCGGGCGGCGCACGCCGCCTGCGCAAACACCAGCAGGCGGGCGTCAGCCTCGACCCCCCAGTATACAATCGCCTGCTCGGGCGGGAAAGCGCGCGCCATAGCCTGCAGCAGGCGACCGTTGCCACAACCCACATCGAGCACGTGGAGCGGGTTGGCGGCGGGCGCAGACGCCAGAATTTGCAGCATCCCCTCAGGCACGCTCTGGCGCGTGGCGTCGAAATCGGCCGCCACGGCGGCATAGAAGGCGCGGTTAAGCGCCATCAATTGGTTGGCGACCTCCAGCCTCACGCCGCCTCCGCCAGCGGCCCTGCGCCCGCCGCCGCCGACACGCTGAAGACCGCCGGGTCGATGCCCATCGCCGCATGGTAGGCCGCCGCTGTGGATGCAGCGAACGCCTCGGCCTGCGCCCCCTCCACCAGCGCGACGAGGCAGCCGCCAAAGCCGCCGCCCGCCTGCCGAACACCGATGAGGCCGGGGCTGTCCATGGCGGCGTCATGCATGGCCTCCATGGCCGGGGCCAGAATCTCGTACTTGTCGCGCGCCCCTGCCCATGATTCGGCAAAGAGTGCAGCCAGGTGCGCACGGTCGCCCGCGGGCAGCGCCTGCGCAAGCGCCAGCACGCGCGCGTTCTCCTCGATGATGAAGCGGCAGCGGCGTGCGACCACGGGTGGCAGATCGGCCTCGTGCGCGGCAAAATCGGCCATCGTCACATCGCGCAGCGCCTCAATCTGCGGCAGCCACGTCTGCAGGCGCGCCACCCCTTCCTCGCATTGGGCGCGCCGCTCGCTGTACTCGGTGCCCATCAGGTGGCGCTCCGCCTTGGTGTCGCAGATCACGACGGCGATCTCGGGCGCAATCGGCACGCTGCCGCCCGAAACTGTGCGACAGTCGAGCAGCACCGCCGCCCCCTCGCGCCCCATGGCCGAACTGAACTGGTCCAGAATGCCACAGTTGACGCCTACAAAGCGGTTCTCGGCGCGCTGCCCCAGGCGCGCCATCTCCACGGGGTCGAGCGTAAAGCCACCCGTGGTCTGGAACGCGGTCGCGGCGGCCATCTCCAGCGCGGCCGATGAACTGAGGCCGGAACCCAGCGGCACCGTGCTGTGGATAAGTGCGTCAAAGCCGCGCAGCGGGTGGCCCGCCTGCGCAAGCTCCACTGCGACGCCGCGCACGTAGTTAGTCCACGGGTGGTCGGCGTCGCGTGCGATGGCGTCGAGCGCAAAAGTGCTCACGCCCGCGAGGTTAAGCGAAGCGACGCGCACATGGCCATCGTCGCGCGGCGCCAGCGCCATCCAGATGTCGCGGTCCACCGTCATCGTCATTACGAAGCCCAGGTTGTAGTCAGTGTGGCTGCCCATGAGGTCCACACGGCCGGGGGCGCGCACCCAGGCGCTGGGCCGGCGGCCAAAGCGCTCAGCAAAAGCCTGCACCATCTGCGCGCGCCGTTCACTTTGGCTCATGCTGTCAACCTCCTGAATCCAGCCAGCATGGCTTCCACGTTGGCCATTGGCACATCGGTCATCAGGCGATGCGAGGGGGCAATGAGCAACCCCGTTGCGTTGGGCGCCAGCGTGGCCGCCACCTGCGCCACGGCCGCCTCTACCTCGGCGGGCGAGCCTTGCGGCAGCACAGTCTGTGTGGAGATGCCGCCGTAGAAGGCCAGCGTGCCGCCAAACTCGGCGTGCAGCCACGCGTGGGGCAGCACCTCGGGCTGCACAGGGTTGAGCCCCGTCAGGCCAATTTCCACGAGGTCGGGCAGAATCGCCTGCACCTGGCCGTCCGAGTGGAGCAGAACGGGCAGCCCGCGCGCGCGGAAGCGCGCAAACATGCGCGCCAGCCGCGGCTTGATCAGTGCCCTCCACATCTTGGGCGAAAAGAGCATGCTCTTCTGCGCGCCGTAGTCGTCGCCAAAGTAGCCGCCGTCCACACCCAGTTCCAGGTAGCGGTCGACGAGCGCAAGCTGGATTTCGGTGATGCGGTCGAGGAGCGCCTCTACAAATGGGGGGTTGAGCACCATGTCCATGAGAAAGGGCTGGAGGCCGCGCAGCGCCCACGCCCGCTCGAAGAGTGCGAAGCCCAGATTGGGGACGATGAAGTACGTCGCCCCGTACTTGTCGATGGTGGCGGCGGCGCGGTCCATGAGGCCGGGTGCGTGGGGATCGGGCCAGGCAATCGCGTCGAGGTCCATGGTGTTGGCCAGCGGGCTGGTGCGAATGAAGTAACCTTCCTCGGCAGTGTCATGGCCGCAGCCCCACCAATCGAAGCGCTCCTTGCCGTCGGCGCTGAGCGCACCCGTGTGATTCAGGTCCACGCGCACGAGGTGATTGCCGAGAAAGCCGGGCAATTCAGACGCGGCCACGCCAAAGTGCGCAGCCATGGCTGCACCCATGCGCTCGGTGTAGTTGACCTGCGTGGGGATGCGATCGACGGGCTCATGCGCCAATGCGCGCCGCAGCCGCTCCTTGGGGGTAATCTCCATC
>CAYJNV010000061.1:0-14162 GCA_964370975.1 uncultured Caldilineaceae bacterium | reverse complement strand
AGTCGCGTGAGGTCGAAGGATTGAGCGGCGGTGTCGCGACCCAGCACCTCGCGCACGAGCGCGGGCCACCAATTCTCCTGCGGCGCGCGGTCGGCCCATGCATCGAGCACGTCGGCGGTGGCGGCGCGCAGTTCCCAGCCGCGCGTGACCGCGGCATCGCCGCGCAGGCTCAATTTGGGCAACAGCCACTGGCGGCCAATGTGTACATGCAGCACCTCGTCAGCCCAGTCAAAGTCCTGAATCTGCGCCGCAAGCGGGTCGTTGGCGTTGCAGCTGATCTCGTACTCGAGACGCTTGCCTGTGGTCGCGGGCATGAGGTTTTGCTCAATCGCGTAGAGCACGGTGTGCGCATCGGCGGGCGAGAGCGCGCCCAAGCGTATCGCCATACCCGGATGGATGGCAATCAGCCGCTTCCAGTCCACGCCTCGGCTCTCGAAATAGACTGTACCGAGCATGGCATGGCGCACTTCGTCCCACAACTGGCGCGTCATCTCCACGTAGTACGCCCACGGCAGGCTGCCTCCCTCATCGCCGGCGCCGGCATGGGCGATGATGCGTGTCATGTACTCGGGCACATCCATCTCCACAATACGGCGGCACATAAGCGCCAGCGTGCGCTCGTCCAGGGGGACTGCCTCGTTGAGCGAAACCTGCCGCTGCGGATTGACAAAGCACCAGCGCAGCGCAAAGCGCTCGTCGCGCTGCGGGAAGAAGTCGGGGACGAAGGGCGTCTCGACGCGCGTGGTCGGCGGCGCAGCGCGTTCGGCTTCGCCTCCAATGCCGCCCGCGGCCATAAGCCATCCGTGCAGGTGCTCCACAAAGCCATCGGCGCGCCCTGCATTGTCGGCGCGCACAGCCTCGAACGCGGCGGCGCCCCAGACGGCTTCGTCTTCCGCATCCACAATGATGTGGCGGAGGATGTGGCGCGTGGGTGAATCGGCCACAGGGTGCGCGGCGGCGTAGTGCGCCCGGTATGCCGCCAGTAGCGCCGGGCGCAGGAGGCCATAGAGGCCGGCAATCTTTTCGACCGTATCTGCCGCGGTCAACATCTCTGCGAAGAAGGCATCAATGGTGGGATCGGGTGACACATCCATGCGCGGCACGGGGCTGCGCATCTCGCCAATGCGCCCGCGCAGCGCCGCCACATGCTCGGCGCTGCGGTGCACGTGCAGACCCAGCGCCTCCTTCACCTCCCATTCGGGCGTTGAGGCAAGCCAGAAGAGGCCCACCTCCATGATGCGCTTCTCAATCCACGCATAGCGCAGCAGCCGCTGCACAGACTCCTCGACGCCCAGACCGGGGCGCGCTGCCTCGACATAGGCGGCCAGCCCTGCAAGCGGCGGAATGGCAAGCAAGCTTGTGGATTGCACAGTGGACATGCAGGCGCTCCGTAAGGTCAATCCGGCTGACGGTTTGGTACGGAAATCGGGTCGCTCAACGGACAGCATAGCCAAGGCGGATCGAGCTGTCAAAGGAGGAGCAAAATTTGAGTCGGTAATGGAGAATTGACGACTGACACCCCGTGAAGGGAATTGGCCAATACCTCTGCACGAATCGTCGAATTTCTGGTGTCACTTTGCGTCATCCTGCACCAACAGATCAAGCAGCGCAAGCGTAATCTGTTTCGTCTCAAGTTGCGCATCGCCCTCGAGTACAGGACCCACACAGCTTGGGCAGCCAGCCGTGCACGGGCAGGCGTTGATAAGGTCGCGCGTTGCGCCCAGCAGCTCGTCGTGCAGCTCGTAAAGCCATTCGCTGAAGCCAAGTCCGGCTGGGGCGCGTTCGTAGATGGTGATGCGCGCCGGTGTCAGGTCGTCGGGCACGACGCCATCGCGCGGCGCATCGCTGCGTTCGATGTGTGCATCGATATCCTCGCGGTCGCACATCAGATAGAGGGGCGCTAGCGCGAGCAGCGCGTGGCCCAGCCCGTCGAGCGCGCCGCGTGTGCGCAGGCCGGCCTCCAGCCGCTTGTGGCAGGTGCGGCATACCAGGATCAGGTTTTCCAGGCGGTTGGCGTCAAGGTAACGCTCGTTCACACCGGGCACATAGCCGAAGCTGCGGAAGGGGCTGAGGTGATGGACGTCGTGCTGCCGCCCCTCCGGCTCGGGCGTGCCGCATTGCGCACAGCGGTAGCGGTCGCGCCCACGCACGGCCTCGCGCTGCGTCTGCCAGTTGGGTCCGTAATCGTTCACCGAGTCGAACCAGGCGCCCTGCTCGGCGAGGGTGCGCTGCGTCTCGGGCGTCACCGTGAGCCAGTAGCCCGTTGTGAGGAGCAGTTGGGGCGGGTAAGCGAGTGGGAAATTGCCCAGGTTCTCATGCGTGAAGCGCTTCATGCGCCGGTAGCCTGTCACCTGCGCGCGCACACGCACATCGCCGTGGCCCACCGCAGCGCCCGTGGCGGTGCGCTCGTCCGTTGTGCGCAGCACTTCAAGCTGCACGTCGCGGTCGACCACCGTATAGTAGTCCACCGCGACGGGGCGCACGTGGGCGATGGAATTCTCGAGGTCTAGCGTGCTGACCCGGTAGGTTGCGCCTTCGTGCATGTAGATGGCGCCCGCGTGGGCGATCGATTGCGCGCTTTCGGCATCCACCTCGCCGATGATGCGTACGCCGCCATCGGGAGTCTCGCTGCCTGCCTCCACCTGAATGGACACCGGCTGGTTGCCGCTGCTGCGCAAGCCAAAGCTGCGCGCGGGTGAGCCAAGCCCCGCCCACAGCGTGCGCCCGCCCGCCTGCTGCACCTCGCCCTCGGTGGCCATGATGGCGAGCATGTCGGCGGCCGCTTCGCTCTTGCCGAAGCGCTCGCCGGAGGCAAAGGGCAGCTCGGCCACGGCGCAGCGCAGGTGCTCCACCAGCAGCACCAGGTTGTCGGCGTTGACCAGCGCATGCTCGGGCGAGCGCTCGAAGATGAACTCGGGGTGGCGGATGATGTATTGATCGAGCGGCAAACCGGTGGCGACAAGGACCGCAAGCGAGGCGGCACGCGTGCGCCCGGCACGACCAATCTGCTGCCACAGGCTGGCAATGCTGCCGGGGTAGCCGCAGAGCAGCGCCGCCTGCAGATCGCCAATGTCGATGCCGAGTTCGAGCGCGTTGGTGGCGGTCACGGCGCGCACCTCGCCGCTGCGCAGCCCTGCTTCGATGGCGCGCCGCTCGGTGGGCATATAGCCGCCACGATAGCCGCGCACGGCGCGCTGCACGTCCAGCCCCGCGTCGTTCAGGCTCTCGCGCAGGTACGTGAGCAGCAGTTCGGTGGTCAACCGCGAGCGGCCGAAGATGATGCTCTGCACGTCGCTGCGCACAGCACGCGCGCCAATTGCCTGTGTCTCGAGGACGGCGCTGCGGCGCAGGCCAAGCTCCAGGTCATAAATGGGCGGGTTGTAGAGGATGACCTGCTTCTCGCCGCGCGGCGCGCCGTTGCGGGTAATGCAGTGCACCTCCTGCTCGAGCAGCGTCTCGGCCAGTTGGCGTGGGTTGGCAATCGTGGCGCTGGTGCAAATGAACTGCGGCTTGCTGCCATAGTGGGCGCAAATGCGCTGCAGGCGGCGCAGCACGTTGGCCACGTGGCTGCCAAAGACGCCCCGGTAGGTGTGGATTTCGTCCACCACCACAAAGCGCAGCCCCTCGAAGAACGCCGCCCACTGCGTGTGCGCAGGCAGTATGCCCGCGTGGAGCATGTCAGGGTTGGAGAGGACGATGCGCGCGCGGTTGCGAATGCGCGCGCGTTCGCTCGAGGGCGTGTCGCCATCGTAGACCGCCACCGCCTGCGCTTCCGGCAGCGCAGTGGGAATGTCCTGCACCCAACTGCGCAGACCGGCAAGCTGATCCTGCGCCAGCGCTTTGGTGGGGAAGAGGTAGAGTGCACGTGCCGCGGGGTTGCTCAGCAGCGCCTCGAAGACGGGCAAGTTGTAGGCGAGCGTCTTGCCGCTGGCGGTGGGCGTCACAACCACCACGTTGCGCCCCGCGCCGGCATGGTGCAGCGCCTCGTCCTGGTGGCTGTAGAGCGCGGGAATCTGTCGCCGCGCTAGCCCGGCGCGCACGCCGGCGCTCAGCGAGGCGGGAATCGGCGCATAAACCGCATCTTGCGCGGGCAGCGTGCGCCAGGCAGCCACGTTGGCCATGAAGGCGCGATCGCCGCGCAGGTCGGAGAGAAGGATGTCGAGCGGGGTGGACATAGGATGACAGAGGATTCTGGATTAATGAACGATGGTGCGTTGACTGGTTGACTGGTTGACTGGTGCTTGGGAAGTGTGCCCGTTGCGTGCGAATTGGGCAAGTAGACAGGCCGCGTCTTGGCGCAGCCTGTCCACTTGCTCGAGGCGAGGACCGAATTGCAGCCAAATGGTTGCTTTGCGCATGCGTTGACACTTCGTTGCGCGTATGCTATCCTATTTGCAAGTTTGTGCACCACAATGACGTTTGTGCACCGCTCCCCACGCGTCACGCGACCGTCAGGCGTCGTTCGCAGCCTGTTGCCAATCGCCTGATGCCGATTGCGCGCCGCAAGTTATCAATCTTCAATTATCAATGACCCACCTCCCACTCATCAGGTGATTTCATGGACGCACTCGAATCCACCAATTACCTCACCCGCTTTGCGTTGCCGGGCAAGCGCGCCCTTGTCACCGGCGGTTCCAAGGGGATTGGCGCCGAAGTTGCGCACCTGCTGGCGCAGGCCGGGGCGGATGTGGCCATCATTGGCCGCGACCAAGCCGGTCTTGAGGAGACAGCCGCGTTGGTCCGTGCCGCGGGGCGCACGTGCCACATCATTAGTGCCGATCTGGCCTCGGCCGAAGAGACGGCGCGTGCCGGGCGCGCGGCGCTCGAGTACTTTGGCACGGTCGACATCCTGGTGAACAACGCCGGCATTTCTCGCCTTGGTTCAATCCTGGACCTGTCACTCGCGGCCTGGGATGAAACGCAAGCCGTCAACATGCGCGCACCCTTTGCGCTGACACAACTGGTTGCACCCGGCATGATCGCCCAGCGCAGCGGCAAAATCATCAATATCTCCTCGCAGGCGGCCACGGTTGCACTGCCAAAGCACGCCGCCTACTGCGCGTCCAAGGGCGGCCTCAACGCGCTCACCAAGGTGACAGCGGTGGAGCTGGGACCCTTCAACATCCAGTGTAACGCTGTTTGCCCTACGGTCATCCTTACCCCCATGGGGACGAGGGTTTGGGGTGACCCCGCCAAGGCCGACCCAATGCTCGCGCGCATACCCCTGGGGCGCTTCGGCACACCCCTTGAGGTCGCAGACCTTGTACTCTTCCTCGCCGCACCCGCTTCGGACATGATCACCGGGCAGGCCGTCTACCTCGATGGCGGGTTCACGGCCAGTTAGCGGAGGCGCTATGCAGCAATCCATTCATGCGTGAGGAGCGACTGCGCGTTCTCTATCGTCTATCCGCAGCAGCGCCAGGCAGCGCGGCGGCCATGGACGCGCGCACTGTGGACGCGCGCGCCGAAGCGATTGCGCTTGAGCAGAGTGTGGAACTGCCGCGCGCAGCCGTGCCCGGAAATGTTGCCGCGCAGGGCACTGTTGGCGAAGTTGAATCGATTGAGGAAAGTGCGCCTGGCCACTTTGCCGTATGGGTTTCATATGCTGCCGAAAACGCGGGCAACTCGCTTGCGCAACTTCTGAACGTTCTCTTTGGCAACACGTCACTGCAGCAGGATGTCACACTGGCTGATGTGGAGTTGCCGCCTAATTTGCTGGCGCGTTTCGCCGGTCCCCACTTTGGCATTGCCGGCGTGCGCCGCCTGCTGGCTGCAGAGCGCGGGCCACTCACCTGCACGGCGCTCAAGCCGGTGGGGCTGGATGCGTCGGCGCTGGCCGATCTCTGCAGCCGCTTTGCGCACGCAGGCATTCACGTCATCAAGGATGACCACAGCATCGCCGATCAGCGCCATGCCCCCTTTGCCGAACGTGTGCCCCTATGCGCGCAAGCGGCGGCACGCGTTGCCGACGAAACGGGTCGCCCCGTGCTCTACGCACCCCATGTGTCAGGCACTCCTGCCACGCTGCACGCGCAAACCGCGCTCGCGCGCGACGCCGGGCTGCGCATGGTGATGATCGCGCCCATGCTTGTGGGGCTGCCCGCCTTTGCCGAAGTCGTAGCCGCTTTCCCCGACATGGCATTTCTGGCGCACCCCGCTTTGGGCGGCGCGTGGCGGATTGCCCCCGAACTTCTCTTCGGCAAACTTTTTCGCCTGGCAGGGGCAGATGGCGTCATCTTTGTGAATTACGGCGGGCGCTTCGGCTACACACCTGCGCAGTGCCGGGCGTTGGCGGGCGGATTGCGGTCGCAGTGGGGAGGTTTGGCTCCCGCGTTCCCCGTTCCATCCGGCGGCATGACCGTGGCACGCGTGACCGAATTGCTTGATTTCTATGGCCCCGACACAATGCTGCTTGTCAGCGGCGACCTTTTCGGGGGCCAACCGGCCGCAAGCGGTGCACTTCTGGACACCCGCAGCCGCGCCTTTGTACGGGCAGCACGCGACCGTTCCGCATCCCACCATGCACCTCTGCAAGGCGGTGGCACGCCGTGAACGCATCTCAGGAACCGGCCGGCGACCGCGACGACCAACTCGTCACCGTTGCCAGCCTCTACTACGAACTCAACCAGAATCAACAGCAAATTGCCGAGCGCATGGAGATTTCGCGCTCGAGCGTCTCGCGCATGATCAAAGAAGCGCGCGACCGCGGCATTGTGGAGATCCGCATCCACCGCCCCGTTCACCGCGACTATCGCCTTGAGCAGGGGCTGATCGAAACCTTTGGTCTGCAGGATGCGCAGGTGCTCCTCACCACCGCCGAACTGCGCGATGAGCAGATGCTCTATGGCGTGGGGCGGCTGGCGGCGGCCTATCTCGAGCGGGTCTTTGGCACGCTGCCCGTGGGCGCGTGCATCGGCATTGCCTGGGGCACGGGCGTGCATGCAGCCGTGACGGCGCTGGCCGAGGAGCGCAGCCGCCAGATCGACGTTGTGCAGATTCTGGGCAGCGTGGGCGCGGCCAACACCCTGATTGACGGCCCCGACCTCGCACGCGTCGTTGCCGCCAAACTAGGTGGCCGCCACTATGACCTGCACGCCCCTGTGCTGGTGGAACAGGAGGGGCTGCGCGACCTGCTGGCGCAGGAGCCCAGCGTGCGCGATGGACTCAAGCGGGCGCGATCCGTCGCACTGGCCATAACTGGCATCGGAACTATGCATGAAGAGGTCGCTTCCTTCCTGCGCGCCGGCCACCTGTCTCCGGCCGACCTGGCGCGCCTGCGCAGCGAGGGCATTGTGGGCGAAACGGTGGGGCGCTTCTTCGATGTGAACGGCCATTCGGAACCCTAAGCCATCAACGACCGTGTCATCGGGATTGACCTGGAGGACCTGCGCGCGATCCCGCGCGTGGTGGCGGTGGCGCGTGGTCTGCCCAAGGCGCAGTCGATTTTGGGCGCGCTGCGCGGCAAATTCCTCACCGTGCTGGCCACCGACGACCTGACGGCGCGTGCCGTGCTCGAACTGGAAGGCTGGCATGCAGACAGCCGTCTGGCCCAATCTACACACAACGGCTGAACGTGGGGCGAGCGGTGCGCATTGGTGAGGATTGTATGCTTTTGAAAGCACCTCAGCCGGAATTCGATTCCTGCATCGTCTGTTGAACCTGATTCTTCCTGTGTACAGCCACTTTGAGAGGCAAGTATGGCAAACATTGTAGTTCTCGGTGCGGGCGTCATGGGCAGCGCATTTACCACGCCGCTTGCCGAAAACGGCCACAGCGTGCGCCTGGTCGGCACCCACCTCGACGGCGACATCATCGAGGAGATCCACGAGACGCGCATCCACCCGCGCCTGCGCAGCCGCCTCAACGACAGTGTGCGCCCCTTTACCTATGACCGTCTGGGCGAGGCGCTTGAGGGGGCCGATCTCGTGGTGCTTGGCGTCAACTCGCTGGGCATTGACTGGGCGGCACAGATGCTGGGGCCGCTGCTGCCCGCCAACTTTCCGCTGCTCTTCCTAACCAAGGGGCTCTCGGGTGACGGCGATGCGCTGCAAACGCTGCCGCACCGCCTGCGCGCGGGCTTGCCCGCCGAACGCCAGCGCGACGTGCGTCTCAACGCCGTGGGCGGCCCTTCCATCGCAGGCGAGCTTTCCGAGCATCGGCACACCTGCGTGGTCGTCACCGGCAGCGATGCCGCGCTTATTGAGCGCCTTGCCGGTTACTTGCGCACACCCTACTACCACGCATGGACCAGCACCGACCTCATCGGTGTGGAAACCTGCGTGGCCATGAAGAACGTCTATGCGCTGGCCGTGGGGCTGGTGGGAGGCATGCTGGAGAAAGATGGCATCGCACCCAATGATGCGGTGATGTTCAACGTCGCCGCGGGTCTCTTCGCCCAGGGTCTTTGGGAAATTGCCTACATGGTGGATATCATGGGGGGCGACCGGCGCAGCGTCTATTCGCTGCCAGGCGCAGGCGATCTTTACGTCACAAGCATGGGCGGGCGCAACGCGCGCATGGGGCGCTACCTGGCGCTGGGCACGCCCTTCTCGGAGGCCAAGCGCACCTACATGCCCGATGACACCATCGAGGGCGCACAGCTGTCGCAGGCAATTGGCCCCACCGTTGAGGCGATGATCGCCGCAGGCAAGCTCGACGGCGACGCGCTTCCGCTCCTGCGCACAATGATCGACATCGTTTGCCATGATGCGCCCGTCGACATTCCGTGGGACAATTTCTTCGCCGGTCCACTCAAGGCATGACCATGGTGCGAAAGTAGTGCGAAAATAGTGCGAAGGTAGTGCGAAAATGGTGCGAGACAAGGAGAGCTTTATGTACGATCAAGCAAAACCCATTGTCGTGGGGGCCGATCACAACGGCCTGCCCCTGAAAAATGCCGTGCGCGACTATTTGCGCAGCCGCGGTTACACCGTGGTGGACCTGGGCGTGGAGAGCGAAGCGCCCGTTGATTACCCCGACGTGGGTGCACAACTGGCCGAGGAAATACGCGCGGGCCATTTCGCGCGCGGCATCCTCGTCTGCGGCACGGGCGCGGGCATGGCCATTGTGGCCAACAAGGTGCCGGGCGTGCGCGCCGTGTGCGTGGCCGACCCTTATACCGCCGAGCGCGCCGTGGCCAGCAACGACGCACAGGTTATCACCTTTGGCAGCCAGATTACGGGCTCGGCTGTGGCCGAAAAGTTGCTCGACATCTGGCTGGCCAGCGAATACCAGGGCGGTCGCTCCGCCCCCAAGGTCGACAAGATCAACCGGTTGGATGAGGCGTATCACAAATCGAGTTGAAGGGTAACTGGTAATTGGTAACTGGTAATTGGTAACTCGCCCGTCGCGCCCAGCAATCGGCCGCATAGGGCAAATTACCAATTACCAGTTACCAATTACCAGTTCCCTTTCGCCCTCCTACGAAAGGACCACCCGTGCAATTTGAATTCACCTCTCCCCACCGCATCATCTTCGGGCCGGGCTCGCTCCAGCAGGTGGGCAAGATTGCAGCGGGGCTGGGCAACCGCGCGCTGGTGGTAACGGGCATCACCGACGAGCGCGTCAAGCCTCTGCTCGACCTGCTCACCGGCGCAGGCCTCGGCTATGTTATCTACACAGTCGAAAGCGAGCCCACAGTGGAGATGGCGCAGGACGCCGCCAAACTCGCGCAGCGCGATGGCGCCAGCTTTGTCATCGGCATTGGCGGCGGCAGCGCCATGGACACCGCCAAGGCCGCGGCGGCGTTTCTCACCAACCCGGGCGATCCCTACGATCATCTCGAGGTGGTGGGTCAGGGCAAGCCGCTGCGCAGCACCCCCGCGCCGTGGATTGCCATCCCCACCACGGCAGGCACGGGCAGTGAGGTGACCCGCAATGCCGTGCTGCTCTCGGTTCCGCACAAGGTCAAGGTGAGCCTGCGCAGCGCACACATGCTGGCGCATGTCGCGATTGTTGACCCGGAACTGACCGTCAGTGCACCGCCGGCCGTTACCGCCTCCACAGGGCTGGACGCATTGACGCAGTTGCTCGAGCCGCTGGTCTCCACCAAAGCCACACCGATTACTGACGCACTCTGCCGCGAGGCGCTGCCGCGGGCAGCGTGGGCGCTGCCACGCGTCTATGCCGACGGCGCGGACATCAAGGCGCGCGAGCAAATGTCCTATGCCAGCCTGTCGGGTGGGCTGGCGCTGGCGAACGGCGGCCTGGGCGCTGTGCATGGCATCGCCGGTCCCTTTGGTGGCACGTTCCACGCACCGCACGGGGCAGTGTGTGCCGCGCTGCTTGCGCCGATTACGCAGGTGAACCTGCAGGCGCTGGCTGAGCGCGCGCCCGACTCCACGGCGCTGGCGCGCTATGCCGAGGCTGCGGCCCTGTGCACCGGCAACCCCAAGGCCACCACAGCCGATCTACTGGCGTGGTTGCACGCGCTCGTGGCCGAACTCAATATCCCGGGGCTGGCAAGCTACGGCTTTGGCGAAGCGGACTTCGACACGCTCATCCCGCAGGCGCAGGCTGCGAGTAGCATGAAGGGGAACCCCATCGTCCTGACCGTGGAAGAACTGCGCCAGGCACTCCGCGCCGCGATGTAACGCCGTAGTCAAGACGCAGAGATAACGCATAGAAGATCAGTGAAAAGCAAAGACAAGAACAGCGAGTCCGCGTACGAACTTGCTGTTCTTGTCTTTGTTGTCTTTGCGCATTCGCGGTGTCCACGTTTCGAGTTTCGCAGCGTCGAGGTTTCTGGACTGTTCGTGCGCGTTGTAGGACAGGCAGCCGCATCCATGACCCTGGACGGCTACACAGATTGCATCACAGCAAGCGCTTGCTTGCTGGTCGTTATTGTTCACTTGCCTCGGCTAGAGCGGCGCGCTCGGCGCGCGTCAGCCCACGCACCACCAGCGCGTAGGAGTGCTCAATCCACGCGTGCACCTCGTCGTCGGGCACGCTGCCGTCCATCGCCACCGAGTTCCAGTGCTGCTTGTTGAAATGCCATGCGGGCGTCACCGCGGGCCAGGTGTCGCGCAGCAACTGGCCCAGGTGAGGCTCCGCTTTGAAGACCACATAGGGCGTCTCGCCCTGCTTCACCTCTTCGGGCAGCAGGACGAACATCTTGTTCATCACCTTGTAGACAAGCGCGCCGGGACCAAAGGGCAGAGACTCCTCGGCCGCCGGTTGCGCCAGGCAAAAGGCGCGCAATTCATCCAGATTCATTGGCACAATAGCCCCCTCTGATTCGTGGCGATGTGGGTTGCGGCGATGGACCCGCCGCGTTTGCGCTTGGGCAGCCACGCCCCGCCGTGCTAGAATGGCGGCAGCTTGACCAATAATCTGCCCATTTTTGCCACCTGCAGCCCGCCACTTCTATTGTTGCGGCTTCGTCTTTGTCTGTCAATCCCGGCAGGCCTGCCCCAGTCAGATTGCATGAACCAGGACGGCGTGCAGCGTGATGCACGTCGCAACCAACAGGAGTCCACCTATGTACTGGCTCAACATGAACTGGATTGTCGAAAACTGGGTGCCGCTTCTGGTTGCCCTCGTACTTGGCTATCTCATCGGCTGGCTGCTCACGGGCATGTCGCCGGCGCGCCGCGTGCGCGAGCTGGAAGCGCGTAACGCCGACCTCGAGGGCAAGCAGCGCAAGAACGATCGCGAATTAGCGGATGCGCGCAGCGACAACACCAAGACCAAGGGTAGCCTGACGACGGCGCTGGCCGATCTCGAAGCCGAGCGCACCAAGGCCAAGGGACTTGAGGCGAAGGTGGCTGCACTCGAGGAGGCCGCCGAAGAGCCTGCGGCCGCAGCGAGTGACGACGCGCGCGACCTTGCTGCCGGCGACGCTGGCGACACTGGCGATACTTTGGATGCTGGCGACAGTGATGACTTCGAGTCAAACGAAGAGGTCCTGCTCGCCGAAGCCGTGCTCCAGGCGCTGGAGAAGGCAGTCGATGGCGAGATGGGCGGCGCTGAAGGCAACGATGCAGCGGCCCTCACGCGCCAGCCTGCGGCCGTTGCGCTTGCGCCCGACCAGATAGCCGAGAGCTTTTCCGCCGTTGCGCGAACGCCTGCAGCCATTGAGACCGACAAGGCGCGAGAGATTGCGCTGACCGAAGCGTACAGCCGCGCGGCGCGCCTGCAGGAGGAACTGGAGCAGCGCGACAAGGTACTCTCCATGCGCCAGGCGGAGCTTGAGTCTGTCAAGGCCGAGTTGCTCACCTCCAATGCCGCGCGCCATGAGCTGGACAATCGCCTGGTGCGTGCGCGCGAGGATGTTGCCTCGGAGCTTGCCGTGCTCGCGTCCACCATGATCAAGATGAAGGACGAGGCGCTGACACGCGCCGAGGCGCGTATTGCGGCGCTTAACCTCGAACTCGACGCGCTGCGCGCCGAGGCGGTCGCCGAGGCCCCAACCACCGAGCCCGCGTCGGAACAGCCATCCGACGCCGCATAGTGCCGGTGCGTACGCCGTCGGCGCAGGGCCGTCTCATGCCCCGCCACTCTGCGCCGCTTGGAGAGGAAACGCCGCTCCCATGTCAACTACATTGACCATCGGGCTGACCCTGCTCGGCTTTCTTGTGGGCTTTGTCATCGCCGCTTTCTTTAGCCAGTCGCGCGTGCGCAACCTTGAGGCCGGCCACGCCGCGCGCGTCAACGCGCTGCAGAGCGACCTCGACAAACGCACGCAAGAGCTTGCCTCCGCCCGTGCTGCCCTTGAGTCTGAACAGGCCGACCGCCGCAGCCTGCTTGAAACCGCGCAGGGCGAGGCTACGGATTTGACCGCGCAGCTCAACATCGTGCGCGCCCAGTTGGAGGAGTTCCAGGCCGAGGCGGGCGAAATGGAAGACCGCCTCAACGCCGCCGAGGCGCGCATCCTCAGCAGCGAAGCCGAATTGATGCAAAACCGCACCGACATCACGCAGTGGAGCGGCGCATATAGCCAGCTCAAGGCCACCCACAGCCGTCTCTCGAGCGAGAACAAGGAGATGCAGGAGCGCCGCCGCCGTCTTGAGGATGAGCTGGCCGAGCGGCGAATTGAAATGGAGGCGCTGAGCGTTCGCCTCGAGGCACTGCAGAGTGCACAGTTGTTGCCCGTGGAACTGGGTGGCAGCGACGCCCGGCAGACCGTAGGCGCAATTGCTTTGGCACGCGCCGACGCCGAAGGCGCCCTGCGCCGCCGCGAGGCGGAATTGACCGAGGTGCGCAGCCGCCTCTCGGCCATGCGCTACAGTGTTAACGTGCTCACCGCGGCCGGCGCCGAGCTGGCCGCACAGGTCGCTTCGCAGAACGTGATTGATCTCGAGCAGCTTCCTCCGCCAGCGGCCGCTTCTGCCGCTGCACCCGGCGCTCCTCTCTCTGCCGAAGCGGCACACGAAGAACTGGCTGACCTGCATGGCGTCATTGCCGACTGGTTTGGCGCCGTCCGCAAGTTCCTTCCCTACGATGCCGCCACGCTGCGCGCGTTTGGTGGCGAAAGCGCCTCTGCACGCCTGGGCGCGACTCCCTTGACCATTGATGCGCTGGGCGACGTTGCCGATGCCGGTGAAGATCCACGCGCCGCTGCACGCGCCCAGCCGATTGAGGCGGGTGATGCGGCGATTCCGCACACGGTTATGCTGGCCGCCATCAAAGCAGTGACCACGACGCGCATGGACCATGCGGCTGCGCGCCACATCGAACTGGCGCACGAACTGGCTTCGCGGCAGCGCGATCTCGACCTTCTCACAGTCCGTATTCGCGCGTGGCGCACCATGCTCAGCATTACGCTGGCGAGCGAGCCGGAACTGCTGGCGCTGCTTGATGAGCCGCGTGAGACTACCGCCGGTGACATGCTCTCGGCCTGCGCCACGGTGGCGCTTACCGCTTACCAGAAGAAGCAGATGGCGCAGATCGAGGCCGGGCGTGAGGCGCAACCCAAACGAACGACCCCCGAAACGACGTTGCCCGACGAACCGCGCACCTTTGCAGATGGGAGTCAGCAGGGACTGGCGCTGCGCGAGTGGCGCCCCGTGCGCCGTGCGCGCAAGTGAGAAGGGCGGGGAGTGGGGATTGGGCAGTGGGCAGTGGGGAGTGGGCAGTGGGGAACGGCCACGCTCCGGATAATCGAGGAATCAAAAACAAGGGATCAACAGCACGCTCCTCGTGAGCGATAGGCTGCCGATCCC